>MHZX01000017.1 GCA_001828935.1 Rhodocyclales bacterium RIFCSPLOWO2_02_FULL_63_24
CAGCCGTAGTCAGAAAACCAAACCGTGATTCAGCGACAACTTATTGAATCAGCGTGGAAACTCGGCTTCGTCGGGATGGAACTTCAGGTTAATGGATGCAGGAACGCATTCATGAGACCCCCGGGCCGGTCGAATACTTGCGGCGCAACCACAGCAGCATGCTTGCCAGCGTCGTCATGGCTACGATCGGCAGGGCATAGGTGTTGAGGCTGGCCCAGCCTTCGCTGCTGATCAAGACCCCGGACGAAAGCGAGGTGAGTCCCTGCACGCCGAGTACGACGAAATCATTGGTGCCCTGCACCTTGGCCTTTTCTTCGGGACGGTAGGTTTCCGTGAGCAGGGTAGTGCCGCCGATGAACAGGAAGTTCCAGCCCACGCCGAGCAGCACCAGTGCCCACCAGAAATGCATCAGGGTGACGCCGGAAAGCGCGATACCGATGCAAACAAACATCAGTCCGGCGCCGACAAGGAGGATGTTCAGCACGCCAAAGCGCTTGATCAGGTCGCCGGTGAAAAACGAAGGCGCGAACATCGCGATGACATGCCATTGCAGGACGAACGCCGTGTTCGCGAACGGCAGGCCGCAGATGTCCATGGCCAGCGGGGTTGCCGTCATCAGCAGGTTCATCACGCCGTAGCCGCACGCGGCCGCCAGCACGGCGACGATGAAGGCGGGCTGGCGTGCAATCCGGCTCAACGGGCGACCGACGGCGCGTTGTTCGGCGACCGATAGCGGCGGAATATCCAGGCGGCTGGCAATCAACAAGGACAGCGTGGCGAAGCCGATCAGCGCACCGTAGCTGGCGAGGTAGGTGGGCTCCAGCAAGGTGCGGGTCAGCTTGCCGACTTCCGGGCCGATCACGCCGCCGAGAATGCCGCCGGCCAACGTCAGCGAGATCGCCTTGCCCTTCCAGTCGAGCGGCGCGGCATCGGCGGCGGCGAAGCGGTACTGCTGGCCGAAGGCGTTATAGACGCCTGCAAACACGGTGCCGAGACAGAGCAGCCAGAAGCTGCCGATACTGACCGCGAAGGCGGAAATCAGCGCGCCCAGGATGCCGAGACCCGCACCCAGCATGAAACCGGCGCGCCGACCGTGGCGCTTCATGAAAAAGGCAGCGGGCAGCGTCGCCAGCGCGCCGCCGATCACATAGGTGGTGATCGGCAAGGTGGCCAGCCGCTTGTCGGCTGCGAGCTGCAGGCCGAGGAGGCCGTTGATCGCCACCAGCATGATGCCGTTGGTCAGCAGCAGGGCCTGCGCGGCGGCCAGCAGCGCGATGTTTCGTTTGTGGTTCATGCGCGGGGATGTATCACAGGGGACAGGAAGAGCGACTGCAGATCAGCAGTACCGTAAGAAACATGCGGAGCACAGTCAGGCAATGAAGCTGCGCAAGGCGTCGAGCACCGCGTCGGGCTGCTCGGCCATCAGCGCGTGCCCGGCACCGTCGAGACTGACGCTCCTGACGTCGCCGATCGCGGCGGCCAGTTTGGCGGCGGCTTTCGGATGGGTCATCATGTCCCGACTGCCGCTGATGATCAGCGCCGGGCAGGCCAGCGCGGCGGCGGCCGCCATGCCGTGCGTATAGGCGTTGCAGGCGGCCAGATCATTGTGCAGCACGCCGGGCCGCTGTCGTTCCATGAGCCGGCGCGAGGCGCCCAGCAGCCACATGCCTGGCACAGTGTTGCCGCCGAAGGAGCCGCGCGGCGAATGCGACCAGGTGTTGATCATGGCGATGGCCTTGGGCTCATTGTCTTGCGCCGGGACCAGCAAGACATCGGATACCGGCATCGGTACGGCGGTGCCCAGCAACGCAATGCGCGCGATGCGCGCCGGATGGCGCGAGGCGCATTCGAGGGCGGTCAGCGAGCCCATGCTGTGACCGACCAGCGAGACGTTTTTCGCCGCATCGCCAGCGCCGACTCTTTCCAGCAGCAGTTCAATCCAGTCGGCCAGATCCTCGATCGAGGATAAAGGGCTGCCCGTGCTGCGGCCATGGCCGGGAAGATCCGCAGCCAGTACGGCAAAGCCGTGATGGGCGAACCAGCGGCTTTGCAGGCCCCAGACGCTGTGGTCGTTCTGCGCGCCGTGGATGAATACGACGCAGGGCAGGGCGGCGTCAAAAGCTTTGCCGCCGGTGTAGGCGTAGGCGGTTTGACCGTCGATGTCGATTTGCATGATCAGGCTTTCGCGGCGGCAGCGAGGCCGCGATTCAGGTCTTCGATCAGATCGCCGGCGTCTTCCAGGCCGATCGACAGGCGGATGGTGCCGGGATGGATGCCGGCTGCCACGAGTGCGGTGTCGGACATCCGGAAATGGGTGGTGGAGGCGGGGTGGATCACCAGCGACTTGGCGTCGCCGACATTGGCCAGATGGGAGAACACGCGTAGCGCTTCGATGAACTTGCGCCCTGCGCCACGGCCGCCTTTCAGGGTGAAGCTGAATACCGAACCGGCGCCGCGCGGCAACAGTCGTTGCGCCAGTGCATGGTCGGGATGGCTTTCGAGTTCGGGATAGGCCACGCTCTCGACCGCTTCGCTATTCACCAGGTGCGCGACCGCTTGGCGCGTGTTGGCGACATGCCGTTCCATGCGCAGCGGCAGGGTTTCCACGCCTTGCAGCAACTGGAACGCGGTCATCGGGCTCATGCAGGCGCCGAAATCGCGCAGACCCTCGCGCCGCGCCCGCAGCAGGAAGGCGGCGACGGTGGATTCCTCGCTGAAATCCATGCCGTGAAAGCCCTCGTAGGGCTCGGTCAGGGTCGGAAATTTTCCGGACGTGTCCCAATCGAATGTGCCGCCATCGACCAGCAGGCCGCCGATGGCGACGCCGTGACCACCGAGGAACTTGGTCGCGGAATGGAAAATCAGGTCGGCGCCATGGTCAAACGGACGCATCAGCCAGGGCGTGGTGAAGGTGCTGTCCACCATCAATGGCAAGCCGTGTTCGTGGGCCAGGGCCGACACGGCGGGAATGTCCAGCACGTCGAGCCCGGGGTTGCCCAGCGTTTCGCCGAACAGCAGGCGCGTTTCGGGGCGGATCGCGGCGCGCCAGGCATCGATATCGCGCGGATCGACGAACGTCGTGGTAATGCCGAAGCGCGGCAGGGTGTAGTCGAGCAGGTTGTGCGAGCCGCCATACAGCGACCGGCTGGCAACGATGTGCGAGCCGGCGCCCATCAGGGTGGCAATCGCCAGATGCAATGCAGCCTGCCCCGAGGCGACGGCAATTGCCCCGACGCCGCCTTCCAGCGCCGCGATGCGCTCTTCGAGCACGGCGTTGGTCGGGTTCGAGATGCGCGAATAGACGTGGCCGGCGCGTTCCATATTGAACAGCGCGGCGGCCTGGTCGGAATCCTTGAAAACGAAGGAGGTGGTGAGATAGATCGGCGTCGCGCGCGCGCCGTAGCGCTCGTCCGGCACCTGGCCTGCATGCAGGGCGAGGGTATCGAAATTGTAGGTCATTGGACTACCATTCTCCCAGCCCCCTTGCCGAGGAAGGGGGTGATTGCGGTTCGCCGCTTGCGCGGCTCCATGTTATTGGATGCGCCACCTTGGGACGGCCCTGCGGGAGCGCTCATGCGTATTCGTCGGGATCGGGATCGAGCATGCGCTCAAGGACCGAGATGCGATCCTTGATCAGCAGCTTGCGCTTCTTCAGGCGTCGCACCACCAGTTGGTCCTCGGGCGGGGTCAGCAGCAGACGGCTGATCGCCTCGTCGAGATCGCGATGCTCGGTGCGCAATTCAACCAGGCGAGCCTGCAGGACTTCGGGAGGATCGGTCGCGTCAGTGGGTTCCATGGCGCTATGTTATGGGCGCGGCGGTCTCTTGGCAACCTGAACGACTGCTAAGATTCGTCTATGGAAAAAAGTGTAGGCCGCTTCGAAATTCGCCGTGAACTCGGGCGCGGAGCCCAGAGTGTCGTATATCTTGCGTGGGATCCCCAGCTCGAGCGCGAAGTCGCGATCAAGACGCTGCATTTTGCCCGTACCGATGCCAAGCGGAATGCGGCCTTGCTGGACGAGGCGCGCGCCGTCAGTCGCCTGCGTCACCCCAATCTGGTGCCGATTTTCGATGCCGGCGAAGAGGACGGCGATCCGTATCTGGTGTTCGAGTATGTCGCTGGTCCCAGCCTCGCCGAATTGATCGCCAGGGAAGGCCGCATTGCGCCCGCGCGTACCGCGGACCTGATGCGCCAGGTACTCGATGCGCTGGCGATGGCCCACGCCGCAGGAATCATTCATCGCGACCTGAAACCGTCCAATATCCTGATCGATTCGCAAGGTCGCCCGCGGGTGATGGATTTCGGGATTGCCACCCGTCTCGACTCCGCCAGCGCGGAAATGCCGCAGGCCGGCATGTCGGGCACGCTCAGCTATATGGCACCCGAATATGTCGACGGCCGCCAGGTGGGCGAGAAAAACGATCTCTATGCCGCCGGGCTGGTGATGATCGAAATGCTTTCCGGCAAGCCCTTGATGCATGGCGACACTTCGGTCGCGATCATTCACAAGATATTGAACCAACCGGTCGCACTGCCGGCCGATTTGAGCATCGACAACAAGCTCGCCGGCATCATTCTCACGGCCTGTGCCCGCGATCCGGCCGTGCGCACCGCCAGCGCGGCACAGATGAAGGCGCAGCTGGACGACTACCTCGGTGCGGCGGCAACGCCGATCGATACCGCCGGCGCGATGGAAGCGGGCAAGAAGGACACGCTGGAATTCCTGATGCGGCGCATGAAGCACAAGACCGATTTCCCGGCGCTGTCGGACTCGGTCTCGGCGATCAACAAGCTGACGCGCTCCGACAAGGAAAGCATCAACAGGCTATCCAATACCATTCTCAAGGATTACGGCCTGACCAACAAGATTCTGCGCCTGGTGAATTCCGCGTACTACCGGCAGGCGGGTGGCGGCAGCATCAGCACCGTTTCGCGGGCAGTGATCGTGCTCGGCTTCGATGCCTTGCGCAACATCGCCATTACCGTCTTGCTGTTCGAGCACATGCAGGACAAGGGCAACGCACGCGAGCTGAAAGAAGCTTTCCTGCGCGCCAACCTCGCCGGCACCCTGGCGCGCGACGCAAGCAAGCAGTTCATGGCCCGGGAAGCCGAGGAAGCCTATGTCTGTGCCTTGTTCCATAGCGTCGGCCAGCTCCTTGCGCAGTTCTACTTTCCCGAGGAAGTTGCGGAAATCCGAAAGGTGATGCTGCAAAGAAACTGCAGCGAGGAAATCGCCTCGACCCAGGTTTTCGGCCTTTCATTCTCCGAGCTGGGTATCGGCATCGCGCGTCATTGGGGCTTCCCGCCGGGACTGGTGAATAGCCTGCGGCCGCTGCCCGAAGGCATGGTCAAGCAGCCGGCCACCCATGACGAATCACTGCGGGTAGTCGCCGGATTCGCCAACGAAATGTGCGATGCCATCGCGTCCGTGCCCCAGGAGCAGCGACGCGAAGCGACGCGCGCGGCGCGCGAGCGTTTCAGCGCGGCCATGCCGTTCTCGGACAACCAGCTGCAGACGGTGCTGGAAAAGTCGTTCGTGGAACTCAGGGAACTGGCGACCATTCTCCACGTCAACCTGACGCACAGCCCCTTTGTGCGCAATGTCAGGAGCTGGACCGGCGGCCCCCCGGAAACAGTCGTTTCGGCCGAGACCAAGGCCATGGAGACGACCCTGCTGGGCGATCCCGAACTGCCTGACCAGAGTGAGCCCGGCGAGCTGAATGAGGACGGCGTGCCGGATGCAGCACAGGATATTCTTGCCGCAGGTATCCAGGACATCAGCAATTCGCTGGTGGATGATTTTTCATTGAACGACGTGTTGCGCATCACGCTCGAAACCATGTACCGCGCAATGGGCTTTCAGCGCGTGTTGCTGTGTCTCAAGGATGCAAAAAATGGCGTCATGGTCGGCCGTTTTGGATTTGGCCCGGATACCAACGAACTGGCGCGCAAGTTCCGCTTTCCCCTGGCCGACGCGCCGAACGTATTTCAGCTGGCGATCAGCAAGGGGGTCGATATCATCATCTCGGACATCGACGATCGCAAGATCGCCACCAAGATTCCGGACTGGTATCGCAAGGTCGTGATCGCCAAGACCTTCGTCTTGTTTCCTCTGCTGATCAAGGGCAATGCCGTGGCGATGATCTACTGCGATCGCGAGAAGGCGGGCAGCATCGTGATCCCAGAGAAGGAATTGTCCTTGCTGAAAACCCTGCGCAATCAGGCCCTCCTGGCGATCAAGCAATCGATGTAGGGCTCGGCTCGTTCAACTGGCGATGTACTGTTCCAGTTGCTTGATCAGGAAAGCCTGTTCCGAGATCGTTTCCTTGACCAGGTCACCGATCGACACCACACCGATCACGCGCTGAGCAGCATCAAGCACCGGCAGATGGCGGATACGCTTCTCAGTCATCAGCGCCATTGCCTGGTCGGTCGTCTGCTCGGGGAGGGCGTAGAGCACCTTTTCGGTCATGATTTCCCGCACTTGGGTTTCTTTCGACGATTTGCCTGAAAGAATCACCTTGCGCGCGTAATCGCGCTCGCTGAAGATGCCGGCCAGCCTTCCGTCGCGCATCACCAGCACGGCTCCGATGTCATGCTTGGCCATGAGTTCCAGGGCGGAGAAAATGGTGTCATCGGGCGACACCGCAAGCGGTGTACGCGGACGCTCTTCAAGCAATTGTTTCAAGGTCTTCATGATGACTCCTCCTCTGGTTGTCAGGTCGGCCTGATCAGGCCGGTACTACGCGGTTCTTGCCGGCCCGTTTGGCTAGGTACATGGCTTCGTCGGCGCGTTTCAGGGCATCGTAGGGCGTTTCATCGCTTCTCAGTTCGGCGACACCGCAACTGAAGGTAATGAGCACCTTGTCGTTATTGTGCAGGAAGAAGCGGCGCGTGAGCTCGCGTTGAACGCGAACCATGGCGCTGACCGCATCTTCCAGCGGCGTGTTGGGCAGCAGGACGACGAACTCCTCACCGCCGTAGCGGGCCAGCGTGTCCTGCGGGCGGATGGCTTCGTGGGTCACCTTCGACAGATGCACCAGGGCTGCGTCGCCGACGGCATGGCCCAGGCTGTCATTGAGCTTCTTGAAGTTGTCGATATCCAGCAGCGCCAGGCTCAGTGATCCGCGCTGGCGCCGAAGGCGGCTCACCTCGCTTTCGAGCGCTTCGTCCATGCCCTTGCGATTGAGCGCTCCGGTCAGCGCATCATGCCGCACCAACTCGCTGGCATGCGCCAATTCGTTCTGGAGACGGGTCACTTCGCGTTCGGCCTCATTGACCCGGCCGCGCATGGCGCTCAGTTCGTCACGCGAGCGAGCCGCGTTGATCTGGACGATGCGCGTTTCGTGCATCACTTCATCCAGCACATCCGAGAGGTCGGCGATATCGTTGGCCTGGCTGATCCGCTCCGCGCATTTTTCTATCTTGTCGTGATAACCACTGGTCGTTTCGGAAAAATCCGCGAGGCGGTCGACGAAGGTGGCAAGCATTGCCTTGAGCCTGTCCTTGGCTTCGTTCAGGCTTTTCTTGAGTGAACTTTGCTTGACGATGACATCTTTCATGCGGCGTTCGACATCATCCAGACGGCGCAGGTTGAGCGGTTCATTCACCAACTCGCGTACTACACTGATCTGGCCAGCCAGCCACTGGTCGTCAACCACCAGCTCGCTGATGTTCTCGATGATCAGATGCACCAGATGAAGTAGGGCGGTCTTCAGTTCCGCCTGGTCTTCGGCGACATAGTGAGCGCGATAGCTGAGCTTCTTCAGGCGGTCGGTGAGGCCGCCGAGTTCATCTGCGTTGCGTGCAGCCCGCACGGCCGCTGCAATTTCAGTCGATTCACGCGCCAGTTCGGGACTTTCCGCCAACACGATGGAAAGGGTGTTGTCGAGTAGCTGGGCAATAAGATTCTGGAGTTCGCCTATACCCCCTCGCCACGCCGTCTGATCGCGTCCGCCCGTGGCCGCCGCACTGTCCGATCCGTGCCCCGCTGCCGCCAAGGGCGCAGCAGGAGACGATTCGGAGGTTGCCGCCGACACCATTTCGGCGCCATCGCTGACCGGCGTGTGCGACCAGGAGCGCAGTGCCGACTGCAGGCGGGAATACAGCAGTTCGGGCGAACTCGAGGCAGACAACACGTGCTCTACCGTTTCTTTTTTCTTCGCCGCCGTAAGCCCGGCATGATGGGTGTCGAGTTGCTGCACCAGTTCCCGGATCAGGGCAGACCAGGCGAGCGGTTCTGCGCCCGGTTTGGCCACCAAGTCGATCAGCGCGCTGCCGAAGCTGTCCCAGTTGCCGCTGGCAATGGCGGTTTCGAACTGCCGGGCAAATCTGACCTGCTCCTGGGTATCGCGCGGCAATGCCGATTGCAACGTCTTGAGCGATCGCTCCGGAAACGGTTCGACAATTTTCGAACCGGTGATTTCGTGATAGATCGCGCGGTAGTTGTCGGGCGTCGGCGGCGTCTTGTTCATCGCCAGGCGACGCAAGGTCTCGCGAGCAACTTCCGAAGGCTGGCTGGGCTTGGCCATGTTACTCGACCAGCCCGTGCTCAAGGCCGTAGCGAATCAGCTCCGCCGTGCTCTTGAGGCCCATTTTTTCGAGCAATCGAGCGCGGTAGGTGCTGACGGTGGCAACTCCCAAGTTGAGCTTTTCCGCGATTTGGGTCAGCGTGTTGCCGGCGGATATCAGCACGAGCACCTGATATTCGCGATCGGTGATCCGCTCATGGGGCGACTTCTCGGTATTTTCGGAAATGGCTTCCGCGAGCTGCTGGGCGACCGCGGGGCTGAGATATTTTTTGCCCGAGGCAACCTGACGAATCGCCGTGACCAGCTGTTCCGGCGCGCTTTGCTTGGTGAGGTAACCCGAGGCGCCGGCCTTCAGGGCGCGCACCGCGTATTGTTCCTCGGGGTGCATGCTGAGGATCAGCACTGGCAGGCGCGGAAATTCCTTCTTCAACTGTTTCAGCGTATCGATGCCATTCCGGTTCGGCATCGATACGTCGAGCAGGAACACATCCCACGTCTGCTGGCGGGCGAGTTGCAAAGCTTCAGCGCCGTCGTCGGCCTCGCCAGTGACGAGCAAATCCTCGGTTTCGGAAAGAATCTGTTTAAGGCCCTGCCGAACAATGGCATGGTCATCGGCAATAAGGACGTGGATCTTGTCGGCCATGGTCAAAACACGTTAATGTTTCAGAGAAAGCTCGCCGCAGAGCGGCGTTACGCCGTAACTAAAACAGATTGCGTTGCAATTCTTCTTCACCCGGAGGTTCCACACCAGCCCGTTCTGGAACGCGCAGAATAATATGCGTGCCGCCGTGTTCTGCCGGCCCTATAAAAAAATCGCCGGCAAGACTCAATACCCGCTCGCGAATTCCGCGCAAACCGAAGGATCTCGGCTTCTGCATGTCCGCTTCAGAAATGCCGCGACCATTATCCCTGATCTCCAGCAGGATGTTACCGCGTTCGCGCCGCAAACGCATGACGACCAGTGATGCATGGGCGTGTTTTGCGACATTGGTCAGTGCTTCCTGGGCAATGCGAAACAGCGCCAGCGAGGTATCGGGTTCTGGCTCGATGGCCTCTTCGTCGCATTGCACCTTGCACGGAATGCCAAAGCGCTGGCTAAAATCCTCGGCTTGGCATTCAATCGCGGCCGGTAGGCCAAACTCCTTGAGAATGCCTGGGCGCAATTCTCGCGCGACACGGCTGGCAGTGCTCATTGCCTGATCCAGCAAGGTCTCAATTGAATGGGCTTTCTCGCGCAAACGATCGGCACCTTCCGGCAGCTTGCTGGCGAGATGTGCCGCTTCGATCTTGAGGAAGACCAGGATGGAGCCGAGTTCGTCGTGGATGTCGCGAGAGATGCGTTCACGCTCTTCTTCCTTGACGGCTTCGAGGTGGGTCGAAAGCTCGGCAAGCTGCTGCCGGGAGCCGCGCAACTCGGCTTCGCTTTCCTTGCTTTCGGTGACGTTGGTGGCGATTCCGCGCCACTCGACGACGCCGGAATCGAAGCGATGGGGCGTCGAGCGTAGATTGATCCATTTCTGGCGCGTGCGGCCGCGGGTATGCCCCTCCCAATTGAGCAGCGTGCCCTTGGCCGCCGATTCGCGAAGCGCGTATTCAAGGTTTTTCCGCTTTTCGGCATCAAAGGCCTCAAACAGCCTGTTTGCCGACGCAAGCAAATCCTGTTGTTTGAAGCCAAAGAGCTTCTGGCAGCCTTCGCTGACAAACAGAAAGCGGAACTCGCCCTCGGCGTCGCGGCGCAGTTGAAACAGCATGCCCGGCAGATTGGATGCCAGCGCATCGAAACGCGCCTGGCTCTCGTTGAGCATTTCCAGCGCGGCGCGGTGGTCGGCTCGATGGCGGGCCTCGCGGACTTCGCGCTCGACCGCAGGAATCAGGCGTTCAAGCCGATCGGCGTCGATTACATCCCGAGCTCCCGCCTTCATCGCCCGCTGCGTACCCCGTTCATCGTTGGGGCCGGCGACAACAATCAGGGGCAGGTCAAAGCCGGACTCGTCGATCTGTCGCACAGCGGCTTGTACCGAGAGCGAGGAAACGCCGGGAATATATAGCACGGCATCCCAAGGCTGCTCGCGCAGCGCGGTACGCAAACTAGCGGGCGTACCGATGCGATTGAACTTGCAGGCCTTGTCCGCCTCGGCAAATACAGGGTGCAAATGCGCCGCAACTTCTTCGGATGCTGCGATGACAAGCAGATGCAAAGGCTGGCGAGGGGGGGGGCTGGCGACCATGAGCAAATCGGATATAACGAGAAGCAAGTCTATAGTGGATTGGCTCCGCTATAATTCGATTTTGTTCGCGGTCGCTTGGTTTAACGCCGACAAGGCTGGCGTTAGGCTGCGATCGAACTTAGTCTTGGCCGGCATAGCTCAGATGGTAGAGCAACCGCCTTGTAAGCGGTAGGTCGCCAGTTCGATTCCGGCTGCCGGCACCAAATAGGGAGCGGCTCTCAGCGATGGGAGCCGCTTTTTTCTGGTGCGCCCGGCAGGGCGCACTTACTTGGAGGTGAAAGTCCTCTACTCGCCCGGCAAGGGGAAGAGTTAGCCGAACGGCAAGGGTGT
>MHZX01000018.1 GCA_001828935.1 Rhodocyclales bacterium RIFCSPLOWO2_02_FULL_63_24
AGCCGTAGTCAGAAAACCAAACCGTGATTCAGCGACAACTTATTGAATCAGCGTGGAAACTCGGCTTCGTCGGGATGGAACTTCAGTTTAGGAAGACAAGTCGAGGCGGCGCACGCCGGCCGCGTCGATTTCCAGCGCATCGCCACGTCCCGTATCCCAGTCGGAGAGCACCCAGCGTTCGGCGCTGCCGGACGCCATATCAAGCTGTTCGCATCCGGGCCGGTGCGTGTGGCCGTGAATCAGGCGATTGCAGCCGTGAGTTTCCAGGGCGCGTCGAATGGCTTCGGGGTTGGCATCCATGATCGCGGCGGTCTTGCCCAGCATGGCTTCGGCGCTGCGGCGACGCAGGCTTTCGACTTCGGCGCGGCGCTCGGTCAGGGGGCGCGCCAGAAAACCCGACTGCCACTCCTTGGCCCGCACCATCCGCCGGAACTGCTGGTAGGGAAGGTCATCGGTGCAGATCGTGTCGCCGTGCATCAGCAAGGTCGCCGCGCCGCCAGCGCCGACTCTTTCGATCTCGTCGAGCAGGCGCATGCCGGCCGCAGCGGCAAAGGTCTCGCCGATCAGGAAGTCGCGGTTGCCGGCGATGAAGAATATCTTCGTACCCCGATCCGCCAGGTTGCGCAGCAGAGCACACACCTGGGCATTGAACGGGTCGGCCAGGTCGTCATCGCCGATCCAGTACTCGAACAGATCGCCGAGAATGAATAGCGCCTCGACTTTTGCGCTGGCCGTATCGGCGAGAAAGGCGGCAAAGCGCCGTGTCAGGTCAGGCCGCTCGGCCCGCAGATGCAGATCGGAAACGAGGCGGGCCGTTCCTGCGATGGTCAGCATGGCGCGTGATGACGGGATCTATTTGCCTGCCGGCAGCAGCCTGACGGCTTCGATGACTACCGGCGTGGTCGGCACGTTCTGGTGCTGGCCGGAATTCCCGGTCGGCACTCTGGCAATTTTCTGCACGACATCGAGACCCTGCACGACCCTGCCGAACACGGCGTAGCCCCAACCGTCGCGGCTTGGGTAATCGAGGAAGCCGTTTTCCTTGAGGTTGATGAAGAACTGGGCGCTGGCGGAATGCGGATCGCTGGTGCGCGCCATGGCCAGCGTGCCCAATTGGTTCTTCAGCCCGTTCTTGGCCTCGTTCTGGATCGGCGGGCGCGTACTCTTCTGCTTCATGTCCGGCGTGAAGCCTCCGCCCTGGATCATGAAATCGGCGATCACGCGATGGAAAATCGTGCCGTCGAAGTAACCATCGTTGACGTACTGCAGGAAGTTTTCCACCGACTTGGGAGCCTTGTCCCGATACAACTCGATGACCAGGGTGCCTTGCGAGGTCTTCATCTCAAGCTGGGGGTGGGCGGCAAGCGCCCACTTGTCGGCTTGGGCGGCGTCCTGTTTCGCTTCGCGTTGCAGTTTCTGCTGCGCCGCCTGTGCCAGCGCGGCGTAGCGACCGGCCGGGTAGCGCTCCAGGTAGCTGGCATAGGCCGTGGAATTGGCCCTGCTCTTGGCCTCGTCCCAGGCGGCCTGTTCTTTGCGCAAGGTTTCCTGTCGTTCTCGCTCGTCGAGTCTTTGCAATTCGATTCTTGCCAGCGCAAGGTATTTGCCATTGGGATATTGCTTGAGATAGGCGTCGAGATACTCTTTCGCGTCGCCGGCTTTCGCCTCGTTCCAGAACTGGGTTTCGGAATCCTCGCGCGCCGCTGCCGCAGCAGTCGGCGCTGACGCCACGGCGGCCTGGGCGGTCTCGCCACGACCGGAATCGACGGCGACGCGGAAATGGAAATTCTTCTGCAAGGTCTTGGGGCCGTTGACATAGGGCGTCTGCGTCTGCCCGCTGGCACGCTCGACCTCGGCGCTGGCCACCGTCAGCACGTCATCGAGACTCAGATCCTTGCCCTTGAAGGCGGTCAACAGCCCCGCCGTGAATAGCCCGTTGCGGCCTTCGCCGTCGGCGGCCACATTGCCCGGGTCGGTGGCATACACGATCACCGTGCCTTTGGGCGTGCTGCCGGGGCTGGCCAGCCCGCGCGACTTGCCGGAGCGGAACTTGCCGGTGATCGGATTGTTGCGGCAGGCATCGAGCATGACGATATTCGCGCTGCTCTTGGCATTGTCCATTTCATCAAGAACCTGATTGATGTTGACGCCTTGATACGGCACCACGGCTTCACTTTCCACCCGCGCATTCACCGGCATCAGGTAGTTCTGGTTCTTGACCTGAATGCCATGCCCGGCGAAGTAGAACAGCGCCGCTTCGCTGCCGCCGATGCGGCTGCCGAATTCGGCGATGGTCTGGTTCATGGCTTCGAGCGTCTGGTTTTTGCGCTCGATGACTTCGAAGCCGAACCCGCGCAATGCTGCGGCGATGTCCTGCGCATCGTTGGCGGGGTTGGCCAGCTTGGGCAGTTTGTCGGGGTATTGGTAGTCGCCGTTGCCGATCACCAGGGCGATGCGCCGCCCCTGTTTCTGGGGCGCGACCGCCAGCGTCCGGTTGCCGGCAATCGGCGTCGAGACGGCCGGAGCCTTGGCCGCAGGCTTGCCCGGCGAGTTGGGCAGTCCCGGCGGGGCGGCGGTGAAGGCCAGCGAAACAATTGCCGCAAGGCCGAGCGCAAGACCGGCGAGAAACTGTGGCAGGGCGCGAAACATCGTCGAATGGCGCCGCGCGCGGGCTTCAGATTTTTTCGGCGCGCTCGATCACCACGTCTTCCTTCGGCACGTTCTGGTGGAAGCCCTTGTTGCCGGTCTTCACCGCCTTGATCTGGTCGACGACGTCCTGGCCTTCGACGACGCGACCGAAGACGCAATAGCCCCAGCCGTCCTGACACTTGTCGTTGTCGAGGAAGTCGTTGTCGCCGACGTTGATGAAGAACTGCGCAGTGGCCGAATGCGGATCCGAGGTGCGCGCCATGGCGACCGTGTAGCACTCGTTCTTGAGGCCGTTCTTGGCTTCGTTCTCGATCGGTTCGTTAACCGGCTTTTGGTCCATGCCGGGCTCGAACCCGCCGCCCTGGATCATGAAGCCGTCGATCACGCGATGGAAAATCGTATTGTCGTAGTGGCCGGCTTCGACGTAGGCGATGAAGTTGGCCACGGTCTTGGGAGCCTTCTCGGCATCGAGTTCGAGCGTGATGGCGCCGTGGTTGGTGGTGAGCTTGATCATGGGGTGTCGTCCTGTGTGGGTTATTTCGTTGCTGGCAGCAGCTTGACGGATTCGATCAGAATCGGCGTGACGGGTGTGGAAGGCACTCGATCGGGGCTGTACGGCGAGCTCTTTCTTTCCACCTTGGCAATCTTCTGCACGATGTCGAGGCCTTGCACGACCTTGCCGAACACGGCGTAGCCCCAACCGTCCTGACCTGGGTAATCAAGAAAGCTGTTGTGCTTGAGGTTGATGAAGAACTGCGAGCTGGCGGAATGCGGATCGTTGGTGCGCGCCATGGCCAGCGTACCCGGCTCGTTCTTCAGGCCGTTCTTGGCCTCGTTCTGGATCGATGCACGGGTGTCCTTTTGCTTCATGTCCGGCGTGAAGCCGCCGCCCTGGATCATGAAATCGGGAATCACGCGATGAAAGATGGTGCCGTTGAAGAATCCATCCTTCGCGTATTGCAGGAAGTTCTCCACCGTCTTCGGCGCTTTGTCCTGATACAGCTCGATGATCAGCGTGCCTTGCGACGTCTTCAGCTCAAGCTGCGGGTTGGCGGCATGGGTGGCGATGCCGAAAAGCAGGGCGATAACAAACAGGAACAGGCGGTGCATGGAGTCTCCAGGGAACGGGTAAAGGGTGATTCAGTCAGCGCGGGCAGGCGCTTTGCGTGCCTCAGGCGGCGCCTTCAAAGACGATCTTCCAGCGGCCGCTTTCCTTGATCCAGTACTGGCGCTTCTTCATCTGGTTGGAAAGATTGCTGGAGCGATAGTCCTGCTCGAAGGTGACAACGACATATTCTTCCTTGCCCGGATTGCGGAACATGCTGATGTTGCCAGTATCGACCTTGATCCAGCTCTTGGCCGCGTTGACCTTGCGTTTCTGTTCGATCCAGCCCTGATAGCCCTGGCCGTCGACGTTGAACTTGTGCGAGTAGTGCCGCGCGTAGTTGTCGAGGTTGCGGCTCTCCCAATCCTGCCGCCATTCCTCGATCATCTTCAGCAGCGAACTGCGCTCGCTCTGCCAGTCGTCGAGCGAAAGCCATTCGATGCTGTTGCTGATGATCACCGGCGTCAGGCCGATTTGCAGGCTTTTCGACAGCGTATCGAGATCCTGGTTGGCCAGCACCACGCAGCCGTCGGAGGCCTTCGGCGGGCGCGAGAAGGTGTCCGAGGGCGTGCCGTGCAGCCAGATGCCGTGGCCGTTGCGGCCCTGGCGCTTGTCCCAGTCGTTGGGATAGTTGATGGGAAAGGCGCCACTGCCGTAAAAGTCGGTCAGTTTCTGTCGTGGCAGGCTGGAGGTGACGTGATAGACGCCGATCGGCGTCTTCTTGTCGCCTTCGCGGGCCTTCTCCGCTCCCAGCTTGCCTTGGGTGATGTAGTAATCGGCAATGAAGCGTGGCGTGCCGTTGTCATTCTGGTAGAGATAGAGCCTGGATTTCTGCGTATCCACCACTACCGCATGTTTTTGTTCCGGCTGCATCTGCAACAGGTAGCGCGGCACATAGTCGGCCGGCGGTTTGGTGCGGTAGCCCTTGAGGCGGACGATGGCTTCGTCGCGCAGGTCGGCAATTTTGTCTCCCGCCGCCGGGCCGCCGCCCTCGCCGAAGGCCATCAGGGGACGCGAGCGGGCCAGCAGCAGATCGCCCTTGACCAGATGCGCCAGGCGGAAATTCGGATAGGCCTTGATCAGCATGTCGGTTTGCTGCATGGCGAGTTCGAGCCGGTTGCCCTCGATGGCGTCGAACACTTTTGCCAGCAGCGGTTCCGGTCCGGAATCGGTGTAGCTTGCCTCAATGGTCGGGCTGCCGGCATCCTTCTTGATGTGCTTGGGCGCCTTGCCTGCAGCCTCGGTCGCGCCGGCCGCCAGCAGCAGGCTGCAGGCCGGAATGATCGCCAGGAAGTGCCGCAGGTAGCCCATCAGCTACCGACCCGCTCCTGCAGGATCTGCCACTTGCCGTCGCGCTTGCCCATCAGCAGCACCTTGTTGCTGGAGGTCTTGAGCGAAGCCGACTTGTAGTGTTGGCGGAATTTCACGGTCGCCGTGTCGCCATCGACGACGATCTTCAGGCCTTCGTAGCTGACCTGGATTGCACCCGGCTTGTTGATCCGCTTCTGCCTTTCGGCGTCCCAGGTCGAACGGGAT
Organism: Rhodocyclales bacterium RIFCSPLOWO2_02_FULL_63_24; assembly: GCA_001828935.1. Lineage (GTDB taxonomy): Bacteria > Pseudomonadota > Gammaproteobacteria > Burkholderiales > Rhodocyclaceae > Sulfuritalea. The sequence goes on from MHZX01000018.1 coordinate 5,288, forward strand.
TCCCCAGCTGGAGTCTTGAAGTCGCGGGCGTAGGCGGCGAGGTAGGCCTTGACGTCCTTGCGCGACCAGGCGGCGGCCCACAGGTCGATTGCCTTGGTGATTTCGCTGTTGGCGTCACCCGGGGCTTTCGCCGGTGCCGCCTTGGGCGCATCGACCGGCTTGGCCGGCGCGACGACCGGTTGCGGGCCAGCGGCTACGGGCGTCGCCGCGACCGGGGTGGCGACCGGCGTGGCAACGGGCTTGGGTGCTTCAGCCAGTTTTACGGGTTCGGCGACCGGCTTGCTGGCCTTGCCGGGACGATTGGCGGTGCTCATCAGGTCGCGGATCAAGGCCAGCTTGTTTTGCGCGCTGGAGTTCGACGAGTCGATCTGCAACGCCTTGTCATAAGCCTGGCTGGCGAGCCGCGCGTAAATGTCGCCCAGGTTCTCGTGGGCGGTGGCGTAGGACGGATGGGTGCGAATGGCCATTTCCAGCGCCTGCTTGGCCTTGTCGTACTGTTTCTGCTGGGCGTAGATGACGGCGAGGTTGTTGTAGGGTTCCGGCAGTTCCGGGTAATCCTCGGTCAACTTGGAGAACACCGCAATCGCCTCGTTGGGCTTGTTCATCTCGGTCAGCACGATGCCCTTGAGAAAGCGCCCCTGGGCATCCTTGGGCTTGGCCGCGAGATACTTATCGACCTGTTCCAGCGCCTGGGCGTGCTGCCCCTGCTTGAGTTGCTTGCTGATGTCCTGCAGCGTGTCGGCGTGCACCGCAGGCGCCAGCGACAGAAGGGCGACGGAAACTGCTGATGCTAGTAGGCGTGCGGCATTGAGGCGGATTTGGGTCATGGTATATACTTCTCTTTGACGGTTGCCCGAAAATGATATTAGCTACGGCCGCTGCGCTAGACGCCGATGAAGCTGGCGTTAGCCTGCTCTGAAACTGCGTTTTCGCGGGGACAAACCATGCTGGATTCGACGTTGGATTCTAACAAGAAGCCCCCCCTCCCCACAACCTGACTGCGTTTGATCGATGGCCCGATAATGCCGGCCTTTCGTGGCCATTTTTCTGCTTACCCGTGCGTTCGGGTGAGATTGGTCATGGACGCCGTGCTTGGCGCCGATAATGTCGACCTCACTGAAATCTCACTTTCACGCCCATGCTGAAGATATACAACACCCTGGCCCGCGAAAAGCAGGTATTCGTTCCCATTCAGCCCGGTCGGGCCAACATGTACGTGTGCGGGATGACGGTATACGATTTTTGCCATCTCGGACATGCCCGCGTAATGGTGGTGTTCGACCTGGTCGCGCGCTGGCTGAGGGCCAGTGGCTACGAATTGAAATACGTGCGGAACATCACCGATATCGACGACAAGATCATCCGTCGCGCGCAAGAAAACGGCGAGACGATCCGCCAGGTGACCGACCGCTTCATTGCCGCGATGAACGAAGACGCAGCGGCGCTGGGTGTCCTGCCGCCCGATGCCGAGCCGCGCGCCACCGACTTTGTGCCGCAGATGCTGGACATGATCGGCACTCTGGAACGACAGGGCTATGCCTATGTCGCCGCCAGCAACGACGTCTGCTATTCGGTGCGCAAGTTCGACGGCTACGGCAAACTTTCCGGCAAGTCCCTGGAAGACCTGCGTGCCGGGGAGCGTGTCGATGTCATGGCCGGCAAGCATGATCCGCTCGACTTCGTGCTGTGGAAGCATGCCCGCGACGACGAGCCTGCCGAAGTGAAGTGGCCCTCGCCCTGGGGGCCGGGGCGTCCGGGCTGGCACATCGAATGCTCGGCCATGGGGTCGGAGCTGTTGGGGCAGCATTTCGACATTCATGGCGGCGGTCAGGATCTGCAGTTCCCGCACCACGAAAACGAAATCGCGCAGTCCGAAGGCGCCCACCAGTGCCAGTTCGTCAATTACTGGATGCACAACGGCTTCGTCCGCGTCGATGACGAGAAGATGTCGAAGTCGCTGGGCAATTTCTTCACCATCCGCGAAGTGCTGAAAAAATTCGATGCGGAAGTGGTGCGCTTCTTCATCCTGCGCGCTCACTATCGCAGTCCGCTGAACTATTCCGACGTCCACCTGGACGATGCGCGGCACGCCCTGACGCGGCTTTACACGGCGCTCAAGGGCGTCGTCGGCGAAGTGGCGGTGGACTGGGACGAGCCCCATGCCGCGCGCTTCAAGGCCGCGCTGGACGACGACTTCGGCACGCCGGAAGCGATGGCCGTGCTGTTCGACCTGGCGACCGCGGTGAATCGCGGCGAAACGGCCTTGGCCGGGCAGCTGAAGGCCTTGGGCGGGGTGCTCGGCCTGCTCCAGCGCGACCCGCAAGTCTTTTTGCAGGCGGCGCCGGCCGGCGGCCTCAGCAATCAGGACATCGACGCCAAGATTGCCGCTCGCGCGACCGCGAAGGCGGCGCGGAATTTCGCCGAGTCCGACCGCATCCGGGATGAACTGAAAGCCGCCGGCATCGTGCTCGAAGACGGTCCGCAAGGAACGACCTGGCGCCGGGCCTGAGCCGACGTATGGACGCATCGGCCCCCGCCAGCATCGACAAGTACGAGATTGTCCGCGTGCTCGGCAGCGGCGCGACCAGCACCGTGTATCTCGCTTACGACGCCTTTACCGAACGCGAGGTGGCCATCAAGTTGATCAATTCCGCGACCTTGTCCGATCCGGAAACCGGGCCGACGTTCCGCAAGCTGCTGGCCAACGAGGCTTCGCTGGCCGGCCGTATCGTTCATCCCCACATCGTCGGGATTTATGACGCCTCGTTGAGCCGGGACAAGAATTACATCGTGATGGAATACGTCCAGGGCGAAACCCTGGAAAAGTACGCGCAGCCCGAATCCTTGTTGCCGGTGGAGAAGGTGGTCGAAATCGTTTTCAAGGCCGCGCTGGCGCTTGAATTCGCCAGCCGCCACGGCGTCATCCACCGCGACATCAAGCCGGCCAACATCATGCTGTGCGGCGACGGCAACATCAAGATCGCCGACTTCGGCGCGGCCGTATCGACCAAGAGCGAGGAGACCCAGGTGGTCGGCGTCGGCTCGCCCGCCTACATGTCGCCGGAGCAGATCCGCCAGGACTCGCTGACCCCGCAGACCGACATCTACTCCCTGGGCGTGGTGATGTACCGCCTGCTGACCGGGCGCATGCCGTTCGAGGCGGAAAGCAACTACGCCCTGTCGCACAAGATTCTCAACGAGGAAGCCGCCAGCATCCGCAGCCTGCGGCCGGGCCTGCCGCTGCGGCTGGAGAAAATCGTCGCCACCGCGATGCGCAAGGAGCGGACGCAGCGCTACGCCGACTGGCGCGAATTTTCGAAAGACCTGGCCGAGATCGCGGCCCTCGATCTGCCGCAGGAATCGGTCTCCGAAACCGCGAAATTCAACACCCTGAAAAAGCTGCCCTTCTTCGCCGATTTCAGCGACGTCGAGCTATGGGAAGTGGTGCGCATCAGCGTCTGGGGGAGGGTTCCCGCCGGCACCTACCTGTTCCATGAAGGCGACGAGGGAAATTTCTTCTTCATCCTGGCCGAGGGCGAGGTGCGGGCCAGCAAGGGCAGCCGGGACCTGGGAACCCACGGCGCCGGCCACTGCTTCGGCGAGATGTGCTACATCCGGCAAAGCGCCATTCCGCGCACCGCCACGATCATGACCGTCACCCCGGTCACCCTGTTCAAGATCAAGCGCGACTCGCTGGCCAGCGCCTCGGAAAACTGCCAGCTCAAGTTCAACAAGGCCTTCCTGAATATTCTCGTAGACCGCCTGGCCAAGGCCAATAGCGAACTCGCGGGGATGCATTGACTCGGCGCAGCGCCGCGTCACCAGCGCCGAC
>MHZX01000019.1 GCA_001828935.1 Rhodocyclales bacterium RIFCSPLOWO2_02_FULL_63_24
CGATGTGTAACGCATGACTCGGGGTCAGAGTAATTCGCCATTTCTTCTCTGTATTGAACTTGCATCAACTACGATCTGCCGGCTTGCGCTGGCGCACGTCGCGGACGAATTTGGCGACGGTGTTGGACAACCGGTGCCACAAAAATACGCATGGTCGCGGCGTAGAATCCGTCGACTACCCACAACGCCGGAGATCGCCATGAATGCCCCCGCTGACCGCCCGCCGCTGCCGCAGGAATTGGCCGAAACTCTCGCTTCCCGCTTTGGCCCGCGTTTCTCCGTTGCCGCAGCAGTCCGTCTGCATCACGGCAAGGACGAGTCTTCGCATGCGCCGATGCCGCCGGATGCCGTGGTTTTTGCCGAATCCACGGCGGAAGTGGCGGAAATCGTCGGCCTGTGCCACCGCTACCGCACCCCCGTCATCGCTTTTGGCACTGGCACCTCGCTGGAGGGTCACCTGCTGGCGGTACAAGGCGGCGTCTGCATCGATCTCTCAGCGCTCAACCAGGTAATTGCCGTGCGCCAGGAAGATCTGGACGCCACGGTCCAATGCGGCGTCACGCGCAAAGCGCTCAACGCCGCCCTGAATGGCACCGGCTTGTTCTTCCCGATCGATCCCGGCGCGGATGCCAGCCTGGGCGGCATGGCGGCGACGCGCGCTTCCGGCACCAATGCCGTGCGCTACGGCACCATGCGCGAGAACGTGCTCGGCATGACCGTGATACTGCCCGACGGCCGCATCCTCAAAACCGGCGGCCGCGCCCGCAAATCGGCCGCCGGTTATGATCTGACGCGATTAATGGTGGGCTCGGAAGGCACGCTGGGCATCATCACCGAACTGACGGTGCGGCTCTATCCGGTGCCGGAAGCCATCTCCAGCGCGGTCTGCACATTCCCGACCCTGTCGGCCGCAGTCAAGACCGTGATTCAGACCATTCAGCTCGGCGTCCCGGTGGCGCGCATCGAACTGCTCGATACCCTGGCCATCACCGCCATCAACCGCCACAGCAAGACCGCGCTGCGCGAAGCCCCCACCCTGTTCTTCGAGTTTCATGGCTCGCCCACCGGAGTCAAGGAGCAGGCCGAGACGGTACAGGAGATCGCCTCCGATCACGACGGGCAGGATTTCGAATGGGCGACGCGTCCCGAGGACCGCACCCGGCTATGGCAGGCGCGGCACGACGCCTACTACGCCGGCATCGGCCTCAAACCCGGCTGCCGCGCACTGACGACCGATGTCTGCGTGCCGATCTCGCGCTTGGCCGACTGTATCGACGAGACCTACCTGGATCTCGAAGCCAGCGGCCTCATCGCGCCGCTGGTGGGCCACGTTGGCGACGGCAATTTTCACATGGTACTGCTGGTCGATCCGGACGATGCGGAAGAACTCGGCCGCGCCAAGGGCTTCGCCTCGCGCCTGGCGCAACGCGCAATCCGCATGGACGGCACCTGCACCGGCGAACATGGCATCGGCATAGGCAAGCAGGGCTACATGACGCTGGAACACGGCGAAGTGGCCATCGATCTGATGCGTGCGATAAAACGAGCAATCGATCCCGACAACATCCTGAATCCGGGTAAGATTCTGCCGCCGCCCTGACCCGGGGCGGCAAGGCATGATGCACGACTCATAAGGTCGCCGCATCTCCGACATCCAACAAGATTCAGGAGCAGCCATGAACGCGCCATTGCGCAATGTCACCCTTGAGGACAAGTACGCACTCAGCCAAGGCCGGGTCTTTCTGACCGGAACCCAGGCCCTGGTTCGTCTGCTATTGCTGCAACGGCAACGCGACGCCCTGGCCGGACTGAATACCGCCGCTTACGTTTCCGGCTATCGCGGCTCGCCGCTGGGGGGACTCGATCAGGCTCTGTGGAAAGCCAAGCAGCATCTTGGGCAGAACCAGGTCGTGTTCCAGCCAGGCGTCAATGAGGACCTCGCTGCCACCGCGCTGTGGGGCACCCAGCAAGTCAATCTGTCGCCCGGCGCCAAGCATGACGGCGTATTCGGCATGTGGTACGGCAAGGGACCGGGCGTGGACCGCTGCGGCGACGTGTTCAAGCACGCCAATTCTGCCGGCACCTGGAAGCATGGCGGCGTGCTGGCGATCGCCGGCGACGACCACGCCGCACGCTCATCCACTGTCGCCCACCAGTCGGAGCATGCCTTCAAGGCCGCCATGATGCCGGTGCTGGTGCCGGCCGGCGTACAGGACTACCTCGACCTCGGCCTGCATGGCTGGGCCATGAGCCGTTACTCGGGTTGCTGGGTCGGCTTCAAGGCGGTGGCCGATACCGTCGAATCCTCGGCCTCGGTGGATATTTCTCCGGGCCGCGTGCAGATCGTGCTGCCCACCGACTACGTCTTGCCTGCCGACGGCCTCAATATCCGCTGGCCGGACGACCGCCTGCTGCAGGAAGCGCGGCTGCTCGACCACAAGCTGTATGCCGCGCTGGCCTATTGCCGCGCCAACCGGCTGAACCAGGTGGTGATCGATGCGCCCAATCCGCGCCTGGGCATCATCACCACCGGCAAGTCGTATCTCGATGTGCGCCAGGCCTTCGATGACCTTGGCATCGACGATCAGCTTGCCGCGGAGATCGGCATCCGCCTCTACAAGGTCGGCATGGTCTGGCCGCTGGAATCGGATGGCGTGCGCCACTTCGCCGAAGGCCTGGAAGAAATCCTGGTGGTCGAGGAAAAACGCCAACTGATCGAGTACCAGTTGAAGGAGGAACTTTACAACTGGCGCGAGGACGTGCGCCCGCGCGTGATTGGCAAGTTCGATGAAAAAGGCGAATGGGCGCTGCCCAACGGCCGCTGGCTGCTGCCTGCTTCCGGCGAATTGTCGCCGGCGCAGATCGCCCGCGTCATCGCCGACCGCATCAGCCGCCACTTCACCTCGCCGCGCATCCGCGAACGCCTGGCCGTCATCGAAGCCAAGGAGCGCTCCGCGGCGCCGGTGATTCCGATCGCGCGCACGCCCTACTTCTGCCCGGGCTGTCCGCACAACACCTCGACTTGCGTCCCCGAGGGTTCCCGCGCGCTGGCCGGCATCGGCTGCCATTTCATGGTGCTGTGGATGAATCGCGCCACCAGCACCTTTTCCCACATGGGCGGTGAAGGCGCCGCCTGGATGGGGCAGGCCCCCTTCACCGAACAGCGCCACGTCTTCGTCAATCTCGGCGACGGCACCTATTTTCATTCCGGTTCGCTGGCGATCCGCGCCGCGGTGGCCTCGGGCGTCAATGCCACCTACAAGATCCTCTACAACGACGCCGTCGCCATGACCGGCGGCCAGCCGGTGGACGGCAGCCTGACGGTGCCGCAGATTGCCCATCAACTGCATGGCGAAGGAGTGCACCACGTGGTCGTCGTCACCGACGGCACGCCACGCGGCTACGGCCACCCCGACCTGCCGCACGGCGTGCCGATCCGCCATCGTGACGAGCTGGATGCGATCCAGCGCGAGATGCGCGAATGTCCCGGCGTCTCGGCCATCATCTACGATCAGACCTGCGCCGCCGAAAAGCGCCGGCGCCGCAAGCGCGGCAAGATGATCGATCCGCCGTGTCGCCTGTTCATCAACGAGGCCGTCTGCGAAGGCTGCGGCGATTGCGGCGTGCAGTCGAACTGCCTCGCCGTAGTGCCGGTGGAAACCGAATTCGGCCGCAAGCGCGCGATCGACCAGTCCGCCTGCAACAAGGACTACTCCTGCGAGAAGGGCTTTTGCCCGAGCTTCGTTTCGGTGTTGGGTGGCGGCGTAAGGAAAGGCCGTGGCCTGGCCGGAGCCGACAACGCGGGCGCGCCATTCGGCGTCCCGCCAGCGCCGACTCTCGCTTCGACGACCACTCCCTACGGCATTCTGATCACCGGCGTCGGCGGCACCGGCGTGGTCACCATCGGCGCCCTGATCGGCATGGCGGCGCATATCGACGGCAAGGGCGTCACGGTGCTCGACATGACCGGCTTGGCGCAAAAAGGCGGCGCGGTGTTTTCCCATGTGCGCATCTGCGATGACCCGGAAGCCATTCACGCGGTGCGCGTGGCCACCGGCGAAGCCGACGCCGTGATCGGCGGCGATGTCATCGTCAGCGCCTCGCCCGATGCACTGACCCGCATGCAGGCCGGCCGCACGCGCGTGGTGGTGAATTGCGCGGAAACCCCGACGGCAGATTTCACGCGCAATCCGGACTGGCAGTTTCCGCTGGCACGCATGCAGGCGGTGGTGGGCGACGCAGTCGGCGCTGGCGCCGCACATTTTATCGACGCCTCCGACCTGGCCCTGCGCCTGCTCGGCGATTCGATCGCCAGCAACCTGTTCCTGCTTGGCTACGCCTGGCAGCAGGGCCTGGTGCCAGTATCCTGGGAAGCCATCGATCGCGCCATCGAGCTCAACGGCACTGCCGTGACCATGAGCCGCGCCGCCTTCCTCTGGGGCCGCCGCGCGGCCCATGATCCGGCCGCCGTGGCAGCCTATGCCCGGCCCAAGGTCGCCGTACCGCCAGCGCCGACTCTCAACGAACTGATAGCAAAGCGCGCGAGCTTTCTCGCGGACTATCAAGACGCCGCTTACGCCGAGCGCTATCGGATTCAAGTGGATAAGGTTCGCGCCGCGGAAGCCGCGATCAACTCCTCGCAGCTGACCGAGGCCGTGGCACACAACCTGTTCAAGCTGATGGCGATCAAGGACGAATTCGAGGTGGCGCGCCTGTATGCCGAAACCGACTTTCTGCAGAAGATCGCCGAGCGTTTCGAGGGTGACTACAAACTGGGTTTTCACCTTGCGCCGCCACTCCTTGCCCGCCCCGATCCCAAGACCGGTGTGATCAAGAAAATGGCCTTTGGCCCCTGGATGCTGACCGCATTCAAGTGGCTGGCCAGGGCACGCGGCTATCGCGGCTCGCGCTGGGACATCTTCGGTCGCAGCGAGGAGCGGCAGCGGGAGCGAGCCTTGCTGGCCGACTACGAAGCCGATCTTGCCGCGCTGCTGCCCAAGCTGGAGCGGAATACGCTGGGCGACGCGATTGCACTGGCCAAACTGCCGGAGAAGATTCGCGGCTTCGGCCATGTCAAGCGACGCGGCATCGATGCCGCCGCGCCGGAACGGGAGGCCTTGCGCGCCCGGCTTGGACTGGCTTGAGCCAGGAGCCGCCAGGCGGACCGCCGTTGCGGCAAGCGGCGGTCGCGCAACTGCTCGGCGCATTGCTCGCCGGCACATTGGTTGTCCTGTTCTTCCCCGCCTGGGCGACTCAGCCTCTGATACTGGCCGGCCTTCAGGGACTGTGCGCCGCGCTGGTCAGTCACCTGCGGCGCGGCCCCCTCTGGTGGTTGCCGATCCATCTCGGCTTCATGCCGCTGGCCGTGCTGGCGCTGGCGCTGGGGCTACCCTCCTGGGTCTGGCTCGCCGGATTCGTCCTCTTGTTGTTGGTATTCGGGCGCACCGACCGCAGCCGGGTACCGCTGTACCTGACCAACGCGCCGGCCAGCGAAGCCCTGGCCGGACTGCTGCCCGCCGAGCCGGCCACCATGATCGACCTCGGCTGCGGCGATGGCGGCCTGTTGCGCCGACTGGCGCGGGCGCGCCCGGATTGCCGCTTTGTCGGCTTCGAGCACGCGCCGCTGACCTGGGCCTGGGCCTGGCTCTCCTGTCGCAAGCTGCCCAATGTCGAAATCCGCCTGGGCGACTTCTGGGCCCATCCGCTCGACCGCTACACCCTGGTGTACGCCTTCCTCTCGCCCGCCCCCATGCAACAGCTCTGGGACAAGGCCCGGACAGAGATGAAGGCGGGCGCGCTGCTGGTCAGCAACAGCTTCCCCATCCCCGACGTCCGGCCCGAACGCAGCGTGGAGGTTGCGGACCGCCGGCGTACCCGCTTCCACTGCTACCGGCCGGCGGGACCGGGACATTCCTCTGGATACCGTCCCGGCCCTGACGGGACCGGGACATATCCCTGGATACCGTCCCGGCCCTGACGGGACCGGGACATAAACGCGGCGATTGCCTCGCAATTTCAGCCATCGAAGGGGCTGCCGATGCCCAATAATCCTCGACACACAGACCCCGGCCGCGTGCCTGGATCGACGAGGAGTTACACATGGCAGACATCATCTGCGTCATCGGCAACAAGGGCGGCACCGGCAAGACCACGATTTCCCACATGCTATGCCAGGGCATGGGTCTGCTCGGACAACGCTCGGTTTGCGTGCTCACCGATAGCTGCCGCGAGCCACTGGATCCGAACGGCCGCCGCTATCTGGTCGCCGATGCCCGCTCGCGCGAGGCGCTAACCAAGGTTACCGCCAAGATACGCTCGCTCAAATCATGGATGGGCGTCATCGACGGCGGCGGCAACCGGACCGAGATGGACCGCAATCTCTACGGCGTCGCCGACCTGGTGCTGTTGCCGTTTCGCGATTCGCACGAGGACATTCGCACCGTCATCCGCGATCTGGAAATGTTCCCGCGCGCCTATGCAATTCCGTCGCAATGGCCCACCAACGTCTGGCAACGCGAGGCCGCGGAAAAAACCATCGATGAATTCCTCGGCCGCTTCCGCGACCGCATTCTGTCGCCGGTCGCCACGCTCTCCGCCAGCAAGCAGTTGCTGCAGAAAACCATCCCCGGCAGCCTGCCCTCGCCGCTGGCCAATGCCAGCCGCGGCATCGCCCGTCAGGTGCTGGATCTGCTGCAGATTTCCTTTGAAGACGAGGAGGATATCGTCGAGGAGGATCCGGCCACGCGGCCGGCCAACGGCCGCGCCCCCTCCATGGCGCTGGCCGCCTGAGCGGCGTCAGGTCTGGCGCCGCTTGCGACTCGCCATCAAGGCAGCCTCCGAGCGATTGCTTACACCCATGGCTTTCATGATGGCGGATACGTGGATCTTCACCGTGCCTTCGGTCAGGCCCAGCAATTCGCCGATCTGACGATTGCTGCGCCCTTCCGTCAGCAATTGCAGGACGCGCGACTGCGCCGCAGTCAGGCCGAAGCGCTGCGCCAGCGATTTGCCTTCGCCATGCGCGGTTTCGCTGCGGCTGGTCAGTTCCCGCAGCTTGGACGGCAGGTAGATTTCACCCGACAACACCGCGCGCAAGGCTTCCAGCAATTCGGTGCTCGACCCCGACTTTGAAACAAACCCTGAGGCGCCTGCCTTCATCACGCGCGACACCGTATCGGCATCGTCCAGCGCGGACAGGATCACCACCGGAACCGTGGGGAACCGCCGCCGCACCAGGGGCAGAAAGGTCTGGCCCTTGGTTCCGGGCAGCATCAGGTCGAGAATCATCATGTCGATGTCCTCGGCCTCCAGCACGCCGATGGCCTCGTTGGCATCCTGCACGCCGAAGGTCTGGGTTTCCGCTCCGAGGTTCTTCAGGGTCGCGAGCAACCCCTCGCGCACCAGGGCATGGTCTTCCACCACCAATAGTTTGAGCATCGCTTTCCTCTGCGGACCTTTGCCGATATGACAACAGGCAGTTTAGCGCGGATGGCGGCGCTGCGGTAAGATCGGCCACCAATCTCAGGAGTCATTGCCATGAGCACAACGCCGTCCGATCCGATGGAGTTCCTGAAATCCCTCTGGGGCAATACCGGCATGCCGCTGCCGGGCCTGGTTACGCCGACGCTGGACACCAACGAACTGGAGAAGCGTATTGCCGACCTGAAAGCGGTCGAGGGCTGGCTCAAGACCAACCTCGGCATGCTGCAAATGACCATCCAGGGACTTGAAATGCAGTGCGCCACGCTGTCCGCGCTGCAAGCCATCAGCCAGTCGGCCGGCGGTGCCGAGGCCAATGCGAATCCCTTCGCGAATCCGGCGCTATGGCCATGGAATTTCATGCAGAACGCCGGCGCGGCCGCTCCCGCCGATGCGGCCAGCGCTCCCGATGCAAGCGCTCAGACGCCACCGAAAGGGGACGGCAAAGGCAAGTAGCGCTGCGTGCACCGGGGATCCCCCCGGACGCGGGCCAGCGTCAGCGCCAGGCCAGCCAGAAGGGCAGGCTGAGCATGCCAAGCACGGTCCCGACCGAGATCAGCCAGGCCACGCGGGCGCCGTCGCCGCCCATGCGCTGGGCCAGGATGTAGGCAGAGCTGGCGGTCGGCAAGGCCGCAAACACCAGCGCCACGTCGGCATAGACTCCGGTGAGGCCCACCCAGCGGATCAAGCCCAAAGTCGCCAGCGGCATCGCCACGAGTTTCACCAGTAACAGATAGACCGCCGCCGCCGCGCCGCCAGTGCCGACTCTTGCCTGATCGGTACGCAACCCGGCACCCACCGCCAGCAGGCCCAGCGCGATCGCGGCTTCGCCGAGCCGGCCGAGGAACTGCAGCAACACCTCAGGCGGCTGGAAGCCGGCCACATTCGCCGTGATACCGGCGACCGTGGCGAGAATCAGCGGGTTCTTCGCCAACTCGCGCCAGACACTGGCCTCGCCGTGGCGCGCCAGCATCCATACCGCTGCCATGTTGGCCGGCGGCACCATGAGGCCGATGACGATGGCCATGGCGGCGATGCCGGGCACGCCGTAGAGCTTGCCGGCGACCGCGAGACCGATGTAGGAATTGAAACGAAAAGCGCACTGGTATTGCGAGGCGAAGGACATCGGCGTCAGGCGGAAACACTTCGCGCCGAGGCCGAGCGCCATGCCGCTGGCCATGGCCCCTGCCGCCACCGCCAGCAGCGGCCCGGCTGCCGACCAGTCGATGCGTGTCTTCACCAGTCCATTGAACAGCAGGGCCGGAAACAGGACGAAGTAGACCAGCTTTTCCAGCCCGGCCCAGAAATGGTCGCCCAGATGCAGCACGCGGCGCAGCGCGCTGCCCAGCAG
>MHZX01000020.1 GCA_001828935.1 Rhodocyclales bacterium RIFCSPLOWO2_02_FULL_63_24
GAACTTCAACGCGAAATGCCCAGCCACTACTTCCCCGAACAAGACTATCCGCTTTCCATTTCAGATTACCCCCAGTTGGTCAGTCAGGCGGGGCACATGATGTAGCACTATTTCTCAAATTGCACGGTTGGCGTGTGGCTTCGGCTTTCGCACTTGTCCATCGTGATTTCCCCGTTCGTTTGGCTGTCGGCTCACGGCTGGAAATTCCCTCCGATGAACTCGTGACTACGTCAAAACTCTCCTGCCCCTCCGGCGGAGCTGAGGGACCTCACTTGGTAGGCTAGAAATTCTCGGCTTCCACCTCGAGCCAGGTATGGTTGATGTTGCCGCCCATCATCGCTTCGTAGCGAGCGAGTTTTTGCCACTTGGCCAGGTCGAGCTTCTTGCGGATGTCGGCCTCGGCGCCGCCGGATTTGAAAACGGTCTCGACCACTTTGTAGAACTCGCCGATCAGCGCGCGGAATTCGGCGACGTCCTTCTGCTGCATCAACTCGCCGTGACCCGGCATGACGGTTTGCAGGGGCATCTTGAGAATGTCGTCGACCACCGCGATCCATTTCTTCAGATTGCCGTCGCTGAAATTCGGGTTGACCGCATGCACCAGGATGTCGCCCGAGGCGAGGACGCCATCCTCGGGCAGCCAGACCATCATGTCGCCATGGGTGTGGGCGGTCTGCGGCGCGATCAGTTCAAGCTTGATGCCGTCGATCTGCATCGCCTGGCGCGAGGGTGAGGCCATCTTCTGTTGCGGCGTGACCGGCGTCGTGTCGTCGAGCTTCCGTCCGGTGACACGCGCCATCCACGACACCATGCCGCGACCGTTGGTCTCGATTTCCTTGGCGCAATTGGCGGTGGACACCAGCTGCGCCGCGGGGAAGGCGATGCTGCCGAGATGGTGGTCGCCGTGGTGATGCGTGATCAGGATATGCGTCACGGGTTTCGTCGTGATGCCCGCAATCGCCTTGCCGATGTGCTCGCCGACCGCCCGGTGCGAACCGGAATCGACCAGGATCACGCCCTGCTGGCCGATGACGACCAGGCTGTTGTTCATGTAGCCGCCGTTTTGCTTGTTCGGCACGTCGGTCGGGCCCAGCAAGGCATATACGCGGTCGTTGATCTTTTGCAGCTTGACTTCGGGAAGCGGCTCCGCGCCGACCGCCGTACCGACAAACATCATGAATGCCACCCACATCGTCACGCTGTATCTCAATTGACTCTCCTCCTGAATAGCGGGCCTTGGTCGAAAATCCTGCCGGCTTCAAGCCGGCGGCGACAGCGCCGCTCCTGCCGCTGACAAGAGCCTATTGGCTTTGATTGCGTTATTGCATGCAGGCTTCTGATGCCCAAAGTTAAGGCATTAATCCGCCGCGGCATCGATCGCCGTCGCGTCGGCGCCGACTCGCGCGCCCGCTCGCCGCCCTACTCGGTGCGCAAGGCCTCCACCGGATCGAGCAGGGCCGCACGCCGGGCCGGCAGCACCCCGGCCGCCAGGCCGATGGCCGCCGCCAGCGCTTCGGCCAGCAGCACGAACGACAGGGGCGTATGCACCGGCAGGGCCGGGACGAAGAAGCTGATGGTCTGCGCCAGGCCGATGCCGAGCAGCAGGCCGAACAGCCCGCCGATCGCCGCCAGCGCCACGGCTTCGCCGAGAAAGAGGCCGAGGATGGTCTGCCGCCGCGCGCCGAGCGCGACCAGCAGGCCGATCTCGTTGGTGCGCTCGGTGACGGCAATCGTCATGATGGTGACGATGCCGACGCCGCCGACCAGGAGCGAGATGCCGCCCAGCGCGCCGACGGCCATGGTCAGCACGTCGAGGATGTTCGACAGCGTGCTCATCATTTCTTCCTGGCTGATGATGGTCACGTCGTCGCGGCCGTGGCGGGCCTTGATCAACTCCCTGGCGGCGGCCACCACGCCCGCGGCAGGCACGCCTTCGGCCGCGGAAATGTTGATTTCGTTGAGGCCCTCGCGATTGAACAATTCCAGGGCGCGTGCCGCCGGGATGTAGGCCGTGTCGTCGAGATCGATGCCGAGGAACTGGCCCTTGGCTTCCATGACGCCGATCACGCGGAATTGCAGGCCGCCGATGCGCACCCGCGCCCCCAGCGCATTCTCGGCGCCGAACAATTCGTTCTTCAGCTTGGGGCCGAGCACCACCTGGGCGCGCGCGCTGCCGGCTTCCTCGTCGGGCAGGAACTGGCCGCTGCGCACCTTGGCGCGGAACACGACCAGCAGGCCGGGACCGACGCCATAGACCGAAACCCGCCGCACGCGACCGTTGCCGCTGACTTCGGCATTGCCGAACACGCTGGGGGTGACGGCGACCACATTGGGCAGGCGCTTCAGGGCCTCGGCATCCTCCAGCGACAGCGGCCGCGCGCTGCTCGGCAGGCCGGTCGTGGCACCGCCGGTCTTGGTGCGCCCGGGATGGACGCCGACGACGTTGGTACCGAACTGGGTGAATTCGGCCAGCACGTAGCGATGGATGCCCTCGCCGATCGAGGTCAGCAGGATCACCGCGGCAATGCCGACCGCAATGCCAAGCAGGGTCAGGAAGCTGCGCAGGCGCTGCGAACTGATGGCGCGGAAGGCCAGTGTGAGGGAGTCGGTGAAAAGCATGGTCAGTGCTTCATCAGGGCCTGGACCGGATCAAGCTTGGCGGCGCGCCGCGCCGGCATGATGCCGAACAGCATGCCGGTGCCAAGCGCCGTGCCGAGTGCCGCGATCACCGCCCAGTCCGGCGGATAGGCGGGAAACACCGGGTATACCTGGCGCAGGACGAAGGCGCCGAACAGGCCGAGGCCGTAGCCGGTGACGGCGCCGACCAGGGACAGCATCGCGGCCTCGGCCATGAAGGCGTTGCGGATCGTCGCCGCACGCGCGCCGAGCGCCTTGAGCAGTCCGATCTCGGCGGTGCGCTGGGTCACCGCCACCAGCATCACGTTCATCACCAGGATGCCGGCCACCGCCAGGCTGATCGCGGCGATGCCGGCCACCGCGGCGGTCAGCGCGCGCAGCAGCTTGTCGAAGGTCGCCAGCACGGCATCCTGGGTGATCACCGTGATGTCTTCCTCGCCGTGGCGGGCCTTGAGCGCCGCAGTCACCTCACGCTTGACGGCCTCGATCTCGCCACGGCTCCTGGCCTCGATCAGGATGCGAAACAGGGTGCTGGTATTGAACAGGCTCTGCGCCACGCTGACCGGGACGAAAACCACCTCGTCGGTGTTCATGCCACCCACTCCCTGGCCGGTGGCCTTCAGCACGCCGACGACGCGCAGGCGCCGGTCGCCGAGGCGGACCAGCTCTCCCATGGCCGGATTGGCGCCGAAGATCTCCTCCTTGATCTTGGCGCCGATCACCACCACCGGCGCGCCGCGGCTCCAGTCGGCTTCGGGCAGGAAATGTCCCTGCGCCATCTTGAAACTGCGAATGTCGAAATAGGTCGAGGCGGTGCCCGCCACCACGACTTCCCGCAGCCGCCCGTTGGCGTTGATTTCCGAGTTGCCCGCGGTCAGCGGCGCCACGCGGCGCACCGAGGGCAAGCGAGTCAGCGCAAAGGCGTCGTCCACCGTCAGGTCGCGCGGCGTCGTGGTCAGCGCGTTGGCCGGGCTGAAGCCGCCGGTGGCCGAGCGTCCGGGGAGGACGATGACGAGGTTGCTGCCCAGCGCGGAGAACTGCTCCACCACGTAGCGCCGCGCGCCGTCGCCGAGCGAGGTCAGCACCACCACGGCGGCAACGCCGATGGCCATGGCCAGCACCGAGAGCGAGGTGCGCAGCGGATAGCCGGTCGCCGCATCGCGGGCGAAACGCAGGACGTCGGCGCTGCGCATGTCCGCGCCTCAACCGGCGACAGCCGCCGGACGCGCGCTGTCGCTCTTCAGCTCACCATCTTCCATCATCAATTGCCGCCCCGCCCGGGTGCCGATTTTCGGATCGTGGGTGACGATGATCAGCGTCATGCCGCGCTGGTTGAGTTCTTCCAGCAAATGGATCACGTCGTCGCCGGTGGCGCGGTCGAGGTTGCCGGTCGGCTCGTCGGCCAGCAGCACGGCCGGCTGCATGATGGTGGCGCGGGCAATCGCGACGCGCTGCCGCTGGCCGCCGGAAAGCTGGTCGGGGCGATGGTCGGCGCGCTGGTCGAGACCGAAATCCTTGAGCGCCTGGCGCACTCGCGCGGCGCGTTCCGCCGCCGGAATCCCGGCCAGCATCATCGGCAGCGCGACGTTCTCCGCCGCCGTCAGGCGCGGCACCAGGTGGAAGCTCTGAAACACGAAACCGATGCGCCGGCTGCGCACGGCGGCCTGTTCGTCGGGCGAGAGCGTCGTCACGTCGCGGCCTTCGAGCCGATAGGCGCCGGCGTCGGGCCGGTCGAGCAGGCCCAGCAGATTGAGCAGGGTGGACTTGCCGGAACCCGACGGCCCCATGATCGCCACATATTCGCCGGCGTCGATGGCGACATCGAGCCCGGTCAGCGCGTGCACCACGCTGTCGCCGAGGTGAAACACGCGCTCGATGCCGGCAAGCTGGATTACGGCCATGCTACTTGGCGTTATCGTTGGTCGCCGCCGTGGCGCGGGCGCCGACTTTCACCCCTTCGATCTCCAGCGAGATGACGACGCGCTCGCCTTCGGCCAGGCCCTCGACGATTTCCGTGAACTCCCAGTTGGCGACCCCGGTCTTCACCTTGCGCTCGTCGAGCTTGCCGCTGTCGGCGTTGAGCACCATCACCCGCGCGCCCTCGATCAGCGCCGCAGTCGGCACGCGCAAGGCATGCGGACGGCTGCTGAGCACGATCTCGACGTCGGCGCTGTAGCCGACCAGCAGGCCGCCCGGAGGCAGGTCGAAATCGACTTCGACATCGACGGTGCGGGCCTGCTTCTCGACCGCCACGACATAAGGCGCGACGCGACGCACCTTGCCCGTCAGCGGCTGCTTGGGCAAGGCATCGAGCGTCACGCGCACCGGCAGGCCGGCCTTGATCCGCGGCGCATCGACTTCATCCATCGGCGCATTGACGTAGAGGCAGGAATCGTCGATCAGGTCGATCGCCGGCGGCGTCGGCACGCCGGGCGGCGACGGCGTCGAATATTCGCCGAGTTCGCCGACGATCTTCGCCACGATGCCGTCGAATGGGGCATACAGCGTCGTGCGGCCCTGCTCGACCTTGGTCACCCTGATCCGCGCCTCGGCCTGCACGATGTCGGCGCGCGCCGTATCGCAGGCCGCGCGACGGGCGTCGGCCTCGCTGCGCGCGGCGTCCTCGCGCGCCTCGGAAACATAGCCGCGGCCGCGCAAGGACGTCTGCCGTTCGGCCTCGCGCAGCGAACTGGCCGCCGTGGTGCACACCTCCTTGACGCGCTGCATGGCAGTCGCGCGCTGGGCTTCGGCCAGGGTCTGCTGCGCCTTCTGGTCGTCGTTCCACAGCTTCATCAGGAGCTGGCCCCGCTTCACCTTGTCGCCTTCCTTGACCCCGAGGAATTCGATGCGCCCGCCCATGATGGTGGACAACTTGGTGCGCTGGCAGGCTTCGACCGTGCCGGCACGGGTATTGACCACGGTGGATTCGACCGTGCCGCGATCGACGGTCTTCAGCACCACCGGCACCGGCTTGGCGCGGCTGCTCCAAACGAAGCCGCCGACCGCAAGAATAAGTATGAGCGCCGCCGGCAGGACGCGGCGCAGGAGAATCGAGGTATTCATGGCAAGCGATTATGCCGTGTTTGAACCCTCTAAGGCTCGATGTCGACGCCGCCAACAATACAAGTCGCGGCGGCCGACAGTGCCCTGTTTGCTATGATTCGAGTCCTCGTCCCCGAAACCTTCCCCCGCATTGCAATGGTCAAAATCTACGGCATCAAGAACTGCGACACCATGAAGAAGGCCTTTGCCTGGTGCGAGTCCAACGGCATCCGCTACGAATTCCACGATTACAAGAAGCTGGGCGTGCCGCGCGAGCGGCTGGTGCAGTGGTGCCGTACCCTGGGCTGGAAAACCCTGATCAACACCAAAGGTCCGACCTGGCGCAAGCTCACGCCCGAACAGCAGGCCGTCACCACCCAGAGCCAGGCCGTCGCCCTGATGATGGAACACTCCAGCGTGATCCGCCGCCCCGTCGTCGAAAACGACGCGGGACAATTCCTGGTGGGCTTCGATCCGACCGTATTCGACAGCTTCGTGCGTTGAACATCGACTCCAGGCATCCCATGGACTCGGTGCATCGCTTCCTGCTGGAAGACCTCGACATCCGCGGCGCGCTGGTGCAGCTCGGCCCGTCCTGGAAAGCGGCGACCAGCCGCCGCAACTACGCAGCTCCGGTGCGCGAACTGCTGGGGGAGCTGGCGGCCGTCACGGCACTGATCGGCAGCAACCTCAAGGCACCCGGACGCCTGAGTTTCCAGTTGCAGGGCCATGGCCCGGTATCGATGCTGGTGATGGACTGCAACGAACAACTGCAGTTGCGCGGCATGGCCAAGAGCGAACTGACCGCGGATGCCGAGGCCTGCGTGGCCAGCGCCGCCGCCCTGCTCGGCGATGGCCAGCTGGTGCTGACGCTACAGCCGAAAACCGCACAGACGCCCTACCAGAGCGTGGTGCCACTGGCGGGCAAGACGCTGGCAGCGATCTTCGAGCACTACCTGGAACAGTCGGAACAGCAGCCAACGCGCTTGTGGCTCGCGGCCACGGCCGATACCGCCTGCGGACTGTTTCTGCAAAAACTGCCGAACGCCGACGCGCGCGATGCCGACGGCTGGAACCGCATCGAACAGCTCGCCGCCACCGTGCAGGCCGGCGAACTCGCGCTGCCGCCGGAAACCCTGCTCACCCGCTTGTTCCACCAGGAAAACCTGCGCCTGTACGCGCCGCGTGCGGCGCTCTGGCATTGCCCGCGCGACGAGGAGAAGGTGCGCAACATGCTGCTCTCGCTGGGCCGCGAGGAAGTCGAAGCCATGCTCGCCGATGCCGAGATGATCGCCATCGAGGACGAGATCTGCGGCCACGAATACCGTTTCGGCCCGGAGATCGTCGACGAGCTGTTTCCGCCCGACGGGCGGCTGCTGCATTGAATATCAATCTCAGCGAGGAAGCCGGCGTCCGCTACCTGCATTTCGGATCGAGCTGGATCCAGGGCGCGATGCGCATCGCGCGTCCCTATGCGCTCGAACTGGATTACACCCGCGAGATGATGATGCCGCTGCTGCTGCACGCCGGCGACTGGCCGCGCAAGGTGCTGCAGGTCGGGCTCGGCGCGGCGTCGGTAACCAAGTTCCTCTACCGCTACCGGCCCCAGGCCAAGCTGACCGTGGTCGAGATCGAGCCGCAGGTGGAAGCCGTCGCCCGACAGTATTTCAAGCTCCCGGACGATCCGGCGCGGATCGACATCCGCTACGGCGACGGCGCCGACTTCATGATCGAATCGAAGCGGCGCTACGACCTGATCCTGGTCGATGGCTTCGATGCCGACGCCCGCACCGGCCGGCTCGATACCCTGCCCTTCTACCTTGACTGCCGCGCCCGGCTGGCCAGCGACGGACTGCTCTGCGTCAACCTGCTGTCGCGGCGCAAGGATTTCAGCAAGAGCGTGGCGCGCCTGCAGGAAGCCTTCGCGGGTCATGCCATCGCCTTTCCCTCCTGCGACAGCGGCAACGCCATCGCGCTGGCCGCCGTCGGCGGGTCGCCAACGCCGTCCCGCAAGGGGATACCGCTTCGCATAACTCTCGAAGAACTCAAGGCCGCCGCCAAGCACCTGAAGCAGGAAACCGGCCTCAACCTGCTGCCGACGCTAACCCGCCTCGCCGCCTCGCGGCACCTCGCCGGCGGCGTGCTGCACCTGTGAAACGAACATGACACAGGCACACCAGGACCACCGCCGCGGCACCTTCTACATGCTGCTGGTGATCGCCATCTGGGGCGCCTTCCTGCCGGTCGGAAAATCGGCCCTGCACGCCGTCGATCCCTACTGGCTGACGGCGATGCGCTTTGCCACCGCGACCGGCGTCTTCCTCGTCCTGCTCTGGCTCCGGGAAGGCCGCGCGGCGCTGCGCACCGAAGGCCACTTGTGGAAAATCGGCCTGTTCGGCAGCCTCGGCTTCGCCGGCTTCGGCGTCTGCCTGTTCGAGGGCCTCAAGCTGACCCGCCCCGAAATCAGCGGCATGATCCTCGCACTCGGCCCGATCCAGGTCGCGCTGTTCCAGTGGTGGCGCACCCATCGGCGACCCGACAATTTCACGCTCGGCGCCATCGCCCTGGCGCTGGTCGGCGAACTGTTCGTCATTACCGCCGGCGACGTCACGCGACTGGTCGGCGGCGACGCGCTGGGCAACGGCCTGGTGTTCCTCGCCTCGCTGTTCTGGACCGCCTACACGCTGGGCGGCCAGCAATTCCCCGGCTGGTCGCCGGTGCGCTACAGCGCGCTCTCCTGCTTGCTCGGCCTCCTCGGCATCGCCGCCGCGCTGATCGTCGCGACCCTGGCCGGCCACAGCCAGCCGCCCAACCCGGAGAAGATGATCGAGGCCTGGCCGCAACTCGCCTTCATCATCCTCTGCGTCTCGGTGTTCGGCATCCTGTTCTGGAACATGGGCGTGGCCAAGCTCGGCCCCCTCTCCGCCGGCCTGTTCGCCAACTTCACCCCGGTCATCACCTACCTGATCGCCATCGCCCAGGGCCGCCGCCCGGAAGCCCTCGAACTGATGGGCGCCGCCATCGTGTTGGTGGCGCTGATCGCCAACAACAGGCACCAGAGAAGCAAGGTCGGGCGAATCGAGGTCTGAACAATAGTCGGCGCTGACGCCACGGCGACTGATGCACCTGCGGCAACAACGCCGCAGCCTCCGATGGCGATCACCGTTATTGCCATCGGCATTGAAGCTGATTATGCTGGCGGGAAATCCGCCAGCAGCGCGCTGGGCCAGAAAGGGAGGAAGGACAATGAACACTGCACGGTGTGTGGCATTTCCTCACCAGAGGTGACTATGGATATCGAAATTGTTAAGGCGCTGGTACCGATTCTGACAACTCTCGCCGGCGGCCTAATCGGCTATATTTCCGCTAGCCAGATGTGGAACAAGCAACAGGTGGAGAAGCGACGGAATATTGCCCTGGGAATTCTGCTCGAAATCCAGTCCCTTGAGAAAATGCTCACTGGATGGGGCAACATTCTCAATGCGTCGTCGGAGAGTGCCGCGGTAAGAATCCAATCGCCGCTTTATCCTGCACACGGCTTGTATCATGTGTTGCAGAAGGACCTCTTCTCGTTTCATTCAGAGCTATCCGGCGCGCTTTTCAAGTTTTATCTCGATCTATTGGAGGCAGAAAGGCTTCGCCTTCATCCGCCGGAAGACCCAGCGTTCGCAACCATGCAAGACTTAGCGCGTGCTGCTCTCGCCGCTGCAGTGAATCAATTGCCCCAACTGAAGACACTTCTCCTCAGTGAGCTTGGTCGAGAACATGCACGCGCATAACCCTGCGGTCGCCCCCGCGTTATGCCTCTCAAATGGTGGCTGTAACCGATGACCGTTCCTAACGAAATTGCTGAGTTGATTCGCAACAGTGGGAACAGCTTTCACGCGAAAGTTGCTCGCTGGTTTGCCGACAATGGGTGGCACGTTGTCATTAGCCCCTACTACATGGATCAAACCCAGAGTAAGGCGCGCGAAATAGACCTAGTGGCTGAGAAGTTATGGCCTCTAACGGACTCGTTTGGCCACGTAGTGAATGACATCGCCGTTCGATTGTTCATCGAATGTAAGTTCGTTGCTTCGGATGCCGTGTTTTGGTTTGCAGACAAAGATCGAGAATCTGCGCTTGACCTTGTGTGCGCGAGTGGGCCGTTTAGGCGCGGCAATTTCTACACCGAAAAGCATCACTATCTATCTCAAAGTTCGCGGGTTGCCAAGCTGTTCTCAACAAGTAATACCAAAGCAGCCGAGAACGAGCCCTTCTACAAGGCACTCAATCAGTCCTTGAATGCCATGACATCCATGCGAGGCCAGCCGCTGACAATTCCGTCGGTTCGAAAATCCAACCAGCATCCGATAGCGGTTCTTGAACACCCGGTAGTCGTGTGCAGTTCCTTTGACCGAATCTTCTCCGTCGACTTTTATGCTGATTCTGAGCCACAGCCAATCCAAGACAATTTTCAGCTTGAGGTCAGTTACGCGTATATCGACCGAAATGAGTCCCAACGGAATGACTACTTCCTGCTTGATTTCGTGGCCTTCGACAAACTCACTGAGTTTGGAAGTGCCATAGACAATGGCGCGAGAGCTGCTGCGTTTCTTGCGAGCGATTGAATGACAGCTCTTCGCTGGTCTTTTCTCGGCACGCAGACCGGTGCCGCAAACTAATAGGGGTCAGAGTCTGAGGTTTCCCCTCATTTTCATGGTTCAAGACAGGCTCCTCGGGCTTGAAGTCGCAAGCGCGCAAGCGAGTCTCGCAAGATGGTTGGAGTGAGCCAGGCGAGGCCGAACTCGACGACACGACTGGCGAGAGTCATAACGGATATTTCTCGTCGGACAGTTCGACCTGTACTCTGGAACTGAAGTGTCATCTGCCGTTGCTGGGCGCCTTCGCCGATCAGGCGCAGCAACCATGCCGCCAAGTGCCCGATGAGCAGAAGCATTTCGAATCGCTGCGCGTTTCGACTGCGCGCGACATGCAAGGTAAGCGTCCGTCCCTACCACGTCGACTTACGTGGCGTGATCCAGTAGAGGGGACTGGCGAAGCGGAAGCAGCGAATCTATTTCGCTGTTGAGGCAGGTTGGAAGCTTCTCCAAGGTAGTACGCAACCAGGTGGCCGGATCGAGGCCATTGAGCGCTGCGGTGGCCAGCAGGCTCTGGATCGCCGCCGCGCGCTTGCCCGCCCGTTCGGAACCCGTAAAGAGCCAGTTTTTCTTGCCCAGGCAAATCGGCCGGATGGCGTTCTCGACCGGATTGTTGTCGATCGGCAGTTTGCCGCTTTCGGCATAGCGGCGCAGTGCCAGCCAACGCTTCAGGCTGTAGTCGATCGCCTTGGCGGTGCCACCCCCGTTCGCCACCGTCACGCGTGTCGCCTTCAGCCACTCGTGCATGGACGCCAGCAACGGCAGCGCTTCCCGTTGTCGGAGTTCGCCGCGCTCCGTGATCGACATGGGTCGTCCCCGTGCCTCGATCGCGTAGAGCGCGGCGATCCTGAGCAGTGCCTGCTGGGCAATCGGATTGGCCTGTGCCTCGTTGAGATCGAAGAACTTCCGGCGCGCGTGGGCGAAGCAACCCAACTCGGTGACCCCTTGGCCGAAGATCGCCTTGTACCCGCCGCTATGTTGCGCAGAACATAGCGGCGGTAATGTTGCGGCCGAAGTTATGTGCGGCTTGGCGGCGCTGATCTTCCAGGTGGCGGTCTGAGCCTTCCGAGCGCAACATAACTTCGGCCGCAACATTACCGCCGAAGTCATCGACCATGAGCGCACCTTGCCAGTCCGCCAGGAAGTTCCGCGCATGCGCACCCGACCGGCTGGTCTGGTAATCGAACACCACGATGGGCGGTCCCGTTTCCAGCACGTTGCTCATGTAGGCCCACAGATAGGCGCGCTTGGTCTTGCCGGTGCCCGGATCCAGTTGCTGCACCGGAGTTTCATCGGCATGCAGGATCGGTCGTTTCAGCAGGTGCGCCGTCAGCCGATCCGCCAGCGGTTGCAGCGTCACCCCGATACGGCCCACCCATTCGGCCAGCGTCGAGCGGGCCAGCGTCACGCCGTCCCGCGCCGCCATCCGTTCCAGGCGATACAACGGCAGGTGATCCAGGTATTTGCCGATGATCACCCAGGTCAAGAGGCCCGTGGCGGCCATCCCGCCATCGATCACCGCCGACGGAATCGGCGCCGCCGTCACCGTCTCGCAGGCGCGGCACGCGTACTGCGGAC
Source organism: Rhodocyclales bacterium RIFCSPLOWO2_02_FULL_63_24 (assembly GCA_001828935.1). GTDB lineage: Bacteria > Pseudomonadota > Gammaproteobacteria > Burkholderiales > Rhodocyclaceae > Sulfuritalea. Next base: position 11,898 of record MHZX01000020.1, read on the forward strand.
GAATGTGACGATGCACGAAGAACTTCGCCGGTTCGACGTCGAGTTGCTCGTTGATGTCTTCGCCGATCAGCACGAGATCCTTGCCGCACTGGCCGCAGGTGCAGGATTCCGGCTCATGGCGGTGTTCAATCCGCGTCAGGTGCTCAGGCAGCGGTTGCCGGCCGGCCCGCTCGCGCTTCGGGCGGGCAGCGGCGGGCGTCTCTTCCGCCTGGCGCCTGGCGAGTTCCGCTTCGGCCGCCGCGACGTCGCTGGCCAGGGTTTCCTGGAACAGGTCGCGGGTTTCGGCATCCAGGGCTTCGCTCTTGACGCCAAAGCGCATCCGCCGCAGGTGCGCCAGTTCCAGCGTCAGCGCCTGGATCTTGGTCTGGGCGGCATGCAGCTCCGTGGCTTTGCGCTCGACTTCACGTGTCTGGCGTTCCGTCGCTTCGCGCGCCTGCGCCAGTAGTTTTTCGATCCGTTGCGTTACCGACGCCGCAATCGCGGGATCGGCAATCAGGCGCTCCAGTTCAGTGTGCAACTCCATGCCGCAATTGTAGCGACCGAGAGCCCGCCAAGCCTTGCGAACAGGTCGTTGTCATTCGCTTTGTTGTGTCGTTTCGGCGATGATTTCGCGCACAAAGTTTGCATGACTGCCGCATTACACGCGCCAATGCACCGGCGCCGGGGCATCGAGGCGCTGCCAGTCGACGCCGGTGACCAGCCAGTTCCATTGCCGCGCCGAGAGCGTCACGCTACTCGTGTCCGCCGTCGGCCAGATGAAGTGGCCGCGATGCAGTCGCCGGTGACACAGCCACACGCCGGTACCATCCCAGATCAAGAGCTTCAGGCGCGTTCCCCGCCGATTGCGAAAGGCGTAGGCGGCACCGTCACACGGGGTGCGTCCGAGCAGGTTCTGCACCCGCAGCGACAGGCCATCGATGCCGCCGCGCATGTCCACCGGTTCGACCATCACCCAGATCTCGCTCGGGCGAATCATCCGAGCAGCTCGCGCAGGCATTGCCCCAGGCTGGCCACCGCGTCCACCGGCCACGCCATCTGGACCGTTGTACCGCCACGACGCACGTCCAGACGGATTTCTGCCGGCGGCACGCTCGGCGCCACGGTCAACTGCACCATCGCCGACGGTGCAACCGCCAATTCAGCCGTCGCCTGATCCGGTGCGGATTCCGCCCGATGGTCCCTGACCCATTTGCGCAGCATGTTCGTGTTCAGCCCGTTGGCCAGCGCGATCGCCGCCACCGATACGCCCGGATGCCGGCAGGCGGCAATGACCTGCTCCTTGAATTCGGGACTGTGCCTCCGCCTCGTCCTCCTCGGCGCCGCCTTCACCACCATAGTGTCCATGTGTCCGCCAAAAATACGCGGACACTATCCGCCTATATCCAGCCTCTCAAGGTGGCACAGCCGGACGCATACCATGCAAGCCCATCCCAAGCCGTTCATTCTTGGTGTCGCGAAACTCCTGTTCAATTCGCATGCGTTGGGCGTAGAGCGCGACAATTGCCACCGGGCTGAGGTGGGCGAGTCCGGACGAGCATGCAAGCAGCCAGGGTTCACGCTCCCACTTTCCAGCCACGAGCGACACCTTGGAAATGCGGCGCTTCCCGAAACGCGTCCGCGAGACTCTTCCCTTCGCCGTGCGCTTGACCAGCACCATCCGGCGAGTCGCTGGATGTTTGCGAACATGTCTGACGTGAAACTCTTGCGGCTCTTCTCCTGCAAGAGCATAGAGACTCTTCGCGGGCTTCCAGGGTGCGCCCTCGGCACACACCAGATCGCGATTGCGAATCCGGCCTATCCATTGCCAACGATGTCGATCAACCGCATCGAACCAGCTCGACCTGAACCCGGCATCCGTTAAAAGAATCGGCTTGCATCCAGCCGGCAGAATTCGTTCAAGACAGCCGAGGAAACGCTGATGCACCCACCGGCTCCCCAACCGATTCCGTGGGTGAACTTCCTCGTACAGCGTCACGCTTCGACCCTCGACGGCAACGCTCGCCCGCAGTAAATGCCAACTCTGATCGCGCGTGAGATCAGACCAATCAACGACGATCAGGGTGTGGCCAATATCGCTCAGCCAACGCGCCGCCAGTTCGCTGTAAATCACCGAGCGGTCCTTGTGAATTGCGTCATTCCCGATCAGTCGGTCAATGCGCTTGATCCGATGACGGAGCGCCGCCGATCCGCCGACCCGATGTGCCAAACCGCTCAGGCTGAGGCACCCGCCCGACACGGCAGCGCTCACCCCGGCGCACAATGCTTCTGCTCGCTTCTCGTGCAATCCGGATAGGTAATCTTTAAGCATCAGCCCTACAATTCCTTTCGCATGCATGGTCCGCCTCCTTCGACGTTTGGTCACCGAGATGGAGGGTTTATCGGCTCCATGCATGCACACCTAAATGCTACCCAATGGATTCGCATTGATTTTTTGCGGGGAAACCTCAGACTCATACCCCATTGGATACACGTTTCCCGCTCAGACTCAAACCCCATTGGACAATGCTTCACCATCACTCGGCACCGGGCTCGCAG
>MHZX01000021.1:0-606 GCA_001828935.1 Rhodocyclales bacterium RIFCSPLOWO2_02_FULL_63_24
CGTCCCGACCTTGTCAAACGCATCCTCGCTGGCGAAACCATCAACTCCACGGTGACGCTGGCCACCGTCAAACCGCCGCCCGCCATCGTCTTCAACGAAGCCCCCGGCGAAGCCAAGACCGACGAAGTCACCCTGCGCTACACCCTCACCGACCGCGGCGGTGGCATCGGCGACCTGAATCTGATCGTCAACGAATCCGCCGTCCAGCGCTTGAGCTCGGAAACCCACGCCCGCAACCTCAAGCGCAAGCCCGATGCCGCCAACCAGCGCACCGGCAAGATCACCGTCAAGCTCGGCCTCGGCGTGAATCAGATCCGCCTCGAAGCGTTCAACGCTGGCAACACCGTCGCCAGCGACCCCGCCGAAGCGCGCATTCTCGCCAAGTTCCAGGCCCGCAAGCCGAAGCTCCATGTGCTGGCCATCGGCATCGACGCCTACGACAACCCGCGCCTCACGCTCCGCTACGCCGCCAAGGACGCCAGGGCCGTCAGCGAAGCCTTCAAGACCGGCGCCACGGGTCTCTTCGATTCCGTCGATGTCACCCTGCTCACCACCCGGGAACAGACCAGCGTCGGCGCCATCCGCAAAGCCTTCGATAAGTACCGG
>MHZX01000021.1:650-8266 GCA_001828935.1 Rhodocyclales bacterium RIFCSPLOWO2_02_FULL_63_24
CGGCAGCATGGAAGGCGAGACTAATGTGGATCGGCGCTACTACCTGCTGACGTCGAGCGTCGGCGCCACCTCGTTGGACAAGATCAAGCAGACCGCCATCTCGCAGGACGAACTCAAGCGCCTGATCGCCAACATCCCGGCGCAGAAGAAACTGCTGCTGCTGGACACCTGCCATTCCGGCGCGGTGGCCGATGCCTTGCTCAGCCGTGGCATGGAAGAGGACGCCGCGATCAAGTCGCTGTCACGTGCGGTGGGCTCGACGATCCTGACGGCGGCGACCGAAGCCCAACTGGCGCTGGAAGGCCACGAAGGGCATGGGTTGTTCACCTGGACGCTGCTCGATGGTTTGAAGGGCAGCGCCGACAGCAAGAAGCGCGGCTTCGTGAACACCAACGAACTGGCGGATTATGTCGAAGACAAGATGCCGGAAATCGCGGAGAAGCGTTTCAAGGCGCGACAGATCCCGTACAAGAATTCCATCGGCCAGGGGTTTCCGGTGGTGTCGGTGGGTGGGGCGAGGCAGTGATACTGTTGCCGCCAGTCAATCGGGAAACGACCGGAGACATCGCTTTGCGGATAATTTTTCCCGAGGCGTATCATTGGAACCAGCCTTTTGCCGAGGATCAACCATGAATCTCGAGGAACTTGTCACCGTAACGCCCGGTGTGCGCAGTGGCAAGCCGTGCATCGCTGGATCGCGCATTACGGTGTACGACATTCTGGAATACCTGGCGGGCGGCATGACCGAGCAGGAGATTCTGGCTGACTTTCCTACCTTGCGTCTTGAGCACATCCGCGCAGCGCTGGTGTTTGCAGCCAATCGCGAGAAGCGCTTGGCCGCATGACGAAGCCGAAGCTGCTGTTCGACGAAAATCTCAGCTTCCGCCTTGTCGAATTACTGGCTGAGCCGTTCCCGGGGAGTACGCATGTCAATGATGCCGGTTTGCATGGATGCCCGGATGGCGATGTCTGGACCTACGCCGCCGTGCATGGATTTGTCCTGGTTTCGAAGGACAACGATTTCAGGCAGCTGAGCTTTCTGCGGGGCGCTCCTCCGAAGGTCGTCTGGCTTCGGGTCGGCAATGCGCCGACGAAAGCGGTCGTCGATCTACTGCATTCCCGCAAGGCGGATATTGACTCGTTCGCGCAGGAAGCGGAGACGGCATTGTTGATGATTCAGATGGAACGCGACTATCCCTGAAAGCCATCTTTTCCTTTCGCGCCCGCCAAGGCATTTGCCGACTCTTTACTCCAGCCAGCGCCGCCGCCAGAAGACGATGCTCAAGGTGGTGGCGACCGTCGCCATCATGCCGATGGCGATCATGAAACCCGTGGGCAAATCCAGTAGCGGCATGGTCTTGAAGTTCATGCCGAAAATGCCTGAGATCAGCGTCGCCGGCATGAAGATGATGGCAACCACGGTCAATGCGCGGACTTCCTGATTGACCCGGTTGCTGACTGCGGACAAATAGATGTCGAGCATGCCGGCGATCACGTCGCGGTTGGCTTCCAGGGATTCGATGGCGTGTACCGTATGGTCATACACGTCGCGCAGGTAGGGGCGGGTTTCGGGGCGGAAGAAACGATCATCGGCACGGGTCAGGCTGTTGATCACCTCGCGCAAGGGCCAGATCGAGCGGCGCAGCGTCAGCGTCTCGTGCTTCAGCTGGTGCAGCGTCTGCAGCGAGCCGGGCTTGGGCCGCTCCAGCATTATGTCCTCCAGCTCCTCGGTGCGTTCGCCGATGCTTTCCAGTATCGTGAAGCAGCGGTCGACGATCGCGTCGAGCAGCGAATAGGCGAGATAGTCGGCGCCCAGTTTGCGGATCTGGCCGCGATCCTGGCGCAGCCGTTCGCGCACCGGGTCGAAGCGGCCGCTGGGCCTTTCCTGGAACGTCAGGACGAAGTCGCGGCCAAGGATCAGGCTTACCTGGTCGGAGCCGATCTGTCGGTTTTCGGGGTCGGTTTCGAAGAAACGGGCGACCATGAAAAGATAGTCGCCATAATCGTCTATTTTTGGCCGCTGGTTGGTGTTGAGAATGTCCTCCAGCACCAGCGGATGAAGTTTGAAGCGGCGCCCGATTTCCGCCATGACCTCGGGTTCGTGCAGACCATGGACGTTGAGCCAGAGTACCGGCAGTTTCGGCTGATAGGCCTGCGATGCCGCCAACGACCCGAATTGGTGCTCGGCGATCTCCAACTCGCCGTACTCCATCAGCGAGATCGCGGGCTGTGCGGTCTTGCGTTCGCCCAGATGGATCAGCGCGCCCGGCGCGAGGCCCACCTTGGCTGCCGGCGACAGGCGTTTGGCGGGACGCACGCGGCCTCGGCTTGGCTTGGAACTCGTCATGTCGGGGCTATCGAAAGACGCTTGATATCGATCAAATGGATTGATGTGGAAGGCGTATCATACCGGCGGCGCGCCAACTGCGTTTGCAGGGCGTGCATCCGCGACGGACGAGACAAAGAAAAATGCGCGTTCGTGCATTGCGAGCATCGATGAACAAGCGAATGGGAGAATCATGGCACTGACAATTGGAGTTCCCCGGGAAACGCTGGCGGGCGAAAAGCGCGTGGCTACCGTACCCGAGGTCGTCGAAAAGCTCATCAAGCAGGGCTTTGCCGTCGCGGTCGAATCCTGCGCCGGAGATGCCGCGAATTTCAGCGATGATACCTATCGCGCCGCGGGCGCACAGATCATCGAGGGCGCTGCCAAACTGTGGGCAGCGTCCGACATCGTTTTCAAGATAGGTGTACCGACGACCGGGGAAGTCGGCCTCATGCGCGAGGGCGGTACCCTGATTGGCTTTATCTGGCCGGCGCAGAACCCGGAACTGATGCAGCAACTGGCCGCGAAGAAGGCCACCGTGCTGGCTATCGACGCCCTGCCGCGGATGCTCTCCCGCGCCCAGAAGATGGACGCGCTGACCTCCCAGGCCGGCGTCGCCGGCTATCGCGCCGTGATCGAGGCCGCCAATGCCTTCGGCCGTTTCTTCAACGGCCAGATCACCGCCGCGGGCAAGGTGCCTCCGGCCAAGGTCTTCATCGCCGGCGCCGGCGTCGCCGGCCTCGCGGCGATCGGCACCGCCGCTGGCCTGGGCGCCATCGTGCGCGCCAACGACACTCGTGCCGAAGTGGCCGACCAGGTCGTGTCGCTGGGCGGCGAATTCGTCAAGGTCGATTACGAGGAGGAAGGTTCCGGTGGCGGAGGCTACGCCAAGGTGATGAGCGAGGGCTTCCAGCAGGCCCAGCGCGAGATGTATGCCAAGCAGGCCAGGGAGGTGGACATCATCATCACCACCGCACTGATTCCCGGCAAGCCCGCGCCCAGGCTGATCACCGCCGAGATGGTGCAAAGCATGAAGCCCGGCAGCGTGATCGTCGACATGGCGGCCGAGCGGGGCGGCAATTGCGAGCTGACCGAGCCCGGCCAGACGGTGGTGAAGCACGGCGTGACCATCGTTGGCTATACCGACCTGACCTCGCGCCTGGCCAAGCAGTCGTCGACGCTGTACGCCACCAACCTGTTCCGCCTCGCCGAGGAACTGCGCAAGACGCAAAGCGTAAAAGACGATGACAGCATCGACGTCAACATGGAAGACGAGGCCATTCGCGGCCTGACCGTCGTCAAGAACGGCGAGGTCACCTGGCCGCCCCCGGCGCCCAAGCCGTCCGCCACCCCGCCCGCGGCCAAGCCAGCCGCGGCGCCGGCACCGGCGGCGAAAAAGGGCCACGGCCACGGCGCCGCGAGCGAGCCGATGGCGGGCAACAAGCTGGCCATCATGTTCGGAGTTGCTGCGGCGTTGTTCTGGTTCGTCGGCGCCAACGCGCCGGCGGCTTTCCTCGCCCACTTCACGGTGTTCGTGCTGGCCTGCTTCGTCGGCTACATGGTGGTGTGGAACGTGACGCCGGCCCTGCACACGCCGCTGATGAGCGTGACCAATGCGATCTCCAGCATCATCGCCATCGGCGCCCTGGTGCAGATCGCGCCGCCGCTGGCGGGGGGGCTGCCGCCGGACCAGTGGATACGCTGGCTGGCGGTCGGCGGGATCATGCTGACGGCCGTCAATATGTTCGGCGGCTTCGCCGTGACCCAGCGCATGCTGGCCATGTTCCGCAAATAACCCAGGAGACACGACATGTCTGGAAATCTGGCAACTGTCTCCTACATCGGAGCAACCATTCTTTTCATCCTCAGCCTGGGCGGTCTTTCCAACCCCGAGAGCTCGCGCCGCGGTAATCTCTTCGGCATGATCGGCATGGCCATCGCCGTGCTGGCCACGGTATTCGGGCCGCGCGTGACGCCGGCCGGCATTCCCTGGATCATCGGTGCCATGGTGGTCGGCGGCGCTGTCGGCCTGTATGCGGCCAAGGTCGTCAAGATGACGCAGATGCCCGAACTGGTTGCGCTGATGCACAGCCTGGTCGGCCTCGCCGCCTGCCTGGTCGGCTTCGCCAGCTACATCGACACCTCGGCGCCCCTGGCCGGCGCGGAAAAGACCATCCACGAGATCGAGATCTACATCGGCATCCTGATCGGCGCGGTGACCTTTTCCGGATCGCTGATCGCTTTTGGCAAGCTATCGGCCAAGATCGGCGGCGCGCCGCTGCTGCTGCCGGGACGCCACTGGCTGAACCTGGCCGGCCTGCTGGTGGTGATCTGGTTCGGCCGCGAGTTCATCAACGCCCACACCATCGCCGACGGCATGACGCCGCTGATCGTGATGACCGTGATCGCGCTCTTGTTCGGCATCCACATGGTGATGGCGATCGGCGGCGCCGACATGCCGGTGGTGGTCTCGATGCTCAACAGCTATTCGGGCTGGGCGGCGGCGGCAACCGGCTTCATGCTCTCCAATGACCTCCTGATCGTGGTCGGCGCGCTGGTCGGGTCAAGCGGCGCGATCCTGTCCTACATCATGTGCCGCGCCATGAACCGCAATTTCATCAGCGTCATCGCCGGCGGTTTCGGCACCGGCGGCGGTACGGTGGCGAAGAAAGTCGGCGCTGGCGATACGGCGCCTGTCGGCGAAGTGGTGCCGATCAGCGCCCTCGAAACGGCCGAACTGCTGAAGGAAGCCAAGAGCGTGATCATCGTTCCCGGCTACGGCATGGCGGTGGCGCAGGCTCAGCACACGGTGTATGAAATCACCAAGCACCTGCGCGAAAAGGGCGTCAACATCCGTTTCGGCATCCACCCGGTGGCGGGACGTATGCCCGGCCACATGAACGTGCTGCTGGCCGAAGCCAAGGTGCCCTACGACATCGTGATGGAAATGGACGAACTCAACGAGGACTTCCCCGACACCGATGTGGCGATGGTCATCGGCGCCAACGACATCGTGAATCCGGCGGCGCAGGACGACCCGGGCAGCCCGATCGCCGGGATGCCGGTGCTCGAAGTCTGGAAGGCCAAGACCTCGATCGTGATGAAGCGCAGCATGGCCTCGGGCTACGCCGGGGTCGACAATCCGCTGTTCTACAAGGAGAACAACCGCATGTTGTTCGGCGATGCGAAGAAGATGCTGGATGAGGTGCTGGTGGCGCTGAAGGCCTGATCTGATGCGACCGTAGCCTGGGGACTGATCATTTCAACCGCAGGAAAAACGCCACGGCATGCCGTGGCGTTTTTGTTGGAATAGAGTCTTGGTTCGCAGGAGTCGGCGCTGACGGCGCGGCGACCCGGTAAGCTGCGGTTGATCAACATGAGCGATTTGCCTATGGAACTCGATCCGGATGCGCTCCAGAAACTCGTTGACGCGACGCTCGGCCATTATCAGGCGCGGGCGGCCGCCTTTTGGGAGGGCACGCGCCACCATGATGTCGGGCAGAACATCGAGGCGCTGTTGCGCCACATTCAGGCAGTGCCGCCATTCGTCCTGCTGGACTTTGGTTGTGGCCCCGGCCGCGACTTGGGGGCATTTGTCCAACGCGGGCACCGGGCCATCGGGATCGAGGGAGCCCAGGCGCTGGCGGAGATGGCGCGTGGGCACAGCGGCTGCGAGGTCTGGCAGCAGGATTTTCTGCGGATGGAACTGCCCGATGGCTATTTCGATGGGGTGTTCGCCAACGCGTCCCTGTTTCATGTGCCAAGACAGGAATTGCCACGCGTATTGCGGCAATTGCAGGCGACGCTGAAACCGGGAGGCGTATTGTTCAGCTCGAATCCACGCGGCAACAACGAAGAGAGCATCAGCGGCGAGCGTTACGGCGCCTATTACGATCTCGCTACGTGGCGCTCCTATCTCGTTGCTGCCGGTTTTACGGAACTGGAGCACTACTACCGGCCGGCCGGTCTGCCGCGCGAGCAACAGCCCTGGCTCGCCAGCGTCTGGCGCAGGGAGGCGAGTTCGTGAGCCGGGTGTCGCTCGGCACCGGGTTCCGGGCCGGATTGTCTGCGGCCACGGCAGCACTGAAAGGGAGTTTGCATGGCTGATGCAGCACGAACTTTTCGCCTGCTCCTGGTCGGCGGCACTGGCGAGGTCGGTCGAGCGGTATTGGTCCAGGCACTTGCCGATGCACGGATCGGCGAAGTCGTTGCGCTCACGCGCCGTCCCCTACCGGCTGCGGCGAGACTCAACAACATCGTGGTCGATTTCAACAAATTGCCCGAGCAAGCATCCTGGTGGGCAGTCGATGCCGTGGTGTGTACTCTCGGCACGACGCAGCGGGCGGCGGGTTCGAAGGAGCAATTTGCCGCCGTCGATCGCGACCTGGCGCTACGTATCGGGCGTCTTGCCCGGGCGGCGGGCGCAACCCGTTTCGCGTTGAACTCGTCGCTTGAGGCGGACGCCCGATCGGCAAACTTCTATCTGCGGACCAAAGGCGAAGCCGAAGACGCGATTCGGGAACTCGCTTATCCAGGCTATACCATCGTGCGTCCCTCGCTGATCGATGCCGATCGAGTCGAGAAGCGGCCGGGCGAGCGTCTGGCGCTGACATTCGCGCGTGCACTGCGCCCCTTGATTCCCCGTCGCTGGCGGGCGGTGGCGCCCGCCGCAATTGCCCGCGCCCTGCTCGACGGGGCATTGGCCGCATCGCCGCAGAGTCGAGTGGTCGAATCCGAGGATCTTCACTCGCCGCGGCCAGCTACCGCCTGAACATGGGACGTAGCGCAATTCTGGCGATGCTGTGGTGGATCGCGGCACTGGGTACGCTGGTGGCGACGGCTGCCTGGGTCGGCGCCGGCGAGTTCGGTCCTCCTGCTCTCGATCGTGAAGGACTGATCCTTGCCAATACCTGGCGCAGCCCGTGGCTGGACCAGGTATTTCCGGCCCTGACCTGGCTTGGATCCCTGTTCGTGCTGTTGCCCTTGGCGTTGATCGCCGGCACTTTGCTATGGCGTCGGGGCCATCGCGGCGAGGCTGGCTTTCTCGTCGCTGCCCTTGTCGGGGCATCGGTGCTGGCCCAGGCGGCAAAGCATCTGGCGCTGCGTCCGCGACCGGACTTGTACCTTGCATTGAGTTCGGTCGCGTCGCCGCTTTCCTTGCCCAGCGCTCACGCGATGCAAGTGACGGCGCTTGCGGTGGCCCTGTTGCTGGTCATGACTCGTCTCGCGCTGCGTGGCAGCTACTGGGCGCTGCCGGTACTGGTTTCGATCGTCGCGGCGGTCGGCGCCT
>MHZX01000021.1:8283-16816 GCA_001828935.1 Rhodocyclales bacterium RIFCSPLOWO2_02_FULL_63_24
TTGCGGCGGTTTGCTGGGTGGCGGGCTTATGGGCGCTGCTGCTGGTCAGGGAAGGTACTGCGTAATCCTGGTCGACGCCTCGGCAGGGGCTCGCGTCGGCCGAGGGCGACAAAAAAGCGGGCCGTAGCCCGCTTTTTTGTTCCGGAACGCCGAAGTTACTTCTTCTCAGCCTTCTTTTCTTCTTTCTTCCCGGCTTTCTTCTCTTCCTTCTTCTCGGCCTTCTTCTCTTCTTTCTTTTCCATCTTCTTGTCGTCCTTCATCGCGCCGCCATGGGAGGCTGCGAAGGAACCCACGGAAACGGTGGCGAAAGCGGCGGCGATCAGGATGGACAGTAGCTTGCTCATGTAAGACTCCTTGAATTTTGTAGAAAAACACGACGCCCTTTGTGGACGCCCGACGAATGTAACGCCCGGTACATCCCGCAGGTTGACCGGCTGAGGCGATTTGCCTATGGCGGCGGGGATCAAAACGGCATTTCAGGGCAAAGAAAAAGCGGGCCGCAGCCCGCTTTGAGATTCTGAGCAAGCCGTAATTACTTCTTGTCAGCCTTCTTCTCTTCCTTCTTTTCGGCCTTTTTCTCAGCCTTCTTTTCTTCCTTCTTCTCGACCTTCTTCTCTTCGGCGGCGAAGGAACCCACGGAAACGGTGGCGAAAGCGGCGGCGATCAGGATGGACAGTAGCTTGCTCATGTAAACTCCTTGAATTTTGATAAAAACGTCGCGCCGTCAGCGGCGCGCGCGGACTATATACAAACTCCATGCTTCTTGGCAAGTTGATCCAGTTCGCGCGGTTTTTCGCGTTTTTGACGGCAGCTCTGACTATTGCTTTCGCGATATCGGCAAATGCCGCGCCGCGCAGACCAACGGCCGACACCGAGGTGCTGGAGCGCTTGCCCTTGCGCGCCGGCGATGCATCGGCGCGCGAACTGGCCGCCCTGCGTGGCGCGATGACCGCCGCGGCGAGCGATCCGGTGCCGGCCGCGAACCTCGCCCAGCGCTATTTCGATCTCGCCATGGCGCGCGGAGACCCGCGCTACGTGGGTTATGCCGAGGCAGTGGTCGCTCGCTTTTCCGAGCCATTGCCGGCATCGCTGCGCCTGATACGCGGGCTGTTGCGGCAGTATCGGCACGACTTCGACGGCGCCTTGGACGACTTTGCCGGCGCCTTGGCGCTCGATCCCGACTTGGCCGTGGCCAACGCTTGGCGCGCCGCGATCTATCTGGTTCAGGCCAATTATGCCGCGGCGCAAAAAGAGTGCGATGCGCTCCAGAGGCGTGGCCGCAGCACGCTGCACGGCGGCTGCGTCGGGCTGGTGCAGGCCTACGGCGGACAGCTTGCGGCGGCGTATGGGACCTTGCAGCAGGCGCTGGCGACCAGCGGCGACGCCGACAGCCGGCTCTGGCTGCTTACCCGGCTGGGTGAAGTCGCGGCCTGGCGCGGCCAACTGGAGCTGGCCGAGAAGCACTACCGCGAAGCCTTGAGCATCGGTCGCGACGATGGTTACCTGCTTGCCGCCTGGGCCGACTTCCTGCTCGATTCCGGGCGTCCGGCCGAGGTGATCCGCCACCTGGCCGGCTGGGAGAGTTCCGACATCCTCTTGCTGCGCCTGGCCGAAGCCGAGGCGGCGCTGAAGTCACCGGCCGCGGCGCGGCTCGCCCGGCTTCTCGATGACCGATTTGGAGCCGCCAAACAGCGCGGCGACACCACGCACCGGGCCGAAGAGGCGCGCTACCAATTGCGCCTGCGCGGCAATTCGGCGGAAGCCCTGCGCCTGGCAGCGGAAAACTACCGGGTCCAGCGCGAACCGCGCGACGCCCGGGTCCTGCTCGAAGCCGCGATTGCCGCGGGGGACACCGCCGCCGCTCAAGCCGTGCGCGACTGGCTGCGCAGCAGCGGTTTCGAGGACGCGCGCCTGCGCCGCCTGGGCCAGGAGTTATGCGAAGCGGTATCCCCTTGCGGGACGGCGCCGGTGACACGGCGATGATGTTGCGGCGCTGCCTGCTCGGCCTGTTGCTGCTGCTGTCGCTGCCGGTTCTGGCGCACAAGGCCAGCGACAGTTATCTGGTGCTCGACGTCAAGGGCAAGGAGGTGTCGGGGCAGTGGGACATCGCCCTGCGCGATATCGATTTCGCCCTCGGCCTCGATCGCGACGGCAATGGCGAGATCACCTGGGGCGAACTGCGCGCGCGACATGCCGACATCGCCGCCTGGGCGCTCGGGCGCCTCTCCGTGCGGCGCGGCGGCGACTGCGCGCTGCAGGTGGCCGATCATCTGGTCGACGTCCATACCGACGGCGCCTATGCCGTGCTGCAACTCGCCGGTAGTTGTCCGGCGGCGAGCGGCGATCTGGCGCTGAACTACCGCCTGCTGTTCGATCTCGACGCCTTGCATCGCGGCCTGCTACGCCTGAACCTGGACAGTAGCAGCCATACCGCCGTGCTTTCGCCGCAGCGGGCGCGGCAGCACTTTGCTGCCGGCGGGGCGTCGCGCCTGGCCCAGTTCGGCCAGTATCTGGTGGAAGGCATCTGGCATATCTGGATCGGCTTCGATCACATCCTGTTCCTGCTTTCCCTGCTGCTGCCCGCGGTGCTGGTGCACGAGGGCAGGCGCTGGCGCGGGGTCGCACATTTTCGGGAAGCCCTGGTCGAGGTGCTGTGGGTGGTCACCGCCTTCACCGTGGCGCATTCGATCACGCTCTCGCTCGCGGCCCTGGGCTTGGTCGAGCTGCCCTCGCGGCTGGTCGAATCGGCCATTGCGGCCTCGGTGGTGCTGGCGGCGGCGAACAACCTCAAGCCGCTGGTCGAGCACCGGCGCTGGATGGTGGCCTTCGGCTTCGGCCTGATCCACGGCTTCGGCTTCGCCAGCGTGCTGACCGAACTGGGCTTGCCGCGGGAGACGCTGGTGTTGTCTCTGCTCGGTTTCAATCTCGGCGTCGAGGCCGGCCAACTGGCCATCGTCACGGTGTTTCTGCCGCTCGCCTATGCCCTGCGCACCACCGGCTTCTATCGCCGCGTGGTGTTCGTCGGCGGATCCCTGCTGACGCTGGCGATTGCCCTGATCTGGCTGGTCGAGCGAGCCTTCGACCTGAAGCTGATCAGTGCCTGAAGGTCGGAAGCTATTTGAGCTTCTTGCATTTCTTGGCGTAAATCATGTCGCTGAGTTCGGCGCCCAGCTTGGTGCTGCGCTTGTTCTCAATCGCGCAGTTGTCGTCCTTGATGCTGATTCCGGTCACCATGAAGCTGTCCTTGATCGTGCTCCCCGAGTCGTCATACTGAATGGGGATGATTTCCCCCTTCTTGACCGTGGTCGGGATACGGATCGACACAGCCTCACCCTTGGGCGCGATCATGGCGTCGGACGCCCGTTTCAGATCTCCAACGCCGCCGGTCTCGACCCATTCCGCGGCTTGCTGCGCGCTGGCGGCCGTCGTCAGGACAATATAGCTTGCAACGAGGGATAAGGATTTTTTCATGGCATGCGCTCGCTTTCCGGCCGGCCAACCAGGAATGGCGGCCGATAAGTATTTGTAGCACAGCGGGCTTTCAGACTGCAAGTTACCGCAAGTCACCGCGTCATGAGGCGCTGCGGCAGCGGACTCAGGTTCTGCCCTGGCGCAGCTCGTATTCCGCCCAGAGTGCTGCGGCAAAGGCCTTCCACGCCGCGCCGCCGTGGGTGTGCATATCGACGCGGGCGCTTTCCTTCATCACCGTCAGCATCAGTTGCGCCAGACCGAAGAGTTCGATGCGGGTGCGCTCCTGCGGATCGCTCGGATCGCAGTGGGCTGCCTCAATCTTGCAGTCGAGCGCCTCGCGCGCCAGTGCGCGCACCTGTGCCTCGTTGTTCCAGTCGATGCCCAGAATGACGCCTTTGCGTTCGATCTCGCGATCGAGTTGGCCCGCCTCGCGGGTGTAGTTTTCAAAGCCGCTCATGATGGCCTCCCGTCTCAGCCTAACGCGTTGCCGACGACCTCGGCGACGTCCTTCGCCAGCCCTGCGCACGCCCGCACCCGCTCCAGCGCGGCGCGGGCGTGGGCCTGGCGGCCGCTGTCGAACTGGCGCCAGCGGTCGAAGCTGCGGGCGATGCGTGAGGCCACCTGCGGGTTCATGGCCTGCAATTCGAGGATGACGTCGGCGGCGAGCTGGTAGCCGCTGCCGTCGGCGGCATGGAAGTGGCGCGGGTTGGCGGCGCAGAAGGCGCGCACCAGCGAGTAGACCTTGTTCGGGTTCCTGATGTCGAAGGCGGGGTGCTGCATCAGGGCACGGACGCGGGCCGCGGTGTCGGGCAGGCGCGAGGTGGCCTGTACTTGCAGCCACTTGTCGACGACCAGCGCCTCGTCTTTCCATTGCCCGTAGAAGTCGGCGAGCGCCTGGTCGCGCTCGGCGAGGTCGAGGTTGGCCAGGGTGCCGAGGGCGGCGATGACATCGGTCATGTTGCCGCCGTCCTTGAACTGGGTCATCAGGCGCGGCAGCACGGCGGCGGCGAGATAGGCGGCGTCGCTTTCGGCGAGGTAGCTCAAGGCAAGGTTGCGCAGCGCACGGCGGCCGGCCTGGAGGCCGTCCGGGGCGTAGGGGCCGCTGGGCGCAAGCGCCGACCACGCGGCTTCGAACTTGTCGCGCAGGACGGCGGCGAGATGACGGCGCAGGGCGCTGCGGGCGAGGTGGATGGCGTCGGGGTCGATGGCGTGGCCGCGACCGGCGATCTCTTCGGCCAGCACCTGTTCGGCGGGGAGGACCAGGGCTTCGGCGGCGAGGGCGGGGTCATTCGTGAGGCCATCGTCGAGGACGCGGCCGACGGCGGCGACGAAAGCGTCGGGTATCCAGTCGTTGCCTTCGCCATCGACGGCGATGCCGGCGAGCAGCACGCGGGTGGCCAGGCGCTGGCCCGCCTCCCAGCGGTTGAAGGCGTCGCTGTCGTGGGCCATCAGGTGGGCCAGTTCGGCATCCGATTGTTCGAAGTCGAGATGCACCGGGGCCGAGAAGTCGCGCAGCAGGGAGGCGACGGGTTGCGCCGGAATGGCGTCGAAGACGAAGGTCTGCGAGGTTTCGGTGAGCGACAGCACTCTCGTGCTTTCAGGCAGCGCATCCGTACCGTCGGGCAGCACCAGGCCGACGGCGACGGGGATGTGCAGCGGGCCGTCGTCGATGGCGAAGCCGGCGTCCTTAAGCCGCTGCTCGTAGGCGGTGGGGGCGAGGCTTTGCGTCAGGGTCAGCGTGTAGCGCTGGGCGGCGGCGTCGTAGCGGCCTTCGGCCTTGAGGCGCGGCGTGCCGGCGCGGGCGTACCAGCGGCGGAACTGGCTGAGGTTTACGTCGGATGCATCCTGCATGGCGGCGACGAAATCCTCGCAGGTCACGGCCTGGCCGTCGTGGCGCTGGAAGTAGAGGTCCATGCCCTTGCGGAAATTTTCACGGCCGAGCAGGGTGTGGATCATGCGCACGACTTCGGCGCCCTTTTCGTACACCGTGGCGGTGTAGAAATTGTTGATCTCGGCGTAGGAGGCGGGCCGGATCGGATGCGCCATGGGGCCGGCGTCCTCGGGGAACTGGGCGACGCGGAGCGTCCGCACTTCCTGGATGCGAGTGACGGCGCGGGAATGCACGTCGGCGCCGAACTCCTGGTCGCGGAACACGGTGAGGCCTTCCTTGAGCGAGAGCTGGAACCAGTCGCGGCAGGTGACGCGGTTGCCGGTCCAATTGTGGAAGTACTCGTGGGCGACGACGCGGTCGATGTTCTGGTAGTCGGTGTCGGTGGCCGTGTCCGGGCGCGCCAGCACGTACTTGGTGTTGAAGATGTTGAGGCCCTTGTTCTCCATCGCCCCCATGTTGAAGTCGCCGACGGCGACGATCATGTAATGGTCAAGGTCCATCTCCAGGCCGAAGCGCACCTCGTCCCAGTGCATGCTCTTCTTCAGCGCGGCCATGGCGTGGTCGCACTGGTCGAGCTTGCCGGGTTCGACATACACGGCGAGGCGCACATTGCGGCCGGAGCCGGTGACGAAGCGGTCTTCGAGCACGTCGAGCTTGGCGGCGACCAGGGCAAACAGGTAGGCCGGCTTGGCGAACGGGTCTTCCCAGCGCGCCCAATGGCGGCCGTTGTCCGCCTTGCCCGCGGCGACGAGGTTGCCGTTGGACAACAGCTGCGGGAAGCGCAGCTGGTCCGCTTCGATGGTGCAACTGAAGCGCGCCATGACGTCGGGACGATCCGGGTAGAAGGTGATGCGGCGGAAGCCCTGCGCCTCGCACTGCGTGAAATAACCGTCCTTGGATTTATAGAGGCCGGAAAGCTGGGTGTTGCGATCCGGTTCGATGCGCACCAGGGTTTCGAGGATGAATGTATCGGGCAGGGGGCCGTGCCCGGTGTCGTGAATGCTCAAGCTTTCGTCGCCGACGGTGTAGCGCGAAGGCGCCAGCGCCGTTACCTGCCCGCGAAGCGGAGTCCCAGGTACGCAAGGCGAGCCAACGCCGACTTCTTGCAGGCTGAGTTCTTCGCCCTGAAGCACCAGGTCGCCGCCCTTGCCATGGGGATTGCGGCGGCAAGCGAGGTGGGCGCGGACGGCCGCAAATCCGTCGTGAATGGCGACGTGGAGATCGACGCTGTCGATCAGCCAGGCCGGCGCGGTGTAGTCCTTGAGGTAAATGGTGTGGGGGGTCTCGGTACGCATGGCGTCTCTATTTCGCTTTGGTTTTGGCGCGCGGTTTCTTCGTGCTGGCAGTTGCGGCGGGGCGGGTTTGTCGGGCAGCGAGAAAGCGCGCGAGGTAACGACCTGTGTAGCTACCCTTGATCAGGGCCACGTCTTCCGGCGTCCCCGTGGCAATGATGCGGCCGCCGCCATCGCCGCCTTCCGGACCGAGATCGACCACCCAGTCGGCGGTCTTGATCACGTCTAGGTTGTGCTCGATCACCACGATCGTATTACCGTGGTCGCGCAGGCGGTGCAGCACCGAGAGCAGCATTTCGATGTCCTGGAAATGCAGGCCGGTGGTAGGTTCGTCGAGGATGTAGAGCGTGCGGCCGGTGTCGCGCTTGGACAGTTCCAGCGCCAGCTTGACGCGCTGCGCCTCTCCCCCCGAAAGCGTGGTGGCCGACTGGCCGAGCTGGATGTAGGAGAGGCCGACATCGACCAGGGTCTGCAGCTTGCGCGCGACCACCGGCACCGGGTCGAAAAATTCGCGCGCCTGCTCCACGGTCATCTGCAGCACTTCGTGGATGGTCTTGCCCTTGTAACGGACTTCCAGCGTTTCGCGGTTGTAGCGCTTGCCGTGGCAGACATCGCAGGGGACGAAGATGTCGGGCAGGAAGTGCATTTCGACCTTGATCATGCCGTCGCCCTGGCAGGCCTCGCAACGACCGCCCTTGACGTTGAAGCTGAAGCGTCCCGGCGAATAGCCGCGCTCACGCGATTGCGGCACGCCGGCGAAGAGTTCGCGGATCGGCGTCAGCAGGCCCGTATAGGTCGCCGGGTTGGAACGCGGCGTGCGGCCGATCGGCGACTGGTCGACGTTGATCACCTTGTCGAAGAATTCCAGGCCTTCGATCTCGCGGTGCGGTGCCGGCTCCAGCGCCGATCCGTAGAGATGGCGCGCGGCGGCGGCATACAGCGTGTCGTTGATCAGGGTCGATTTGCCCGAGCCGGAAACGCCGGTGATGCAGGTCAGGAGGCCGACCGGAAGCTGCAGGTCGACCTGCTTCAGGTTGTTGCCGCTCGCCGCGCGTATGCTCAGTTCGCGCAGCGCATTGGGTGGCGTGCGCTTGGCCGGCGTGGCGATTTCGCGCCGGCCCGAGAGATAGGCGCCGGTCAGCGAGGCGGAGTTGGCCGCCACCTGTGTCGGCGTGCCTTCGGCCACCACGCGGCCGCCGTGCTCGCCGGCACCGGGGCCCATGTCCACCACGTAGTCGGCGGCCTCGATGGCTTCCAGATCGTGTTCGACCACGATCACCGTGTTGCCCAGGTCGCGCAATCGCGTCAGGGTTTCCAGCAGGCGCGAATTGTCGCGCTGGTGCAGGCCGATGCTCGGTTCGTCGAGCACGTACATCACGCCCGTCAAACCCGAGCCGATCTGCGAAGCCAGCCGGATGCGCTGCGCTTCGCCGCCCGACAGCGTTTCGGCGGAACGGTCGAGCGAGAGGTAGTCGAGGCCGACGTTGATCAGGAAGGACAGCCGCGCGGTGATTTCCTTGAGGATCTTTTCCCCGACCTGGGCCTTCTGCCCGGCGAGCTGCAACAGGTTGAAGAAGTCGCGGCAATTGATCAGGGAGAGCCGGCTGATGTCGGAGATCGTCTTGCCGCCGACGAAGACATGGCGCGCCTCGCGGCGCAGTCGCATGCCGTGGCATTCGGGACAGGGCTTGTTGTTGAGGTACTTCGCCAGTTCCTCGCGCACCGCCATCGAGTCGGTCTCGCGGTAACGGCGTTCGAGGCTGGGGATGATGCCCTCGAAGGCATGCGTGCGGTCGAAGCGCGTGCCCTTTTCGTTGAGATACTTGAACTTGATCTGCTCCTTGCCCGAGCCGTAAAGCACGATGTTGGCGGTCTCGGC
>MHZX01000022.1 GCA_001828935.1 Rhodocyclales bacterium RIFCSPLOWO2_02_FULL_63_24
ATTTCGACTCACCCATCGGGTGATCCCTCCCAACTCCACAAAACCCCCAGCCTGCCTGATTTCCGTTTGTTTGGCACAGCGTCAACTCAGGTTCTTAGGGTTAATGGAAATGAGGATGCAGATTTTCTTGAACAGCGACATGGGTTTCTCCTTGAGTTGGCTAAAAGCTGGCTAAAACATGACTGTTGCGACCGCAAAACCAATCCCAGCAGTGCTTTCGGCGGCTGGTCAGGCCCGAACTAGGGTGCTTTGGGGCTTGCGCCTGCAACGAACAGCCGAGGCACGACGCGATGGTGCTTCATGTTGCCTCCTCCTTCCTGTTGGTATTCCGCCGAGCTTCCGACGGCGGGGCTATCGGATTTGATCTGAGCCCACGATTTAAATATACATTAAGATATATATCGGACGCAAGATATCCGATAAGATATTTTTTAGCGCCAGATCGATGGGGAAACGGCCACGGACAAGTGGCCTGGGGATGCGACGGCAGGAGCCGCCCGCGGGAGAAAAGACTAGCCCGTGACTTGGTCAGCGATCCGCCCGACCACCTCGTCGATGCTCAGGGGCGAGGTATCGACCGCGTAGCTGGCCATCCGGTAAAGCAGATCCCGTGCTTCCAGGGTGCGGCGGATATTGTCCATGGCTTCCCGATAGAGGGCCGGCTTGGCGATGCGGATATCGTGCTGGTCCATGACCCGACGAAAGTGGATCTCGGGATCGGCGTGCAGCCAAAAGGTGGAAAACGAGCTCAGCAGTATCTCGTAGGTCAGGGGCTCTACCACCAAACCGCCGCCAGTGGCCAGGACCACCTCCGGATAACTTGCAACCAAGCGCTCCAGGCATCGGCGTTCCAGGTTGCGGTAGCCGGATTGGCCGTACAGGGTAATGACTTCCTGCAGGCTGAGACCGGCTTCCCGCTCCACTTCCCGGTTCAGCTCGACGAACGGACGGTTCAGCCGCTCGGCCAGCCGCTTGCCCACGGTGGATTTTCCGGCGCCGCGCAGGCCGATCAGGGCGATCCGGCAGTTCTTTTCAGCGGCGGTCGGCTCGTGTTCGGCCAGCAGCTGTTCGCGGATCCTGGTCAGCGTAGAGCGCGGCTGCCGCTTCAGCAACTCGACGATCACCGCCAGGTCGCCGGACATGGCGTCGTCCGCAGTCAGCAGATTGGCCAGCGGCTCGTTCAGGGCCTTCGCCACCTTGCCCAGCACCACGACGGAAACATTGCCCTGGGAACCTTCGATACGGGCCAAGTGCGGCACGGAAACCCCAGACTGCTGCGCCAGTGTCTTGCGGGTCATGCCCCGCTGCGCCCTGAAGTGCCGCAAGTTGCGGGCAAGCACGGCGAGCTGGCGCTCAGACTCCGTATTCAGCCCGGCCGGGGAAGCTTCGCCATCTTTTCCGCTTGCGCTCATCGCTTTGATTGCCTTTTCAGAAACATGGCCAGTGTACTTGCGTGGACAAGAGTGGCCGAAAACCCCGCCGCGAATCCTACACCGAGGACGGCGAGCGATTCGGCGCACAGCCTGTCGGTCGAAAGCGGCTCATGCGTGGCCGCGCCGGATACTGGGGCAAATTGTGCGGGCGCGGGAACAGGAAAGGCTACAGGCTAGTGGCGCAACTTGCCGTAAGCCACCAGCGTGTCGCGGTAGCCGTCGGCGGTCGAACTCGCCTCGCCGCTGCTGAAGTTCCAGTCGCAAAACGCGAAGTCCGGCGTGTCGCCGAGAAAGTTCCAGCTGATGATGCCGCTGGAATCGACGAAGTGGATTTCGATGTTGGGCGCAGCGGAGATTTCGTCGAGATCGAAGCCGGGCTCGGGGAATCCGGCCAGGGCGTCGAGACCCCTCCCCTGCAAGAGTTCGGTGAGGGCGCGCTCCAGCGCGATCTCGAAACGCGGATGGGCGCCGAAGCTGGAAAAGCAGCCCTGATCCTCGGGGTGCAGCAGGGTGACATTCATCACCGGGTATTCGCCGCCGAGCGACGCATCCTTGCCGGCGATGAAGCTTTCTGTTTGCATGGAAAATCCGCCAGAGGTACTGCGGAGGCCGGCATCAGCCGGCGAGAGTCGGCGCCAGCAGGGCGGCGAATTCCGCCGCCGGCACCGGCCGGGAATACAGGTAGCCCTGGCCGAAGTCGCATCCCTGGTCAGCCAGGAACTTGGCCTGGGCGGCGGTTTCCACCCCTTCGGCGACCACCTGCAGGCCGAGCGACTTGGCCACCGTGATGATGGCGACGACGATGCTCTCGTCCTCCCGCGAAGTGCCGATGTCATCGACGAAGGAGCGGTCGATCTTGAGCAGGTGGATCGGCAGGCGCTTGAGGTAGCTGAAGCTCGAATAGCCGGTGCCGAAGTCGTCGATGGCGATGGTGATGCCCTGCCCGGCCAGGGCGCCGAGAATGCCGATGGCCCGTTCGGGCTCGGTCATCACCACCGACTCGGTGACTTCCAGTTGCAGCCAGCGGGACTCCAGGCCGTGACGTTCCAGGGTGGCCCGCACCCGGCCGGAAAACTCCGGGTCGCCGAGCTGGCGCGCCGAGACATTGACCGCCACCGGCCCGCTCATGAGTCCCTGATCCACCCACAGGCGCATCTGGCGGCAGGCGTCGTCGAGCACCCAGTCGCCGATTTCGCTGATCAGGCCCGTCTCCTCCGCCAAAGGGATGAACTCGACCGGCGGCACCAGACCCCGTTGCGGATCGCGCCAGCGGATCAAGGCCTCCATGCCGCGGATGGCGCCGTCGGCGAGATCCATCTTGGGCTGGTAGAAAACCTCGAACTGGTGCTCGGCCAGGGCCCGCCAGAGGCTGGCTTCGAGCTGCAGGCGATGAATCGCGCGCGAATTCATGTGGCTGTCGAAGAAGCGGAAGGTTCCCCGCCCGGCGGCCTTGGCCTCGTACATGGCGGCGTCGGCGTTGCGCAGCAAGGCGTCGGGGTCGTCCCCGTCCTGGGGGTGCACGCTGATGCCGATGCTGGCGCCGACATGCACCTGCTGGCCGCCGATGTCGAAACCGCGCCCCAGCGCGACCACGATCTTTTCCGCGACATGGGCCACGTCGTCGATCGCGGCGAAGCCCGGCAGGATCAGGACGAATTCGTCGCCGCCCTGGCGCGCCACGGTGTCGGTGCCGCGCACGCATTCGTTCACCCGGTCCGTCACCCGCTTCAGCAAGTCGTCGCCGGCGCGATGGCCCAGGCTGTCGTTCACCAGCTTGAAGCGGTCAAGGTCGAGGAACAGCACGGCGACGCCGCCGCCGGTGCGGTGGGCGACGCTGATGGCCTGGCTCAGGCGGTCCTCCAGCAGCAGCCGGTTGGGCAGGCCGGTCAGCGCGTCATGGTAGGCCAGGTGGCGAATCCACTCGTCCTTGCGGCGCATTTCGGTGACGTCGCTGATCACGGCCACGCGACGCTTGGGCTGCCCCGTCGCGTCCAGGATGGTGCTGATGCTGGTCCATTGCGGGTAGGCCTCGCCGTTCTGGCGCCGGTTCCAGATTTCGCCCTGCCAGCTTCCGGTCGCGTTCAGGCCGAGCCACAGCTTGTCGTAGAAATCCTGGTCGTGACGGCCGGAGCGCAGCAGCCGCGGAGTCTGGCCGATGGCGGCTTCCGGCGCATAGCCGGTGATCGCGGTGAAGGCCGGATTGACGGTCAGGATGACGCCTCGCGCATCGGTCACCAGGATGCCTTCGCGGGTCGTGGTGAACACGCTGGCGGCCAGTTCCAGGGCCTCCTCGACCCGTTTTTGTTCGGTGATGTCCTGCAGCGTGCCGAGCAGCCGGGGTGCCCCGCCGGCGCCGTCGGTAAGGGGTTCCACCAGTTGGCGCAGGAGCCGCACGCTGCCGTCGCCGGCCACGACGCGAAACTCGGCGGCGCTCACCTCCTGCGATTCGCGCGCCTGCAGCAGTTGGCGCTCCAGGCTGGCGATATCCTCGGGATGCAGCGCCGCCTTCAGGCGGGAAAGCGACGACAAGGACGCCACGGCCAGTTTGCCGGCGGCAGGGGTAAGGTCCAAGAGACGGAATACCTCTTCCGACCAGCGCATCTCCTCTTCACCCCAGGTCCATTCCCAGCTCCCCAGGTTGGCCACTTTCTGGGCCCGCGCCAGATGGGCGCGGCTTTCCTGGAAGGCCTGCTCGCTGGCCTTGCTCTGCAGCAGGGCGATTTCCTTGTCCGCCAGGGCCAGGGAAAGCTCCTCGTTCGACTTGAGCAGGGCGTCCCGCTGCTGTCTCAGGCTGAGCCGCATGCGTTCAAGATCCGCCGCCAGGCCATGGATTTCGTCGTCCGGCCGGGACGGGTAGCGCAGCCGCAGCGCCAGGGGCTGGTCGAGGTCGTCGTTGGCCAGGCGCCGCGCCTGCTTGGCCATGCGCTGCACCGGGCCGGTGATCATGCGCCGCACCAGGAGGAAGATCAGGCCGGCGATCACCGCGGTCTTGAGGCCGTTGAGCAGCAGCACGAACCACAGCCGCTGCCAGGTCCGCTGCAGCGGACCGTCGAGGCTGGCGGTCACCTCCAGCACCCCGATGTCGACCGGCCGGCCGCGGAACTCCTGGATCAGGGGGAACTGCCTCACCATTTCCGGCGCCGCTGCGGCCTTGCCGCTGACGACAAAGGGTTTGCCGTCGACCAGCACCTGGGCCGACTCGAAGTCCGGCAGGCGCCGGATGCCGTCGAGCAGAACCTGGAGCCGGGCCCGGTCGGTCAACCAGACGTTCTGGATCACGCTCGGCAGGTAGGCATCTTCGATCTGTTCGAAGCGGGCGCGGATGTCGCCGACGTCGCGGGCGAATTCCAGGTAGAGCTGGGCGGCGGTAATCGCAATGGCGATCAGGGAACTGGCGACGACGATCAGTTGTACCAGTCGCCGCGCCAGGCGGTGCCGGGGGCGCTCCGCTGCGGGGGGCGGGTGCTCGCTCATCGCGCTTCGAGGATCGCCAGGCTCCGCTCGAAGATCCGGCGGTAGGTGCCGTCCGCCTTGGCCGCCCGCAGCGCGCTGGCGGCCGGTTCGACCAGATGGGCGTGCTTGACGTGCAGGTACATGTACATTTCGGTAGAGACCAGGGGCGGCAGCAGCAATTTTGCCGGCAAGCCGCGTTGCCGGATCAGCCAGTTGCCCTGCCAGCGCTCGAACAGGACGACGCTGGCGCGGTCGTTGCCGAGCAGCTTGAAGAGCTGATCGGCATCCTGTACCCGGGTCACGCTGTAACTCGCGTCCAGCTTCGCCTCGAATACCTTCCAGCCGACGATATAACCGACCTGGTGAGGCCTCAGCGTTTCAAAACCCGTGGTGGGGAAGTTGTGATGAATGGAATACGCGACGAAATCGTTGTCGATGATTTTTTCGTCGACCCGCAGCAGGTTGGGATAAGCGGCTTCGAGGCCCTTGATGCGCATCGCGATGCCGTCATCGAGGCCTTTGTTGGCATTGATCATGGCGCGCTCGGAAGCGACGTAACCCACGGCTTCCGCCGGCAATCCCAGACGACGGAAGATCTCGGGCACCAGCAGATCGAGGAAGCCCTTGCCGTCGGCCTGGATGTAGGGCGCCCCCACCCCCGTGTTGAGCCGCAACGGCTCCGCCGCCACCGCGGGCGCGGAGGCCAGGACCCACAACGCCAACAGCAGACCGCGCCGCCAGGATCGGAATAGGGAGGTTGCGATCAGGGACATACAACGATTGTAAAGCGGTTTCGGCGCCCCGTCGCCGCGCCGAAAATAGTCAGCCAATCAACTCTCCGGACGATGACGCAAGCGCCACTCCTTGACCAGTGCATAGATGGCCGGAATCACCGCCAGGGTCAGCACCGTCGACGAGATCATGCCGCCGACCATCGGCGCCGCGATACGGCTCATGACTTCCGAACCGGTGCCGGTGCCCCACATGATGGGCAGCAGGCCGGCCATGATCGCCGTCACGGTCATCATCTTCGGCCGCACCCGCTCCACCGCGCCTTCCATGACCGCGGCGTACAAGTCGGCGCTGGCGGCACGGCGATTTTCGGCAACGCAACGGGCGCGGGCATCCTCCCAGGCTTTATCGAGGTAGATCAGCATCACCACCCCGGTTTCCGCCGCAACGCCGGCCAGGGCGATGAAGCCGACCGCCACCGCCACCGAGAGGTTGTAACCCAGCAGCCACATCAGCCAGACCCCGCCGACCAGCGCGAAGGGCACCGAGAGCATGACGATCAGCGTTTCCGCCATGCGCCGGAAATTGAGGTAGAGCAGCAGGAAGATGCTCAGCATCGTCACCGGGATGACGATTTTCATTTTCGCGATGGCCCGCTCCATGTATTCGAACTGGCCGCTCCAGGTCACGTAGTAACCGGGCGGGAACTTGATCTGCGCCGCCACCGCCTGCTTGGCATCGGCAACATAGCCGCCGATATCGCGGCCGCGGATATCGACGTAGATGTAGGCGGAGAGCAGCGCGTTCTCGGTGCGGATGCCCGGTGCGCCCTTGGCGATCGCCACCGCAGCAACTTGCCCGAGCGGAATCATCGCGCCGTCCATGGTCGGCACCAGCACCTCGCGCGCAATCTGCTGCGGGTCGGAACGCAATTCGCGCGGATAGCGTACCGTGACGCCGAAGCGCTCGCGTCCCTCGACCGTAGTGGTCACCATCTCGCCGCCCAGCGCGGTGCCGATCACGTCCTGCAGGTCGCCCACGGCCAAGCCGTAGCGGGCCAGTTGTTCCCGGTCCGGCGTGATGTTGAGGTAGAAGCCGCCGGTGATGCGCTCGGCGAAGGCCGAGGTGGTGCCGGGCACGGACTTCACCACGGCCTCGATCTGCTTGGCCAGCGTCTCCATTTCGTTGAGGTCCTTGCCGAACACCTTGATCCCGATCGGGGTGCGGATGCCGGTGGACAGCATGTCGATGCGGGCCTTGATCGGCATGGTCCAGGAGTTGGCGACGCCGGGAAACTGCAGGGCCTTGTCCATTTCGGCGATCAGCGTGTCGGTGTTCATGCCGGGCCGCCATTCGGCTTCGGGCTTGAGGTTGATCACGGTCTCGAACATCTCCGTCGGCGCCGGGTCGGTCGCCGTGTTGGCGCGGCCGGCCTTGCCATACACCGAGGCGACTTCGGGAAAGCTCTTGATGATCTTGTTCTGCGTCTGCAACAGTTCGGCGGCCTTGGTGATCGACATCCCCGGCAAGGACGTCGGCATGTAAAACAGGGTGCCTTCGTTCAAGGTCGGCATGAACTCGCTGCCCAACTTCGATGCCGGATAGATCGAAACGCCCATGGCGAGCACGGCCAGCACGATGGTCATCTTCTTCCAGCGCATCACCCAGGCGATGATCGGTCGATAGACCCAGATCAGGAAACGATTCACCGGATTTCGCGCCTCGGGCAGGATCTTGCCGCGGATGAACAGCATCATCAGCACCGGCACCAGCGTCACCGAGAGCAGGGCGGCGCCGGCCATGGCGAAGGTCTTGGTGTAGGCCAGCGGCGAGAACAGCCGGCCCTCCTGCGCTTCGAGCGTGAATACCGGCAGGAAGGAAACGGTGATGATCAGCAGCGAAAAGAACAGCGCGGGACCGACTTCCTTGCAGGCGCTGATCATGGCTTCGCTGCGATCGCCGTTGGTATGTCCTGCGGGCAATCGTTCGAGGTGCTTGTGCGCGTTCTCGATCATGACGATGGCGGCGTCGATCATGGCGCCGATCGCGATGGCGATACCGCCCAGGCTCATCAGGTTGGAATTCATGCCCAGCAGGCGCATGGCGATGAAGGCGATCAGCACCCCGACCGGCAGCATCAGGATCGCCACCAGGGCGCTCCTCACATGCAGCAGGAAGACGATGCAGACCAGCGCGACGATCAAGGATTCCTCGGCCAGCGTGCGCTTCAGGGTGTCGATGGCGCGGAGGATCAGTTCGGCGCGGTCATACACCGTCTCCACCGTCACGCCCGCCGGCAGGCCGGCGGAGACTTCGCCGATCTTCTCCTTGATGTTGTGGATCACTTCCAGCGCGTTCTGGCCGTAGCGCGCCATGACGATGCCCGACACCACCTCGCCCTCACCGTTGAGTTCGGTCAGGCCGCGCCGCTCGTCGGGCACCAGCTCGACCCGTGCAATGTCGCGGATCAGCACCGGCGTGCCCTTGTCGCTCTTGACGACGAGCATTTCCAGATCGCCACGGCCGGCGAGATAGCCCTTGCCGCGCACCATGTACTCGGTCTCGGCCATCTCGACCACGCGGCCGCCGACATCGCGGTTGGAATCGCGGATCACCTGGGCCACTTTCATCACCGGAATGCCGTAGGCGCGCAGCTTGACCGGATCGACGGTGACCTGGTAGGTCTGCACGAAGCCGCCGATCGAGGCGACCTCGGCGACGCCGTGGGCCTTGGTCAGCTGGTAGCGCAAATACCAGTCCTGGATCGTGCGCAGCTCGGCCAGGGTCTTGTCCTTGGCCAGCAGCGCGTACTGGTACACCCAGCCCACCCCCGTGGCATCGGGGCCGATCTGCGGCGTGACGCCCTTGGGCATGCGGCCGGCAGCGAAGTTGAGGTATTCGAGCACGCGCGAGCGCGCCCAGTAGATGTCCGTGCCGTCC
>MHZX01000023.1 GCA_001828935.1 Rhodocyclales bacterium RIFCSPLOWO2_02_FULL_63_24
CGCAGATGCTGGCCGATGAAATCGCCGAGTGGGCGAAGAGCGGCATCGTCAACATCGTGGGAGGATGCTGCGGAACAACGCCAGAGCACATCAAGGCCATCGCCGAGGCTGTCGCGGGCATTGGCGCTGGACCCCTGGCGGGATCCCCCGACGGCTTTGCACAGCCGTCGGCCGGCGCAGGCGCGGAGCAGTGCTCCGCGAATTCCCTGCACCGTCCCGCCAGCGCCGACTTTCGTCTGCGCCTGGCGGGCCTAGAAGCCTTCAACATCGGCGACGACAGCCTGTTCGTGAACGTCGGCGAGCGCACCAACGTCACCGGTTCGAAGGCATTCGCCCGCATGATCCTCGAAGGCCGCTTCGACGACGCCCTGGCGGTCGCCCGCCAGCAGGTGGAGAACGGCGCGCAGGTGGTCGACATCAACATGGACGAGGCCATGCTCGATTCGCGGGCGGCGATGGTGCGCTTCCTGCATCTGGTCGGCTCCGAGCCGGACATCTGCAAGGTGCCGCTGATGCTCGACAGTTCGAAGTGGGAGGTGATCGAGGCCGGCCTCAAGTGCATCCAGGGCAAGGGCATCGTCAATTCCATCTCGATGAAGGAGGGCGAGACGAAGTTCCTCGAACAGGCTCGCCTGGCACGGCGCTACGGCGCGGCGGTGATCGTCATGGCCTTCGACGAACGGGGCCAGGCCGACACCTACGAACGCAAGATCGGCATCTGCAAACGCGCCTACGATCTGCTGGTCGGCGACGGCTTTCCGGCCGAGGACATCGTCTTCGATCCGAACATTTTCGCCATCGCCACGGGCATCCCCGAGCACGACAACTACGCGGTGGATTTCATCAATGCAGTGCGCTGGATTCGCGAGAACCTGCCGCATGCACGCAGTTCCGGCGGCGTCTCCAACGTGAGCTTTTCCTTCCGCGGCAACGAGGCGGTGCGGGAAGCCATCCACACCGTCTTCCTCTATCACGCGGTCAGGGCCGGGCTCACCATGGGTATCGTCAATGCCGGACAGCTCGGCGTCTATGACGATCTGGCGCCCGAGCTGCGCGAGGCGGTGGAAGACGTGGTGCTCAACCGAAAAGTCGCAGGCAAGCCAAACCCGGGCGACACGCTGATCGAACTGGCGACGCGGGTCAAGGGCGCCGCCAAGGAGCAAGTGGTCGACCTGGCCTGGCGCGCCTGGCCGGTGGACAAGCGTCTCGAACACGCGATGGTGAAGGGCATCACCGAATTCGTCGTGGCCGATACCGAGGAATGCCGCGCCGCGCTGTTTGCGGAGGGCAAGCCGCCGCTGTCGGTTATCGAAGGCCCGCTGATGAACGGCATGAACGTAGTCGGCGACCTGTTCGGCGCCGGCAAGATGTTCCTGCCGCAGGTGGTCAAGTCGGCGCGCGTCATGAAGCAGGCCGTGGCCCACCTGATCCCCTACATCGAGGAGGAAAAGAAACGTACCGGCTCGACCTCCAAGGGCCGCATCGTGGTCGCCACCGTCAAGGGCGACGTCCATGACATCGGCAAGAACATCGTCGGTGTGGTGCTCGGCTGCAACGGCTACGACATCATCGACCTCGGCGTCATGGTCGCCGCCGACAAGATCCTCAATGCGGCGAAGGAGCATGGCGCGCAGGCGATCGGGCTGTCCGGCCTGATCACGCCCTCGCTGGAGGAGATGAGCCACATTGCCAGCGAGATGCAGCGCCAGGGCTTCACCCAGCCGCTCCTGATCGGCGGCGCAACGACCTCGCGCGCGCACACCGCGATCAAGATCGCGCCGAACTACGCCGGGCCGGTGGTCTATGTGCCCGATGCCTCGCGCGCGGTCGGCGTGGTGACCAAACTGTTGTCGCTCGACATGCGCGACGACTATGTGACGGAAGTCGCCGCCGACTACGAAAAAGTGCGCGGCCAGCACGCGGGCAAGAAAGGCGTGACGCTGGTAACGCTGGCCGCGGCGCGCGCCAACCATGCCAAGCTGACATACACGCCGGTCAAGCCGAGACAGCTCGGCGTCACCGTGCTGCCCGATCTCGACCTCGCCAAACTGGCGGAGTACATCGACTGGGGCCCTTTCTTCCAGACCTGGGACCTGGCCGGCTCGTATCCGAAAATCCTCGACGACGCCGTGGTCGGCGAAGCCGCACGCAATGTGTTCAAGGACGGCCAGGCGATGCTGCAGCAGCTCATCGCCGAAAAGTGGATCCGCGCCAATGCGGTGTTCGGGCTCTTCCCAGCTAATGCCGTCGGCGACGACATCGTCTTCTACGCCGACGAGGCGCGCGACACGGCCGTGATGAGCTGGCACGGCCTGCGCCAGCAGCAGGAACGTCCGGCCGGCAAGCCGCAGCAGTGTCTCAGCGATTTCGTTGCCCCGGGAGTTCCCGCCGGAACGCAGAGCGCTGGCGCTACGGCGGATTACGCCGGCGCCTTCGCCGTCACCGCCGGTATCGGCATCGAGCAGAAGCTCGCCGAGTTCGAGGCGCAGCACGACGACTACCGCGCCATCATGCTCAAGACCCTCGCCGACCGCCTCGCCGAAGCCGCCGCCGAATGGCTGCACCGCGAAGTCCGCGCCAGCTACTGGGGTTATGCGGCCGGCGAGTCACTCGACAGCGCGGCGCTGATCGCCGAGCAATATCAGGGCATCCGCCCAGCGCCCGGCTACCCGGCCTGCCCCGACCACACCGCCAAGGGGGGCTTGTTTGCGCTGCTCGACGCGCCGGCCAACGCCGGCATGGCCCTCACCGAGAGCTATGCCATGACGCCGGCCGCCTCGGTCGCCGGCTTCTACCTTGCGCATCCCGAGGCGCATTATTTTGCCGTCACAAAAATCGGTCGCGACCAGCTTGAAGATTGGGGAAAGCGCGCCAACTACTCCATTTCAGAAGCCGAAAAATGGCTCGCCCCTTTGTTGTGACCCCCAGGAGAAGCAAATGCCAGAAAACCCACTGAATCGCCTCGACTTCAACGAGGCGGTGGTCTTCGTCAAACAACGGAAGAAGGCCGCCTTCGCCGCAATGCCGGTATTCGGCGACGACAATGACGAAAATGCCCAGGCCGAAGGCGCCCGTATCTTCCTGCTGCTGCCCGATGAGGACGAGGGCTGGACCCTGCGCTTCATCGCCGGGCCGTTCTTTTCCGCGGCCTATGCGGCCAACGACATCATCCCGGCCGACGAAATTCCCGATCGCGTGCGCGAACTGCTGTTCGTGCCGACGCGCTGTGAGGAAGACTGGCTCACCGACCAGTTGCAGGTACTGCTTGCCAAGCTGACACAGGCCGCCGGCATCGGCGAGCAAATGCCGGATTACGAATCGCAGGCTGCCAAGGGCGCGGGACCCGAGGCCGTCTTTCCGGTATCCTTCATCGGTTTGAACAAGCCGCTCTAAGAGACGCCATGGATGGCGCAGTCGATCGAATGCTTGCTGAAAAGGGGAAACGTCCATCATGAGTCAGGAAATTCCACGCGGCACCCGGGCCCACACCCCGGACCTGGACTGGAGCCAGGTGCGCGAAACCGTCTTGATGCTGGAACTCGCTGCCGGTCAGGTGGATGCCGCGATGCGCGACTCGAATTCCTCGGTCGATACGCTGATGGACACCTTCACCTCGATGGCGGACACCCTGAGCATGATCGACGTCGCGCTGGGCACCTTGCCCGACACGATAGGCAACGGCATGGTCAAGTCTGAAATCCAGGAGAATGCCCGCCAAGTGTCGCAGAAGGTGCATCACGCCATCATCGCCTTCCAGTTCTACGACAAACTGGTGCAGCGCCTCGATCACGTCTGCCACAGCCTGAGCGAACTGTCCGAACTGGTGAGCAACACCGGGCGGCTCTATAACCCCCAGGAATGGAGCGGGCTACAGGAGCGCATCCGCTCCAAATACACCATGGCCGAAGAGCGCGGCATGTTTGATGCGGTAATGGCCGGCGCCACGGTGCAGGAAGCGCTCAAGCAGTACATGACGGCACGTATGCAGGAAGTGGAAGAAAGCGGCGGCGAGATCGAGTTGTTCTAGCTGGTCCGGCGCTCAGACGCCCCAGACCACCGGCTTTTTCTTCTTCAGCGACCATTCCAGCAATTCCAGCAGCGGCACTGCACGTTGCGTCAGGGTGACGAAAGGCCGTGAGCTCTTCGCATTGGTGCCGCCATCGGGCTCGGTCCGCGGCAGATCTTCGTCTTGCAGGCCGGCACGTTGCTGCTTGTCTTCCTCGATTGCCGCCTTGAGCCGGGCGATTGCCTCGGGCAACTGCTCGACAGTGACAATGCCCTTGTCGGTCGGATCCTTGCCCATGATCTTCATCATGCGCTGCGCGACATCGCCGAACATGATGACGTCGCCCGACGCGGGGGACTGAAAGGTGACGATCATGCCGGCAACTCCTGCAGCCATTCGAGGATTTGCTGCGCCGGCTTTTTCCAGTCTCGCTCCAGCATCAGGCCGTGGCCCATGCCGGGAAAGATATGGGCGTCTACGTCGTAGGTGCGGGCCGTCATTTCCACCAGCGAAGAGGGAATCAGGTGATCGAATTCCGCACCCTGCACCAGCAGCGGCGTGCGTTTCACCCGCCCGGCGCGCGGCATGCCGAACAGGGACATGTCCCAGATCGCGCGATGCGACTCGGATTGCGAGCGCTTGTAATAACGCTTCAGGTCGTCGAGCGAAACCGGTTGGGCGAACAGCGCCTCGCGCAGGGTCTCCAGCGAAGCCTTGCCGCCGCTCATCAGGTTGTTCAAATCCTTCATCATGCCCGGCTTGGAAAACATCATGCCCAGCGCCGCGGACAACAGCCCTTGCGGCGGCACGGCGCACATCAAGACTGCGCCAGGCGCACGGTGATCTTCGAGATACTTCTGCACCACGAAGCCGCCCATCGAATGCCCGATCAGTATCGGCGGCGCCGGCAGTGCTTCGGCAACCGCCGCGATGTCGCGCACGTAGTCGTTGATTGAAAAACTGTCGAGATGCTTGCGCCCCGGCGAGCCGCCATGCCCGGAAAGACTCAGCGCGTAGGCCGCATAGCCGGCCTCGGCAAAGAACTGCAGATAATGCTCCTCCCAGCACCACGCCGCGGTATAGGCGCCGTGCACGAACAGCAACGGCGTCGGACGCACCTCACCCACTGGCGCTCGCACCAGGACTTCGTGGTGCTCGAAGCGGGGTGAGTTCATCACGACAGCCTGCAAAGGCTGTTGGGGCACAGCTGGGTAAAGAGCGTCATTGCGCGCAACTCCGTTATGCCTGCGGTCTTCAGGCCGCTGGAGGGGATCCCCTGGTGAGGTAATATCTTTGTTTCCGCAATTTTACCGCTTACCACTCCATGCTGAAGTGGCTGATTGTCCTGATTGCCGCCGTAGTCATCGTCGGCTTGCTGCAGCCCCGCCTGGCGCGCCTGCTGCATCTGGGTCGTCTGCCGGGCGACCTGCGGCTGCGGCTGCGCGGCAAGGACTATGTCTTCCCCTTCGCCTCGGTCGTTCTGCTATCGCTGGTCGCCAGCCTGATCGGGCGGCTGTTCTGAGTTCCGGCGCAAGGCATCCACGCGCGCAGCGCTGATATTGCGGGCGATCGCCTGAGGATCGGCCCGAGCTTCGCCGGTATTCGCAATCGTGCGCGCTATGGCCCCGGCATCCACGGCGCGCACCGTCGCCAGGGCGGCGCGCCACGCCGCCGCCGGAGCGTAGTCGCGTTCGCCCCAGCCCAGCCGGCCGCGATAATCCGCCTCGCAGGCAAGCAATATGAGTTCGAAGCGCTCCGGTCGGCGCAAGGCATCGCAACGCTCGAGCAGCGTCAACCTGGTTTCCGGGCGCAACTGAGCAATGCGGTGCATGTCGCCATGGAAGCGCGCCACGAGGCGACCGACGTCGCGGCAATCGGCCGGCACGCGCAGTCGCTCGCAGACGGCTTCCAGCAGGGTTACGCTCTTTGCCTCATGGCCGTGATGACGCGGCAGGATGTCGGGCGGCGTGAGGCCTTTGCCGAGATCGTGCACCAATGCCGCAAAGCGCGCGGGCAGCGCCGCCGCGAGGCGCGCCGACATGTCGATCACCATCATGACGTGCACCCCGGTGTCGATCTCGGGATGGTAGTCGGCGCGCTGCGGCACGCCCCACAGGGCGTCCAGTTCGGGCAACAGGCGGACCAGTGCGCCGCATTCACGCAGCACCTCGAACATCCGCGACGGCCGGCTTTCCATCAACCCGCGGGCAAGTTCCTGCCAGACCCGCTCGGGCACCAGGGCGTCGACTTCACTGGCGGCGACCATGCCGCGCATCAATTCCAGGGTTTCCGCAGCAATCGAGAAATCGGCGAAACGCGCCGCAAAGCGCGCCACGCGCAGGATGCGTACCGGATCCTCGGCAAATGCCGGCGAAACGTGGCGCAACACGCGCGCCGCAAGATCCGCGCGGCCGCCATGAGGATCGATGATCGCGCCCGCTGCGTCCTTGGCCATGGCATTTATGGTCAGGTCGCGGCGGATCAGGTCCTGCTCCAGCGTCACCCCCGGCGCGGCATGGAAAGCAAAGCCCGTGTAGCCCGGCGCCGTTTTGCGTTCGGTGCGCGCCAGGGCATATTCCTCATGGGTCCGGGGATGCAGAAACACCGGAAAGTCGCGCCCGACCGGGACAAAGCCCTGCGCCAGCATGTCTTGCGGAGTGGCGCCGACCACCACCCAGTCGCGATCCTTGACCGTCAGGCCCAACAGTTCGTCCCGCACAGCGCCGCCCACGGCATAGGTTTCCATTGATCCGGAATCCTTCAGCCGCGCAAATAGGTCGGCGCCACGACTTCCAGCGCGGTCGCATTGTAGCCAAAGGCTAACCGGCAGCCGGCGTCGCACACGCTGTCGACGCGCATGGACCGAATGTTGTCGCGCGTCATCGGACTGTTGGGAATGAACTCCATGGCCCATGCCTGCAGCCAGGCAAGGGCTGGCGGCAGACCAATCACGGGGCGCGGATGGCCGCCAACCGCCGCCGCATAGCCGACCAACTCACGCAGACGGTATTGCGTGGGGCCGCACAACTCGTAGGTGGCGCCAATGCTTTCCTCACGCAGCAGGCTATCCACCATCACGGCCGCAACATCCGCCACCCACACCGGCTGGAAGCGGGCATCGGCGCATGCCAGCGGAAACAAGGGCGCGATTCGCGCCAGCCGGGCGAACAAGGTGAGGAAGGAATCCCCCTGTCCGAATATCACCGAGGGACGAAACACCGTGAGATCCAGCCCCGCATCCCGCAATGCCGCCTCGCCCGCTGCCTTCGAACGCAGATAGCCGGAGGGCGCATCCGCCGCCGCCTTCAGCGCAGAAACGTGCAGTATCCGCCGCACCCCGGCGGTCTTTGCCGCCGCAGCGATTTTTTGCGGCAGATCGACATGGGCTCGGGCGAAGCCGGAACCATACGGCTCGCCCTCGCCGCCTTTCAAGATGCCGACCAGGCTGATCACCGCATCCTGTCCGACCATCAGCCGGGCCAGCGCCGACGGATCGTGCACATCGGCCTCGACCACCTGCGCCGTAGGGAGCACCAGCAGGTGCTTGGCCCGCTCCCGTCGGCGCGTCGGCAGCGTCAGCGAAGCCCCGACGGTGGCACGCTCTGCATACTTGGAATTCCGCTTCGCGGACGAGCAACGGCGCACCAGTTGGTGGGCGACGGCCGTACCCAAAAAACCGGTGCCGCCGATTACCAGGATGTTCCTCACGGTAGATCGTCGACGCCTGCTTCGCCTTGTCCGCGGGCACCGATTACACCCAGCGCGGTTTTCAGCGACTGCGGACGACCGGAAAACAGGGTGTTGTAGTAGACCGCGTTGCTCATGACCTTTTTTACGTAGTCACGGGTTTCGGAAAACGGAATGGTTTCTGCATAGATCGCACCTTCCAGCGGCTGCTCCGCACGCCACCTGCGAGCACGGCTGGGGCCGGCGTTGTAAGCGGCGGAGGCGAGTACCGGGTGATTGTCGAGCGACTGCAGCACCATTTTCATGTAATGGGTGCCGAGTGTGACATTGGTATCCATTTCATTCACCTTGGCCGGATGGAAATTCGTCAGCTTGATCTTCTTTGCCACCCATTTCGCAGTCGCCGGCATGATCTGCATGAGACCCTTGGCGCCGACCGAAGACTTGGCATTCGTAACGAAGCGCGATTCCTGGCGCATCAGGCCATATACCCAGCCGTTGTTGAGAGCCAACTCGTCGGCCTTGGGCAACACCCGGTCGCTGAAAGGCGCGATGTAGCGCAGGCTGTAATTGTGCTGCGCCGAGGTACGGTCTGCCGTGTTGATCGCCCGATCCCATATTTCCTGTTTCCTGGCGAACTCGGCGGCCGCCAGCAGGGCGCGGTCGTCCATGCCGCGCAGCGACCATACCCATTCGCGCACGCCTTCGACCCGCATATCGACGCGGAACAGCGCCAGCGAGCGTTGAAAGCCCGGGTTGGCGGCAACCACAGCCAATTCCTCCGCGCTCGGTGCGGCCGCGTGCGGGGGCACTTCAATCGGACGGCCCAGTTCCTCGTCAGCCAGGTTGCCGTAGAAGTTCGGCTGGCCGCTGATCTTCAAATAATGCGCACGGGCTTCGTCGGGATGGCCGCCGGCCGCCAGCGCACGAGCCTGCCAATAAGTCCATTCCGGCAACGCCGACTGCACCGCGGGCATGGCCGCAATCGCGCGCCGCACCACACTCCAGTCGTGCACCCGCAATGCGGCGCGGACCCGCCACGCTATCTGCTCATTGGACAAGACCGTACCGGCTGCGTTTTCGTACCACGCCAACGCCTCCGGCAAGTGACGCAAGGCGGCCTGCCAGGCGAGTTGCCCCCAGGCGTAGGCTCGCTCTTCGGCGCTGAACCGCGATTCGACGCGGGCAAGGCGTTTTGCAGCGTCCAAAGGGTCGTTGCGCGCCAGTCGCTGCACGGCGAACAGCGCCACTTCGCGTCCACCGCGTTTTGCCGCAAAGCCGGCCGGGAGCTTGTCCAGATAGCGCGCCGGGGCTTGCGCGATGGATTCCAGTCCGCGTCCATCAAAACCGTCTGTGTCAGGCAAATAGACGGCTGCACTGCGCGCCGCGCCCACCCGCTTGGCTTCGAGCAGACGTCGCGTACGCTGCCAGACCTCTTCGGCCGTCAAGCCGCCTGCCGCGACCAGCTGATCGATCAGTGTTTCACAGGCCTGCGGCAATTCCTGGCCGCTCGCCCAAAGCGAACGGACGGCGTCCGCCGCACCCGAAGCCTGTGCCGCGTAGCATCTCACTTCAGCGTCGGGCATGAGCAAGGCAGGCAGCTCGCGCTGGAAGCTTTCCCAATCGCCCTTCTTGCCCAACACACGCAACCAGTCGCCGCGCAACTTCTCGGCGAGATAAGCGCCTTCGTAGCGGCCCAGATAGTCCGCCACTCCGCTCGCGTCGCCATCATCAAGACGCAGCCGCAATGCCCAGTATTCGGCCCAAGGATGCAGCGGATGCCCTTGCAGCGCCGTTACCTGGCGTCCAAGGCGTACCCGCTCGCCGTTGCGAAAGGCATCGCGCGCAGAGAGAAAAGCCGCGTCGCCGCGATCGACGAAAGCTCCCGACGAAACGCACAGCGCCGGCGCTGGCGCCACGGCGGCGGCAAGCGAGAAAGCCGCCATTAGGGCAATTCGTCTTAGAGACATGGCAGGCTTGGGGTTATAGTTCATCCAACAAATTAGGTTACGGCCGCGTCGCCGGATGCCGATCAAGCTGGCGCCAGCCTACACTGAAATCAGGTTTTGTCTTGAAATGTTCCTGCTCCACGTTAGCACATGACTGCACCCTCCCCGTCCGACGAACACACCGTCGATTCCTCTGTTTTTCGCGCAACGCTGCGCCACGAGAAGCTGGCCGCCCGTTCGGCTCTCGACGAAAAAGTCCGTCATGCACTGGCACTCCGCATCGAAGCGCATCTCGAAGCCCTGTTGCTGCCGTATCCGCCGCAGACTCTGGCCTTTTGTGCGCCCGTACGCGGCGAATTCGATGCGCGACCGCTGGTATCGCGCCTGATCGAACGCGGCTGGCGAGCCGCGATGCCGATAGTCGAAGTCGCCGATGCGCCGATGATTTTTCGCATCTGGATCCCTTCGTCCGCAATGGACATCGACCGCCACGGCATCCCGGTTCCGCTCGGCGGCGCGAAGATCAGCCCCGACATCGTGCTCCTCCCTCTGGTAGCTTTCGACCGGAACGGCTTTCGGATTGGCTATGGCGGTGGCTACTTCGACCGCACACTGGCAGCACTGGTTCCACGCCCCCTGGCGATCGGAGTTGGCTTCGAGTTAGGACGCGTGGCGGATATCCTGCCCCAAGCGCACGACCTGCCTCTCGATGCGATAGTCACGGAAGCCGGCATCATGCGTCATACTTAGCGCCTGGTGCGACAGAAATCCGTCCAGTCTTGCGTCCGTCACGATTTCAGTTAATCATGACATGAAGGAAAACTCCCATATGACCAGCGAAAGCTTTCCGCTTCTTGTTTTCCAACCGACGCTTGGCCCCAGCCAGGAGTGGGTGGGTGTTCGCGTGCGCGGCGCCGAATCGGTTGATGCGGCGACTTTGCTTCAAGTGTTCGATGAATTCGGCTTGGCCGAAGCGATCCCAGGTTTGGTC
Source organism: Rhodocyclales bacterium RIFCSPLOWO2_02_FULL_63_24 (assembly GCA_001828935.1). Taxonomy (GTDB): domain Bacteria; phylum Pseudomonadota; class Gammaproteobacteria; order Burkholderiales; family Rhodocyclaceae; genus Sulfuritalea. Next base: position 10,634 of record MHZX01000023.1, read on the forward strand.
TGCCTGCTGCCTGCCAGCGCGATTGAACGCCTGGATGCCGCTGCCCTTCCTGCCGGACTTGTGCTGCATGCCGATACCAACGAGCCCCCGCCGCCAGTGCCCGCATCACCTCCCTGCAAGGGCCCGACACAGACCTTGCTGTTGAAAATCCTGGCCCAAATCACCCGCGATGCAGAAACGCGCGACATAGAAGCCACGCTGAAGCATGATCCGCAACTTTCGGTGCAGTTGTTGCGACTGGTCAATTCGGTGGCATTTGCACCAAATACTCGGATCAACAGCTTCGCCCACGCCATTACCCTGCTTGGTCGTAGGCAATTGCAGCGCTGGTTGCAGCTCCTGCTCTACGCAAGCCAGGCTACCGGCGCCCAAGGCAACCCGTTGCTGGCCAGCGCCGCATTGCGCGCCACCCTGATGGAAGGCCTCTGCCAAGCCGCCGGCAGCGATCGGGCGACACAGGACGAAGCCTTCATGGTGGGCATGTTCTCCCAGCTCGAAGCACTGTTTGCACAGCCGCTCGCCAATATTATCGGCCCCCTGAAACTGTCGGACGAGATCAGCACGGCACTGCTGGAACACAGCGGGAAACTGGGCAAACTGCTGACACTGGTCGAGGCGGCGGAACTCGGGCCGGAGGCGGTCGGCCCAGCGCTGATACGAACCGGTATCGGCCACGAAGCCTGGTGCAAAACACAGATCCAAGCCTTGCGCTGGACCTTGCAGGTCAGCCGGGAAAAATAGAGGTCGATGACCACCACGGATCGTGAACTGGAAGAACTGCGCCAACAGGCGCAGATACTCCAGCAAATCAACGAGTCGGTAATCTCGATGGATCTGGCCGGCTTCATTACCGGCTGGAACACCAGTGCGGAGCGCCTCTTCGGCTACAGTGCGGAAGAAGCCATTGGCCGCAACGTGCTGTTTCTCTACGCCGACGAAAACGAGGAGGACACCAGTTTCGAGGATGTCTTTCTTGATCGCGGCGGCCGCGAAATGGAGGTGCGTCGGCGCAAGAAGAACGGCGAAGTATTCTGGGCCAGCCTCCAGCTTTCGCTGCTAAAGGACGAGACCGGACAGCCGAACGGACTGATCGGCTTTCTCTCCGACATCACCGAACGCCGCAATTCCGCCGAACAACTCCGGCTCCACGCACGCATCTTCGAACAGTCGGAAGAGGCCATCCTGATCACCGATGCGCAGGAAAGAATCATCGCGGTCAATCCCGCGTTTACCCGCATCACAGGCTACAGCGCGGAGGAAGCCATTGGCGCTACGCCACGCAAATTCCGCTCGGGTCGGCATGACGCTGCCTTTTTCGAGAAGATGTGGGCGAGTCTGCGCGAAAGCGGCTACTGGCAGGGAGAAATATGGGACCGGCGCAAGGATGGTGAAATCTATCCGAAGTGGCTTTCCATCGGTTCGGTGCCCGATGCGACAGGCGAAGTCACTCACTACTTCTCCATTTTCAGCGACATCACGGACAGAAAGCGGGCGGAGGGCCGCATCAACCACTTGGCCTATTTCGACGCATTGACCGGCCTCGCCAACCGCGTGCAGTTCAACCGGCTCGCCGAGCAGGCACTTTCCGAGTCGAAGCGCAAGGGCGGGTTCGGCGCATTGCTGTTCATCGATCTCAACCGCTTCAAGCCGATCAACGACACGCTCGGTCACACGGTCGGCGACAAGGTGCTGCAGGAAACCGCGAACCGTTTCCGCGCCTGCCTGCGCGGCGCGGACGTGGTCTGCCGCCTGGGCGGCGACGAGTTTGCGGTGGGACTGTTCGAGATCGCCAGCCGCGAGCACGCCGCCAACGTGGCGCAGAAGCTGCTCGCGGCAATGGATGATCCGATTCTGGTTGGCGGCCGCGAACTGAAGCTGGGTGCCGCGATCGGCATCAGCGTCTACCCCGAAGACGGGCTCGACACCGAAACCCTGTTGCGTCAGGCCGACATCGCCATGTATCGCGCCAAGCAAACGGGGCCGGATGGCTTTGCCTTTTTCAGCGAAGACATGAACCAACGTGCGATCGATCGCCTGAATCTGGAAGCCGACTTGCGCCGCGCCATCGAGCGCGACGAATTGATGCTCTACTACCAGCCCAAAGTAAGAATTTCCGACGGGGTGATCATCGGTGCCGAGGCGCTGGTGCGCTGGCGTCATCCGGAACGTGGGCTGGTGCCGCCCGGAGAATTCGTCCCGGTTGCGGAAGAATCCGGATTGATAGTGCACATCAGCAACTGGGTGCTGGAAGCGGCCTGTCGCCAGATTCGACTATGGACGGATGCCGACTTCCCGACAATGCATATTGCCGTAAACCTGTCCGCCCGGGATTTTTCCGCCGACCTGCCCACTCGCGTACAGCAGTTGTTGACGCGGCACGGCATTGCCGCCGAGTGGCTGGAACTGGAAATCACCGAGGGCATGTTGATGCACCACACGGACACGGTGATTGCCATGATGGACGAAATAACCGGTCTCGGCGTCGCCCTCTCGCTTGACGACTTCGGGACCGGCTATTCCAGCCTCTCCTATCTCAAGCGCTTCCCCATCAACACGCTCAAGATCGACCGCAGCTTCGTCGTCGGCATCCCGGACGACGTCAACGACTGCGCCATTGCCGGCGCCATTGTCGGCATGTCAAAACAACTGAAACACAAAGTGATTGCCGAAGGCGTCGAGTCCGCCGAACAACTGGCGTTCCTCAAGAGCCTCGGCTGCGACGAAATCCAGGGTTACCTGTTCTCGCCGCCGGTGCCGGCCGAAAAATTCGCGGCTATGGTTCACGAAGGCAAGCGGCTGGTCGCCTGAGTCAACCGCGCCAGCGCCTCTTCGAGCAGCGCGCGCCGAGTGGCGAAATTAAGGCGGATGAAGCCCGGCGCGCCGAACTCGGCACCATCGGAAAACCCCAAGCCGTGCTGTTCGAAGTAGCGCGCCGGGTTGTCGATGCCGTGGTCCGCGGCAAATTCGCGCGCATCGATCCAGGCCAGATAGGTCGCGTCCACCGGCCACATGTCGAGACCCGGTGCGTCGGCTACCGCTCGCTCGACGGCGCGCAGATTGCGCCGCAGGTAGTCAAGCAGTGCCGCATGCCAGTCGTCGCACAGGGTCAGTGCCGCCTCGGTTGCCACCATGCCCAAGGCATTGACATGCGGCACGATGCCATTCATCGCATCGCGGAAACCCCTGCGCAGGCCGGGATCGGGAATGATCGCAAAAGCACAGCCCAGGCCAGGAATGTTGAAGGTCTTGGACGGCGCCATCAACGTGATGGTACGTGCCGCCAATTCGGGGCTGAGCATGGCGAAGAGTCGGTGCTGGCAGTACGGCGATAGAACCAGACCGTTATGGATTTCATCCGAGCACACCACCAGATTATGTTTTTCTGCCAGCAGGGCGACCTGCCACAACTCGTCCTCGCTCCAAACCCGTCCCGTCGGATTGTGCGGATGGCAGAGCAGGAATAACTTGGCCTGACTTGCCTTGAGTACCGCATCTACGGTAGGGAAATCCCACAGCCAGCCTCGCGAGTCGTGCACCAGCGGGACGCTCGCCACCCGTCGGCCGGAAGACCTTGGCGCCGATAGGAAAGGTGGATAAATCGGGGTCGCAGTGAATACCGCGTCACCGGTTTCTCCGACCGTCCGGCAAGCGACATTGAGGCCGGACACCAGACCAGGGAGCCACACGATCCACTCGGGATCTATGGACCAGCCGAACTTGCGATCCAGATAGCCAAGCACCGCGTCGACCTGGCTCGTCATCGGGTGGTTGTAGCCAAACACGCCGTGATCGATGCGCTGCCGCAGAGCCGCGATGACCGGCGGCGGCGCAGCAAAATCCATGTCTGCCACCCAAAGCGGGATGACCCGACCCGGGTTGCCAGCGTCGGCGTACTTCGCCCACTTCACCGAATCGGTCCCGGCGCGTTCAATAGCTGCGTCAAAGTCAAAGCTCATTCGGGTGCGTTATCCCTTGGCGGCACAAAAGATTGGGCGAGCGCCACCCAAAATCACAGACCCGAATCGGGAATGTGACAAAAGTCACGCGAAACTCGCCCTGTCAACCCGGCGCAGGTTGGCACGTTTCTAAGCAGATATGCATTTTGTGCGATGGCCAGGCGCGAACCCTGATCGTCGCTTGCTCCGTAGCAGCCGACCGGCTCCGGCTTTGATTTCATTTGGTCCGTTTTGAGGATGAAGGTCTAGACTCATATTATTATGGCAAGAGGCCTACTAGTCGAATGCTTCACGTTCGCCTCCCGTTTTCGCTTTCCTATTTCGCGTCTCACAGCTAAAGGGGTTGCAATGTCAGTACTTTCGCCAAAGCGGCTTTCGCTAGGTTTTTCGTTGCTGGCTTTTTCCGCAGTTGCGTGCGCAGCCGATCTCGGACCGTCAGGTGCGGCAGAAGCGGCCACATCTGCCGCAGGGCCGAAGACACCGGCAACGAAGACCATTACAAGTTTTACCCAGGCTTTGCGCTGTATGGACGAGTTGTTCATGGCCCATGGCAAGCAAGGCATTGTGATCACCTCGGCTGGCGTTCCCGACGAAACCGGTAAGGTGCGTACCGGCACCAAGGAAATGGTGATCACCGCGGTGGCGAAGATGACGCTGAAGAGCAACGCCTTCGAATTCATCGACTTCCATGGCGGCGGCGACGATCTGGCGCGCTTGTTTGAAGCCCGCGGCGACGCCAGCAGGAAGATTCCCGACTACTATATCCGCGGCTCCATTACGCAAATGGACGACAACTCGGTGCGCACCAGCAAGGGTGCCGGAATATCGCTGCCCTTTTTGGATTTTGGCGTTTCAAAGGACGAATCCTTCGACCTGATCAGCATGGACATGAGTATCGGCGAAGCGGCGACGCGCAAAATCCTGCCCGTTACCAGCACCTCGAACACGATGGTAATGGTCAAAGGCGGCAAAGCCGGCGAAGGCGGCGGCAAGCTCGGAAAGATAGGGCTGAGCTTCAACCTGGATCTCAGCCGCTCGGAGGGACTCGGCGCAACAACCCGGGCGCTGCTCGAACTGAGCCTGATTGAAACCCTCGGCAAATTTACGCAAGTACCCTACTGGCGCTGTCTCGATACCGACGTCACCAACCCCTTGATTCGCGACCAAGCACGCGAAAGCTACGACATGTTGCACGACAAGGACCGTATCCTGTTCGTCCAACGCAAGCTGGGGGGCAGCATGAATCGCTACAAAGGTCCGGTGGATGGCGTGATCAACGCCGACCTGAAGCAAGCGGTTGGCGAATATCAAGCCGAAGTTGGGCTGGTGGCCAACGGTCAGATCAACTTCGACCTGTACGCCAGCCTGATTGACGACACGCAAAACAGCTTGGCAGCCTTGCCCGCCATTCAGCCCACACTGCCGCCAGGAGTTTCTTCCGCAGTATCCGCCCCGCCGCCCGCCGCCGTGCCGCCGCCTTATGTTCCCCCTGGCGCCTCTGTGCCAGCGGCCAACGCCTTCCGCGTGAATCTGGACAGCGAAAAGGGGGGGCGGCCGACCTATCGCGTCGGTGAGTTCCTCAACATGAACTTGTCGCTTTCGAGTGACGGTACGGCCTACTGCTATTACGAGGACAATGCCCGCAATACGGCGCGTATCTTCCCCAATCAATTCCAGTCCAATCCGACGCTCAAGGGCAATAGCGGCGTGCGGTTGCCAAGCGGCGGATTCAAGATTCGCTTCGATCAGCCGGGCCGCGAGAAGGTTGCCTGTATTGGAGCCGACCGCGAGCTGGTGGTGCCGAAGACCCTGGTCGGAATCCGGGATCTGACGCCATTGCCGGTCAAATCGGTTGACGAAGTCGTCAATCAGTTCCGACAGATCAATCCGTCCGCCATCGTCAGCCAGATCGATATCACCGTCAATCGTTGATATGCCATGAAGCGCATCCCAGCCCTTTGCCTGTCCTTGATGACGGGAATTTGGGTACTTTCTGCTGCAGGTGTGATGGCAGCCGAAGAATCCGGGAATGCTTTGCTGCTGGCCGAGATCGTGGTTCCGGCTAAAGAGGACAGCGGCAAGAAGGCATCCGAGTCAGCAGCGGAAAGTCGGGGCAAGGCAAAGGCCTATCGAGAATCAGAATCCGGAACCACCACCATCATTGTGATTCCAGAGGAAGAAGAGGAAGGCCTGCTAAGCCCGAGAAGGCAGCCGGAAAGCCGCGCGTCGGAGAATCGGGTCAAGGCGCGCCAGTATCAACAGGGGCAGGGTGCAGCCCAGGTTCCACTGCCAGCCACCAAGGACTCTGGACGCTCTGGAGCCACTACTGCGGAGCGTGCGCAGGAAAGCCGCGCCAGGGCGCGCAGTTACGTGTCAACAGACAACTCGGTGGTAATCGAGCGGATCGGATCAGACGGTATTCCGATCGTTGCCTGCGGGAAGCTGGTAGACAACGTGGCCGGACGTATTGGCGACGATGTTCAGCCCGGCGGCGTGTTTTTCATCATGCGCGACAACAAGCCATTCAAGGTTCGCTGCGCCCAACAATAGTGTGACGAAAGTCACGTTGATTCGTGCCTGTCAACCCACGGTAGTCTGGAACGTTATTGCAATATGCATTTGGTGAAATCAAGATGAAGTTTTCGTCGCTTTCCGCCATCATCTGCTTCGGATTGTTTGCCGCCGCATCCGGCCTTGTTTTCGGTCAGGTCGTAGTGGACGTGCCGGGAGTCAATGTGAAGCTGAAGAAGGGAAACGGCAACGCGGCAGTCAGCGTGGGTTCCGGCAACGCAGCCAGCAATTCTGCAGGGTCGGTCGACGCCGAGGTTGAGATGGAAGGAGTAGCCGTGATCAACGATGATGTGTTTATTGACGGCGAAAAGATTCAGCGTGGCAAGAGCCGGCACACATCGAAGAAAACAGGCAAGTCCTATCGGATACACTGGGGGAAAAATGGGAACGTCAGTGTTGAGCAAAACTAGTTTGCTTGCTGGCTTTGCCTCGGTCCTACTGGGTTTATCGCTGGCCGTTGCACCCCTTCAAGCGAAGGCGGAGATTCTTCTCCAATCCAGTTCGGGATTTTGGGTAAATGGAACGCAGTTTGCTTCCGGTGCCCAAACGATGTCGGGCATTGTCTTGGTTCCGAACGTTCGTGGTAATAGCGGTTTTTTGGCCCAGCGAGCGCTGGCTTGGTCTTCTTACCGCCGGTCCGACAGCACTACCGGGTTGTTGTTGGCCGATCCTGCGGGGAATGGAGCGCTGGCGGCTGCAACGCCTAGGCAGGCTAATGTCCGTTCGCATGTTGCCCGCGCAACCGCGTATCGACTTGAATATTTCAAAAAGTAGCCGGGGAAAATGATGTCGATCCAGAAACCAATAGGTATGACTATTGTCCGCTTCGGTCTGTTGATTCTGGCGACCGCGGTGGCGCTCGTTGCCCATGGTGCGGCGCCACAACCCGCAGTTGGCGATTTCTCCCAGATTGTCGGTAGCCGCACCGGCAAGCTGACCGTTTGGCGATACGCCGACAATCCGAGTATTTTCGTGTTTGATTTTCCTGGTCTTGCCTATCAGGGACGTAGTTTCAACCGAATTACCCAATTTACCGAGCAGCAAATCACGGAACCCTACCCACGAGTCCTGAACGAGCAGGAAATGGCGGCCCGCCTTGCTGCAGCGAGGCGCTCTGAATCCGATTTCGCGTTTGGCCACGACGTCATGGTGCATGAATTGGTACAGTTCTTCAATTTTGCGCAGCGCGACAAAATTCCATTGAATCAGGAAGAACTGGTGATAAGGGATTTCCTGACGGCGCAGGGCATGATGCGAGAATGGCGTGGCTTCTGGCAAGCCGTTCAACCCAACAACGTTATTCTTTCGATCCCCCAAACTCAGGAAAAGAGTGCTGGCGAGCCGCTCATCAACTCAACGGCGCGTTACGCGATCCTGCTGCATGAGATGGCCCACGGCGAGTACTATACCAACCCCTATTACACTCAGTATTGCCAACGTTTTTGGGCGGAATCGCTGTCGGATGCCCAGCGCGAGGCTTTCAAGACCTTCCTCGGCAAGTATAACTATGCCATCGGGTTGGATGCGCTGCTGATCAACGAGACGCAAGCCTATCTCATGTTTACGCCCGACCCCGCATCATTCAGTGCCCGCAAGCTGGGCGTCGCGGACGAGGAACTTGAGGCCATGCGAGACGCCTTTCGCAAGGGCAAACCACCCACCAAATTGCCGCTGCGCTGGAATATTGGAGAGTAATCCGTGAATACATCACATATCGCTGCCCCCATTGCATTGGTTTTGTTCGCCGCCGGCTCAATGGCGCAAACCAGTCAGACCCGCATCAGGGGCAACACCGAGATCAACGTCAAGACAGAGAACACGACGGCTGTCGCCACCGGATCGAACAATGTGGCGAAAAACCGGATTGGCGTAATCCAGGGCGACAAGAAGGGCGATACCAAGATCACTGTCAACGCAGCCAACGTAACCACTGTGGTGGGCGGACGCAACAAGAAGGCCTGTACCAACATTGGAGGGATAGTCAAAGATGAATGCAAATAAGCGTTTCCTAAGCGTCGGTGTCGGTTTGTTGCTCGGCTTGACGGCATCAGCAGTCTGGGCGGAGCAAGGTGTCGGTGCCGCCTCCCAGACCAAGATCAACAACGCCAAGGCAAAGGCATGGACCGACGGGTCGATCAAGAATCCCGAGCATCAGAAGACGGTTGTGAATATCGGCAGCAGGCGTGGTGGCGGTTGCAGCGATGTCAACGTCGGCACCGCAAAAGCAGGTGAAAAGGCCCCGAAAAACATCGTCGTTACCACCAAAGAAGTCATCAATATCTGCAAATGAGGAAACAATCATGAAGACCATTTTTCGCCCTGCAACTTCCGCGCTGATGCTTGGCATGGTTCTTCTGGCGATGGGCAGCGGTCAAGCCATTGCCGCTGATGACGAGGCGGCAAAGCTGAAAGATCTCGAACGTGCCATGACGACTCCCGCCGAAGGTGAGCCCATCAAGAAGAAAGTGCGTACCCGCGCCATCGTCTTCGACAATGCTCCGGCACCCGCAGCAGCCAGCGCCCCGGCACCCGCTGCGGCCCTGGATTGCGCCAATCTCCCGGCGGACGTGAAAACCAACGCGGTTGATTTCGCGATTCAGTTCAAGGTCGGAAGCGCCAAGATATCGCACGCCTCCGAGGCTACCTTGGGCAGCATTGCGAAGATACTGGCGCTTGCCCCTGATCGCTGCGTCCTGGTCGAGGGACACACCGACGCCACCGGCAACGCCGACAAGAACATGACCTTATCCAAGGACAGAGCTGGCTCGGTAGTTAACTACATTACTGAAAAGTCCGGTATCGACCGCAAACGACTGGTGCCGCTTGGCAAGGGCTCCAGCAATCCGGCCCCCGGACTCGATCCACGCGACCCCAAGAATCGCCGCGTCGTTTTCAAGGTTGTCACCGGCTAACGGCAAGCGTGACTACCTGTTCTGTTCCACCGTCACCATCATTCCTCACTTAGGAGATTCACTATGCGCACCATTTCTCTTCTCATCGCTTCCGCCCTTATCGCGGCGCCGGTCTTCGCTCAACAAACCATGCGCTCCAGCAATGCGCAAGGTGTCCAGATCCAAGGCAATACTGACATCAAGGCCAAGCAGACGAATACCACCGCGGTGGCGGTAGGACAAGGCAACGAAGCGAAGAATACCGCCGGCGCCATCAAGGGCGGCACCCAGATCCAGGGCAACACCAAGATCAAGGCCGAGCAGAAGAACGCAACGGCTGTTGCTGTTGGCAAGGATAACAAAGCGGCAAATGAAGCAGGCGTAATCGGCGGCAAGTAAGGAACACCCATTTATTTACCACAGGAGAAGTAAACCATGCGTACACAGATTGCTATCATCGCTCTCACCACCGTTCTTTCCACCGCAGCTTTTGCTCAACAAGGTCAGGCCGGCCGGAGCGGTTCGATGGGTTCGTCGAACGCCCAAGGCGTGCAAATCCAGGGCAACACCGACATCAAGGCGAAGCAGACGAACACCACCGCCGTGGCTGTCGGCCAGGGCAACACGGCCAAGAACACGGCGGGCGCCATCAAGGGCGGCACCCAGATCCAAGGCAACACCAAGATCAAGGCTGAGCAGAAGAACGCAACGGCTGTTGCCGTCGGCAAGGGCAACACCGCCGCCAACGAAGCCGGCGTGATCGGCGGCAAGTAATTCCAATCACCGCTGGTGATTGACCGGAAGGCGGGGGCAGCCCCGCCTTCTTTTTTGCAAGAGAAAACCAGTTCTCGGGCCGCTGTGCAGTCCAGACCTATTCAGCCGGACCCACAAACCTACCGCTGATCGGGAACCCGTAATCGCTTAACCGTTCCACGGCCTCATTTCGGCAGCTGGAAGAGAAAATCCCCGCCTTCGATATGACCCGCCGAGACAACCGCTCCATATTGCGGTTGCTGCGGATATTCCTTGCTTACATCCTTGCTGACGGCGCTCCAAATCTTCGCTCCAGGCGTAAGACTGCCGGTACTCTGCAGCGTCTTGATCAGATTCCAGGCAAAAATCGAATGCCCCTCCTTACCCTCGTCCGAAACGGGCTCGTCTGCTCCCGAGGAAAACACCAGCACCGAACGCTGCTTGAGTATTTCTTCCGGCTTCATTTCCCTGCCCTGAGCCACCTTCTGCTCCTTGGTCAGGCTGCCTGAATAGCAACTGTCCGACACCAGAATCAACTGGCGGGCACGTATCGCCGCGAGCAACTTGGAAATGTCGCTATTGGAAATCCAGCCCTGGGCGGTCTTGACCGAAGCATCCACCGGAATCCAGTAGCCCATTTTGATGTCGTCCATCAGGTACCCGTGGCCGGCATACATCAGAAGCACGGCGTCTTCCGGTTTTGCCTCGGCCGCGATGGTATTGAGGGCTTCGATGATCTTCGCCTTGCCGGCATCCTTGACGATCTGGGTTTCAAAGCCGAAACGCGTTTGCAGTACGTCGGCGATCTTCGACACGTCGGCAATCGGCGTTTCCAACGACGGTATCGGCGTGGCGTACGCATTGTTGCCGACCAGGACGGCAAAACGGCGTCGCACCGACGCGGGGGCTGGCGCCGCCTGCGGCACGGCAGCGACCGCCGCAGGCGCTTGCACGGCAGGTGCCGGGCTACTGACCGCCGCTGTTACCGGGGCCGGGGCCGGGGCCGGGGCGGCAACCGGAGTCGGCGCCGGCACCACGGCGGCGGGCTCGGGTCGGGCCAGGCACTGCCCCCCCTTGGGACTCTGTCCCACAGGACATTCCGGAACGTCGGCCGCAGCCGGGTTCTTGCGCAGTTCTTCCAGCGCCTCCCGATAAAGCAGTGTGCGGGCCTGCTGCCGCTGCATCTGGATCGCCTGGAACTGCGACATTCCCGGAATACCGCCCATGAAGGCGGGCGGACGTATCATTTGCGCCTGTGCTGCGGACACCATCAACGCGGCCGTCAATACAACGCGAAGCAGTAGCCTTGAACTCATCTTGCGTTCTCCTGAACATTCACCCGCCCGAGCAGCCTTGCCCAGTCCCGCACCCAGCAACACTCATGATCGAAGCCGGGTATGGTTTCGATCCGGCCTCCCTTGCGACGGATGAAAGCTTCGACGATTGACGATGGCACCGTCTTGTCGCTCCCACCCGCAAAATGCTGGCTTCGCGGCAGGCGTATATTTTCGCGCAATTCGGCGGGATCGATTGATCCCTTCAGCGGCGTCGCCTCGTGCCAGGCTACCCATTCCGCCAGCGCCAAAGGTGCGGCAACGGTAACCAGTAGCTCGACATCGTCGCGCCGCGCCGCCAGCAAGGTGGCAAGCACGCCGCCACCGGAATAGCCGAACAGCCTGAGCCGCCGTGCCGCCACCGCCGACTTTTGCCGGCTGATCAATTCGTCATAAGCCGCAACGACTTCCGGTGCAAAGCGCCGTTCGGTCCAATAGGCGCTGTCACAACTGCGCAAAGCCTCCTCGTCGAGATACTGACAAGGACGCCCCAGATAGACGACCGCCGCCGCGGGGTCGGCAATCGCCAGCCCCAACGCAACAGGATTGGTCGGCGTCGGGTCGCGTGGTGGATGGTAGGGTGTGGGCCACGCCGCGCCGTCACCTTCGATATAGATGACAAGCGTATCGCTCGCGGGCAATTGCTTGCGCGTGAACGTAGCGAAACGAATTGGATCGGATGACAGATTCGCTTCAGAGAAGCCATGCTGCCTGGCCCACACCGCTATCTCCTGCGCACTGCGGAAGGAGCCCGAGGTGCTGCAAGCAGACAAGGCCGCAAACAAAAAGGCCGCGCCCAGAAGCGCGGCCTTGATCGGGGTAATCCCCGCCAATCTCAGAACCTGACGTTAATGTTCGCCATCCACTTCCTGTTCTTGGAGCGATCGCGCCCGGTTTCCTGCTCGTAACCGATGCCACCGGTCATGGCGTTCTTGATGGAAATGAAATTGACACCCAGCGACCACACGTAGGCAGCCTCGCCAATCTCAGTGCCGTACTGCTCGTCTGCGGTAGCTGTACTGACGCGATAATCGCGTGCATAGGCAAGGCCGGCATAAGGCATCACGCCGTTCATCCAGTAGGCCGCCTGAGCGCCGAAACGGGCTTGACTGATCTCGTTACTTACCTTGGTATTCGCCACGGTCACGCTGTTGTTCTTGGCGTCTTCGCCGTCTTCGCGACCGACCAGATAACTGCCCTTGCCGGTTACCTGCCAGTTGCCGTACCAACGGGCATAGCTGAGGTTGGCGCCATAGAACACCCGCTTCGAGTCCGTCGTCACGGTTCCTCCCGTAGTGCTCTTGCCCTTGCCCCAGCCGATGGTTCCGTCCAGCGCCCAATCCTTGTCGATCTGCCAACCGGCATAGGGAGCGAAGGCATAACCCGTAGTGCGCAGCGACTTCGCTGCATCCGGAGCAGCGATGGTGTAGGACGATGCCGAACCCTTGCCACTGTCAGCGGCGGCCGACAAGCCGAACACCAGATTGGGTGCCCAACGATAATCCGCGCCGAGCACCAGATTCCGAATCCGGCTGTCGAACTTGTTGGTTCTGTTTGCGGCGTTCAGAAAATATGTTCCGCGATCGTAGTCGATGTCGGTCTCGGCAACGCTGCCCCAGGCATTCCACTTGCCGGCAGGATCGCCCGCAGCCAAACCTTTCCGCTCGCCGGCATCGGAAACCGTCGCGCCGGGAGGCGCGGTAAAGCTTACAGGCCGGCTGATATTGGAAGAAATCGTCAATATCTGCTCCAGCGAAGTGGCCTGGACGCTCTTCGACGATGCCGCGGTACCTCCGGCAGCACCGAAACACTCTGGATGCGACCCTTTGATACCGGCTTGGCAGCTGGCAACCTGCGATGGCGAGCCGGAGCAGCTGTTAAATTGCGAAATGGCACTCGGGCAGTCCGTTGCCAATGCGAGCCCGCTCGCAGCCATGATGCCCGCTGCAAATACCAGTTTTAGTTGCCTGATCATGAATGCCTCCCAAAAATGTAATCCCCAACTGGAAATGCTAATCGACCATTGCATTCCGGTCAAACGAAAACTGGATTGCTGCAATCCACAGCCACACCCAAACCGCGGACGACGAAGTAAGCATGCACCTGAACGACCCGTAAAATTTCGGCGCAATTAACCTGTTTCATACCCGGAGCGCCCGGTACACAAGACGATGGCAGCCATTCGACCCGCTGGGGCACCTAGGCGTATGGGAATTCCTGCATTTAAGCTACGGGAAACCCAGTATGGTATCCATACAACAATTTTCGCCTAGATAGCCCGGCCAAGCACGAATCCACTGTTCACACCGAAACCCGACAAAGAATTACTGGCTCTTGCTTTCACGCGCGTTCTTCACGGCCTTTCTGTACAAGGAAATCAGCAAAGCCGTTTCCTGGGTTTTCGGGCCGTCCTGCTGCAGATCGCCGAGCACCCGTTCCACGCGATCCAGTTCCCGTATCTCGTACAGACCTGACAACAGGTACATCTCCGGCCCCAGGTCATCCCGCCCGGTACGACTTCTAAGTTGGTAGTAGGTGTCTTCAAGCTTGGTCAATGCATCCGGGCTGGGTACCGAGCGCAAGCGTGTCACTCCGCCGCGCCCCTGGCTGTCCAACGCTGGGGTTCGCGCCAGCTGCTTGGCCATCACCAACGGCAGCGACTTCACCTCCGCCGCGGGCAGACCGCTGGGCTTGCCTTCGCGCAGACTCGTTTCCAGACTGCCGGGACCCGACCAGGTTTCCTGACGACCGCTCTCGAAATACACCACCTGCAACCGGCTATTCGCTTCGAGTTTGAGCCGATCGCCCGCCTTGAGCTTGACGAAGGCTTCCACCGGCACCGGTGTCACCTCGGCGAGTCTCGTTACCTTGCCTTGCACCGAAGTGACCAGGGCCACTTCCGTTGCCCAGGCCTGGCCGCAAGCCAGAAGAAATAAACTGATGCAGAAATATCGTAATGACATGGCCACCTCACTTAACAGCGACGATCTCGAATGCCTCCACGGGAGCGGCACGGCCCTTGACCGTCAGATGATGGAGCGTCCCCGTCCTGAGGTCGCCTCCGAACAGGGAAACGGTATCACGGCTGGCGAGAATATGCGCGCCGGTTTCCTTGGTCTGCCCTTCAAGGCGCGAGGCGATATTTACCGTATCGCCGATCGCCGTGTATTCCATGCGCACTGACGACCCGATGTTGCCGACCACCGCCTCGCCGCTGTGCACGCCAATGCCGATATCGAATTCCGGCAGGCCGCGGCCGGCAAAGCGCTGCTCGACCCAGCCGCGGAATTCCACCGCAACGGCGCGCAGGGCAAGCGCCGCGCGCAACGCGCGGCGCGCATGGTCGGGTTGCCCCAGCGGCGCGCCGAACTCGGCCATGATGGCGTCGCCGATGAACTTGTCGATAGTCGCCCCTTCCGCCTGCAGCACCGCGCAAGCGCGTTCGAGATAGGTATTCAGCAACTCCACCACTTCGCGCGCCGTCAGCTTTTCCGAAAGCGTGGTGAAGTTGCGGATGTCCGAAAACAGGACGCTGATCTGCCGCGTCTGGCCTCCCAGCTCGGGCAGTTCGGGCGATGCCATCAGGGCCGTTACCACTTGCGGCGAAACATAGCGCCCGAGCATCTGGCCGATGCGCTTGCGCTCGCGTTCCTCGCGCGTCAGGCGCAGCAGCGACAGGCAGATCAACACCGCGAGCATGCCGACCTGCAAATGCGCCACCGGAAACAGCAGGCTCTGCCTGAACAGCAAATAGGCCGCGAGCGCCGCGATCTGCATCGCGACAACCACCAGAATCACCGAACGCCAGGCCGACAAACGCATGCCGAACCAGGCCAGTGCGCCCAGCAATGTAGCAAACACACCAACCCGCGTAACGGCCGAGGCTTCGTCAAGGAAGCGCCCAGCCAGCAGCGTTTCGATGACGTTGGCCTGGATCTCCGGTCCGGCCATCAGGGTGTTGGCGCCGCCGATGCTGGTGGAATACGGGGTCGGATGCAAGTCGTTCATGCTGGCGTAGCCGGCGCCGATCACCACCACCTTGCCGGCCAGGGCACGAACCTCGGGGTCGTTCGCCGCATTGGGCGCCAGTAATTGGCGGAACGACATCGCACGAAAGGTTCCCGGCGGGCCGGCAAACGCGATGGGAATTGCGCGTTCGGCGCCCAGTTCGCGTCCGCCAAAACGCCAGACGCCATGCGCTCCGGCCTGCCCGGTCGCCTTCGCCGCGACCAGCGCGCCAAAACCCAGCTGCGGCAGACCCTCCTGGCGGGCGAACTCACCTGGCGCCTCGATCAACTTGAAACGGCGTACCGCACCGTCGGCATCGGAAGGCAGATTGGCCAGACCGACGTGGCCCGGCATATCCAGATCGGGCAAGGCCAGCAGATAATCGGGGCTCGGCAGAATGAAGTCGTTCACCGTGTCGCCAGCGCCGACCCTGAAGCCGGCCAGCAGCACGCCGCCCTGATTGATCTGGGCGCGGAAGGGCTGGTCGTAGTTGCGCGACGCTTCGCGCCCGAGCAAGCCCAGCTTCTCGATCCAGCGTTCGGGACTGCCGCTGAAAATGAAGTCGATCGCAACCACCTTGACGCCCACCTGGCGCAACGTCGCCACCGCCCTGGCGAAATGCGGCGTCCAGAACGCCAGCGGCTCATCCGGCCGCTCGTTCAGGGTCGGGTCGTCGAGCATCACCAGCGCCGTGTGGCGCGGCGCTTCACGCGGTCCGGCGAAACGGTGCCACAAATCCGTGTAGAGATATTCGATGCGGGTGGCCACGCCGCTGCGATACAAGCCCTCGGCCGCCGTGGTCGCCAGCAAGGCCGCCGCCAGCGCAATGATCCCGACGTTCTGCCCGAGACGGCGCGCCAGCCCCATACCTAGCCCAAAAACAAGCGATAAGCCGGGTTTTTCGATTCGTCCCAGAAGCGGTAGCCGAGGCTCTTCAGAAACACGCGGAAGTCCTTCATCTCCTTCGGCGGCACCTCCATGCCGACCAGCACGCGGCCAGTATCCGCGCCATGGTTGCGATAGTGGAACAGGCTGATGTTCCAGCCGGCGCTCATCTTGTTGAGAAAGTTCATCAAGGCGCCCGGACGCTCGGGGAACTCGAAGCGGTAAATCAGTTCGTTATTCACCTGCGGCGCATGACCGCCGACCATGTGGCGGATGTGCAGCTTGGCCATTTCATCGTCGGTCAGATCCAGCGCCGGGTAGCCGTTCTTCTCCAGTTGCTGCACCAGCCTGGTCGCCTCGCCGCGATTGGCCACCTGCATGCCGACGAACACATGCGCCTCGCCGGCATCGTGAAAGCGGTAGTTGAATTCCGTGATGCTGCGCGAGCCGATCAGCGCGACGAACTTCTTGTAGCTGCCCGGCTTCTCCGGCAGCGTCACGGCCAGCACGGCCTCACGCTGCTCGCCGACCTCGGCGCGCTCGGCGACAAAGCGCAGGCGGTCGAAATTCATGTTGGCGCCGGAGGCCACCGCCACCAGCGTCTTGCCGTGCACACCGTGCTTGTGCGCCCAGGCCTTGGCGCCGGCGATCGCCAGCGCGCCGGCCGGCTCGAGGATCGAACGCGTGTCCTCGAACACATCCTTGATCGCCGCGCAGATCGCGTCGGTATCGACCAGCACCATTTCATCGACATATTCGCGGCAGAGGCGGAAGGTTTCGGCACCGACATATTTCACCGCCGCGCCGTCGGCGAACAGGCCGACGTTGTCGAGACGCACGCGACGCCCGGCCTTCAGCGAACGGTCCATGGCATCGGCATCGGCGGCCTCGACCCCGATGATCCTGGTTTGCGGCCGCAGGCGTTTGATGTAGGCCGCCACCCCCGAAATCAGCCCGCCGCCGCCGACGCAGCAGAACACCGCGTCGATCGGCTCTGGATGCTGGCGCAGGATCTCCATGCCGATGGTGCCCTGCCCGGCGATCACGTCCGGATCGTCGAAGGGATGCACGAAATTGAGCTTCTGCTTCTTCTCCAGTTCCAGCGCGTGCGTGTAGGCGGCGTCAAAGGAATCGCCCGCCAGCACCACCTCGCCGCCAAGCTTTTTCACCGCATCGACCTTGATTTGCGGCGTGGTGGTCGGCATCACGATCACGGCGCGGATGCCGAGCTTCTGCGCCGAGAGCGCCACACCCTGGGCGTGGTTGCCGGCCGAGGCGCAGATCACCCCGCGCTTGCGTTGCGTCGGCGTCAGATGGGCGATCTTGTTGTAGGCGCCGCGCAGCTTGAAGCTGAACACCGGCTGCATATCCTCGCGCTTCAGCAGCACCCGATTGCCGATGCGCGCCGACAGGATCGGCGCCGGCTCCAGCGGAGTTTCAATGGCAACATCATAGACGCGGGCGTTGAGAATTCTTTCGAGATAATCCATGGCAGCAAGGCGGTAAGTTCGTTGACCGGCAAGGGTAACATGGCGCATGGACTTCTCTTTCACCGCGGAAGCTGGGTTGGCCGGCCTGCTTCTCGCCAGTTTCCTTTCCGCGACGCTGCTGCCCGGCGGCTCGGAAGCCGTGCTGTTCGCCGTGATCCGGCTGCATCCGGAACAGACGCTGGCGGCGCTGCTGCTGGCAACGCTGGGCAACACGCTGGGCGGCATGGTGACTTACTTCATGGGCCGCGCCCTGCCCGCAAGAGTCGGCGCTGACGCCACGGCGGCCTATCGCATAAACGCCCTGCGCCGGCATGGCGCCCCGCTGCTGATCTTGGCCTGGGCGCCGATCGTCGGCGACGCCCTGTGTGCCGCCGCCGGCTGGCTGCGCCTGCCGCCGTTGGCCTGCGTGGGGTGGATGGCGGCCGGCAAGGCCGCGCGCTACGTGCTGGTGGTGGCCAGCGCCGGGGTGGTCTGAGCCGAACCTTAGTTCGAACCCCGCCATTCAGAATCGCCGTACTGCCAGCGCCAACTATCGGAATCTCCCCTCGTCGCGCGATGGCGCCGGCAGAGTCTCTAAAAATCGGGATTCCAATCCTCGCCCGGCCCTCGCGGGCCGGGCGTCCCCGCCGTGTTCGGTGACTACTTGCGCGAGTTCGATGTTTCAATCCTCGCCCGGCC
>MHZX01000024.1 GCA_001828935.1 Rhodocyclales bacterium RIFCSPLOWO2_02_FULL_63_24
AAAACCCAAAATCAACCCCGGCTTGCCCTGCTCGCTACCAAGACAATTCGTCGCCGCCAGATTTCTACGGAAATCCGACACCGTTAACATTGCTATTCACGACTGCCTCTGCTGCGGGAAGACCACAAGCCACCATTCCTACCTTGGTGTCCTCGACAAAGTTCTTCAGCCAGTCGGTGACATCTCGAAAGGCGTTCAGCGTCGGGGTATAAAGCAGGTGCTGGAACTCGTCGAGCAGCACCATCTCAACACCGCACCTGGCAAAAAGGTCATGGATCCAGCCTGTCTTTTCCGGTGCAGTGCCCCGATGGGCCTTCTTCTGGCCCAAGGCTTCCAGGATCGCGCCTGCGAGACTACGTGCCGTCGGCGACGATGGAACGGAAACAAGCAGCACCGGTACCCAAGTTCGCTCCACCTGATGCTCCCGCGGAAAGTCCGCGTGATAGGCCCGCACAATGGTGCTCTTTCCTGCACCTGAAGGCCCGGTTAACAGCAGCCCACCCCCTGCGCCATGAACACGCCGGCGCAGGTGTAGTTCAGCCACCGCGTACATGGCTTCTTTGTAGCGGCGATGGGGCAGGGGTTCGATGCAGAGCTTGAAACCGTGGCCAGAGAGTCCGGGCTGGATCCGGCCTCCTGGTGCAAATCGAGTCATGAGAGAAAGGGGATCCATGATCAGTCTCCCTCCCCAGCAATAGCGAACTCTGGCAGATCGTCATCGATACCAGCCGGAAGTTCTTCAGGGGGCTGTTGCTTCACCCGTTTAATGGGGCGTTGCGCTTCAGCCAGCGGATCGGCACTCCGAATCACCGATTCGGAGTCGTGCATGACGTGTGCAGCGCCTCTCTTGCGGTCACCCATTTTCTTGGCCTTGAGTGCTTCTTTGACCAAGGCCTCAATCTCAGCTTTGGACTGCAACAGCTGTTCGGAAAGCACATGGTCGCCAAACTTTCTGCGGGCGTGCCCTTTCACCAGACGATGGACATCCCGCGGCAAGTCATTAGCATAATCTGCCAGCTTTGCCGGGACCTTCAGATACGTCTTGTCATAAGGATCGAAGACATGGATATGCGCAACCGTGTCCTCGTAGTACTTCAGGGTCACCGATCGGTTTTCGCCTGAGCGACGCCGAATGACCTGAAGCTGGTCTGAGTTGTACTGAAGACCGTCCAACTCGATACCATAGTGAAAAAGGGTGCGCTTCTCTGGAATGCCGGAGATCACCTCCAGATGCTGTGGATGAACTGGCAGTTCGATGATGCGGCGGTCTGCCGACAGCAGCCAGCGGTCGATTGGTCTTGTACCTATCCCGCGATGAGGCGTTACGTTGTAGACGTCTACTATCCACTTGGTAATCAGATGCACCAAAGCTTCCATATCGATGACCGCCATCTTCTCTGCCGGGTAGTCACCGCGCTGATCAACATTGGAAAACACCGTTCCGGGGAGGCGGTGGATAAGGCCCGTGTTCATTGTGCGAAAAAACCGCTCGATAGCCCCCTTATGCTGCGGCGTCTTTGATCCGCAGAAGAGGATTTGAATGCCCATCTCCAGGCATACGGCCTCTAAGGCCTCCGAGTGCAGATCGGCACCATTGTCCACGGCGATCAGCTCGGGGATGCCGCAGGCAGGCCACGGTCCCGTGATGTCGGGGAATCTAGCCAACCAGTCGTCCTTCGGTAGAATTACCCTCTTCAGGCACTGCAGTATCCCGTGAGCGGATGGCGCATTGAAGCTAATGTAGAAGCCAATGATCATCCGTGAATAATGATCGATGGCCATCGTTATCCAGGGTCGGCCAAGAGGCAGCTTCGTCAGCTTGTCAATGACGATGAGATCGAGCGGCGTATGGTCGATCTCGATGCGTTCCAAGACGTCGCCAGTCTTGACACTGCCGAGGGCCACTCGGTACTTGATGCGCGCCGCCTCCGCTCCCAGCCGTGCAGTGTCCACCAAGTCCTGTTGAAGATCACTGAGCCACCGATAGATGGTCGATCGGGATGGCCGCCTAACGCGATCTTCTGCGGATAGGCTGTTATTGATGGCGTCAACCCGCCGGAATACTTCTTCGGCTACGGCCACCTTTGGCAGTTGCTGGTTGGTCATCAAGACCGTGGTAATCGCCTCTTCAAAGATTTTGTATCGATGCTTCGACCTAGGGCCAACCGATGGTTTGCAGTGCGGGATCAGGGAAAGGACGCTCTTTGTCCGCCGGTAACGTCGCCACCAGTTATGCACCGTCGGGGAGCTTGGTGGATTAATGTCCCCGATTTGTTTTGCAGCTTCTGCAATTAGGGTTAGCCAGTAATCAGGCTTGTATGGGTTCGCTTCGGGATCCACCACAACGAGATAGTGATGGCGACGACGCGCCTCGCACTGCTGATCGATCGGGTAAGTACTCAGATCCCTTGGTGTGGTAACGAAGATCGCATCGCTAAGGGACCCGAGGGAAGCCTCATCAATCAGCCATGTTTGCGACACCCAGCGCGAAAGAATTTCGCTGTAGGCCAGGTTCTGCAATTCGCCATGGTCTGATTCGAGTTGAACCTTCCCCGTAGGAAGGCGCCGGCGAACTTGCCATCGAATCTGGCCCTCAATGAAGGTCAGGCCGACCTTAAAGGAGAATCGTTGCATGATGCTCTCCCTCCGATACGGCAACAGTAGTGTCGGCTCCCAATGGCTTCGTTAAATCGCAACCAATGCGGCCAATGGCGATGAGTCGAACGACGGCGTCCTCGCCTAGGACGGTACCCATCTCGTCAAGACGCAAGGCCCTGGCACCGAAGGCCCGGGTCAGCTCGGGACCGGTTGGCAATGAGTGACCCGGCCGGCCGCGAACATAGGAGAGGGAACGAAGATTGGTAAGGAGTGGCTCTCGGCGAATCTCACGTTCCGTGGCAATCCGGAAACGCAATCCTTTCCTCTCATAGTGGCGTGCAATGGCGAGTAGCTTCGCTCGGACTTTGGGCTTGGAGAGTTGAGCCGAGCTCTTGACCTCAACGTGAACCCTGGACTCGTCTTCGAGGACGAGTTCGAAATCGGGGTAATAGTCCCGTATCCGTTCACCGTCGGAGTATTGAATGAGGGTCGGCTGCTCCCGATAGGAAACAACTCCAGGTGAGAACTCAAACAGGTAGAGGGCGTCGCGCTCCAACAGCGACTCCCAGGCCACCATGCGGCCCAATTTGTAGGACGGGAAATACCCGCGGAACTGCCTGCCGCGGCGAGTTACAACTTTACGTGACAGCATCGTTTTTCTCCCGGCGGCGGGCGAAACAGGTCCCTGCGCCCGCTGCGCATCTTGAAAACAGGTTAGATTTCGAGACAAAAAGTACCCGCGGCTGGAACAAATCCGGCCGTTGTCTCAGTGGATCAGTGGGATAAGGCTTGACGCCTCCGGCAGGGCGGACGATACTTCGCGTGTCTAGGGCGGTAGCGTAAGCTGCTGCAGGAGGGCGGGCCTTCGGGCTCGCCCTTTTACATTTTGGGTGCCTCCATTCGCGTGGATTGACGACATCCCGGCTCCACCCACATTTGGCCTTCTTCTGAGCAGAAGGTACCGGGGAGTTTCAGCACGAGTTCAATTAGCTGGATTTGCAGCGGGTGAAGCTGGCCCAGCTTGGGCTCTAGCGCCCTCAGGAGTTGGTATTCGCGTTCGCTGGCTTTTGCCGGTAGCGAGATTTGACGACGGGAAGCGTTGAGCGCTTCTACAAGGCCGGCCTGCTCATCCTCATTCAATTTCAGGCCGCTAATCAGCCGCTGAATGAAATCCTTGCGCGGCGGTCCCTTTTCACTCCGTTCAAGTGCGGATAGATAGCTCTGCTCATACCCAAGTAAGTGCGCGAGGTCTCTCTGACGGAGGTCTCGGCTTTTTCGAAGGACGAGCAGATAACGGGCAAATGGGCTCATGGTGGGCTTTCTCGGAAGCTGATTGTATTGATCCACCACTAAAAGTAAACACTAACGTATTGTTATATAACGACTTTTGTTCGTATCTTTGCAGTTATTCAGACGCAAAATGTTGTACCAGGAACGACGCCCGCGACTGTGCCTGGTGGATCTAGGGGTTCTGTCGAACTGACATTTCTTCTGCGAAACAGTATTCAGACGAATACGACTCCGCAGATGCTGATCGCCATAGTTTCAGCGAATGGCTGGTCCGGCTCACCCAGTGAGCCTGATATCTGCTTCAATGATGCCTTCTATGTCGTTGTACTCTCCCTAGTCGGTTCGCATCAAGGATGCCGCATGATCGATATCGCTTCCAAAGACAACAATCCAGCCTTCCGACTCCTGCGGGTGATCTCAATTGACTCATATTCGCCCGGCGGTGAGGCCATCCTACGCGTCAATGGCGGAGCCATCCTGACAGGGGAAAACGGCGCCGGCAAAACCTCATTGATCCGTCTCATCCCCGTGTTCTTCGGCGAGTTGCCGCGGCGGATCAGCGTAGGCACGCAAAGCTTTGGAGACTTCTACCTCGCCCGGACCACGTCTTACATCATCTTCGAGTACGAACGACGCGGCGTGACTTGCCTCGCCGTTATGTACGCCGGTACCGGCGAAGAGTCCTATACCTATCGGTTCATCCGGGCCCACTATGACCTCGGACTGTTTACCGAGCCGGATCGCAAGACAATTATTCCCGGAGATGGCCTCCCGACACACCTGAAGAAGCTCGGCATTGACCACAGCCGTGCTCTGGCCCACGACAGTTATCGGGCCGTTATTCAGGGCCGTGCACACGCTGGACGGGATGCCGCCACCCACCGCGGCTATGTAGCGGACTATGCCTTCACGCCCCAGAACAACCGGCTCGACCACATTGATCGCATCGTCTCGGGCATGTTTAGAAGGCAGGCGGAGTTCAGAGATTTTCTCCGCATGGTGGTTAGTTACATATCCGACAAGGATGACCCCATCGCGATCTCCGGTGATCGAGGCAAGATTGCCGTTTGGCCGAAGCAATACTCTTCCTACCAGGCCGTGATGCAGCACACGTCCAGGATGGCGGAAATCGAACGGTTGGATGCTGACCTAGGCGCGAACAGCCGGCAATTCGGGCTCCTTCACGCCAAGTTGCTGATACTTGCCCAACATCGCAAGACACAGGCCGAGGAACTCAACACCGCATGTGGTGAAGCCCAAGACAAACTGTCGAAGGACACCACGACCCATGCGGAGGAGGACGAGAAGCTGGGCAAGCAGGAGACCGACGCGCGGCTGGAGGCCGATGGGTACGACGAACGAGTAAAGGGGCTGGACACCAAAAAGGGAGAGTACGCCGCGCTGGACATAGAGACCAAGGCGCGTCTGGTCGACAGCCTGAACCTTCTAACAGAACGACGGGGGCTCGCGCAACAACGGAAGGAAGCCTTACTCGGAGCAAAGGAGAAGATCGACCAGAAGTACGAGGGGCTCAAACAGTCGGCTACGAGCGAGCTGAACGCACGCACGTTGGTCGCTTTGGAAAAGAAGGAAACAGTCGCCGCACATTACCAGCAAGAACTGGATGCTCTGGCGGGACGCTTTGAAGAAGAGCTAGCTGTCCTCGGGGACTATCACCAGCAGATCATCGATACCGCCACCGAAGCCGCCGGCGCCTTACGCGAAGCAGCTGGTCGACTCGAGCATGCCGCTGCCCACCCGACCCCCGATGCAGTGACCGTCGAAGCTTGGCAGCGCAAGTCGGACGACCTCGACAAGGCTCGCAAGGCGCTCCAGGGGCCGCAAGCCGCACTGGAGAAAGCCATCCACGAGCAGAAGCAAGCTCAGGAGACTTATGATCGCCAGGACGGCCAGGTACAACGCCTTGCCCGGCAGATAGACGATCAGGGTAGCCAGATTCAACGTCTCTCAGAACACGCCAATCCCGCTCCCGGTTCCCTCCTGGCCTTTCTACGTAAGGCGCGCCCGGACTGGCATTTGGACATTGCCAAGGTGGTCAACGAAGATCTTCTGGGGCGCAGCGATCTTGACCCCGCGTTAGTAGAAACGGGCATCGCCGCCCTGTATGGCGTCTCGGTGGATTTGTCCCGCATCGACAGCCCATTGGTGGCCGACGAAGGGCGCCTGCGCGACGAGATCACAATCGTCGAGGCTCAACGTGATCGTCTCCGTGAACAACTGAATATCGACCAGACCGCACTAAAGACGGCCTACGATGGGTTGGGACGCGCCAATGGCGCTCTCAGCGAAGCACGCAAACTTTCCGCTGATGCCACCGCGGCTGTTGGTACCGCCGAGACCGAGGAGCGCACGGCCCGTGTCGCCATGGATCAATCACGGCGAAACAACCAAGCTCAGGCGCGGACCGATCTTAGCTCGGCCCGGGCGCGGGAACGTGAGGCTCAGGGGAAAGTGAAAGAGGCCCGTCAAGGTCATGCCGATGCCGACAAAGGCCTGAAAGACCGGTACGGTGTCCTACGGCGGGATATCGAGACGGCTCGAGGTCGCGAGCAGAAGACGATCGACAACGCAATTGCCACCGACAAGGCTGGCGTAGCGCAACAAATCGAGGTGCTAGACCAAGAGCGCAACCAAGCACTCGCCAAGGAAGGTGTGGATGTCGCCGCACTGAAGGGCATTGAGGGGGAAATACTGGGATTGGATCAACAGATTCGTGATGCAAACCAGTTCGCTAAGAAGGTCTCGGAATGGCGCGCTTGGCTCGCGGAAGCCTGGGCGGGGCGCGCATCCTTGGCTCAGAATGCCAGTGCGAATCGCGAGAAGCAGGCGCGATTTGCCAAGAAGCGAAAAGAAAAGAACCAAGCGTGGCAGGAACACCGAAATGCCGCCCAAGAGCGGATCGGAAAGATGGAACGGGACGCCAGGGTGGCGGCCGAAACGAGCGTAGCTGCATCCCTTCTGATCACCCGGCGGGACCTCACCCAATTCCCGCCTGACGCTGAGATTCTGGATGGTCTTTACGACATGGCGTGGACGCTGGACGGACTTACTGCCCAGGTTAACAAACTCGGCAGCGAGCGGCGAATTGCCCAGGACGACCTGAAGACTCGCGTAAATGAAATCAAACGGGCGTTCAGAGCGGGAGCGGGAACACCGACAGAAGACTACTACCGACTAACTGCCGACGAGGTAGACCCGGACGACAATGAGCCGCAGGCGTGGGTCGCACCCCTTCGAGCTTGGTACGACGGACGGCACGAGGAATATCTTCGCCCCTTGCTTGTGGAGGCTCGGAAGTTCGGCGAACTCATCATCGGCTTTCACCGGGATATTGAGAAGTTCAGCAAGCGTATTCGGACCTTCAATACCAGCATGCAAGCTGCCCTCGACCAGACGATCGTTTTTAGCCGGATATCGCAGGTCAAGATTCACTTTGCTTCAACCATTACCGAGAAGGCTTACTGGGTGCCGATCAACGATTTCATTCGCAACCACGAGGCTTGGATTCACGGCATTAGCCACGATTTGCCGCCTCCAGCTTTTGCGACGGATCTGGACCGACTGCTGGAGCACTGGGACATCCGCGAAGGCATCCGCGCAGAGCGGCTGAGCCTTATTGACGTCAGTGGCGATGTGGTCGAGAACGGGGTTGAGAAGCGATTTCGTGACAGCGCCACACTGGCCGACTTGTCATCAAACGGGCTGTCCTACTTAATCCTCATCATCATCTTCGTCGCCTTTTTGCGCATGATCCGCGGCGACGCTGACATTTGCGTCACGTATGCAGTGGACGAACTGGGGGATCTTGACCGGCGGAACATCGGCATTCTGGTGGATATGCTCAGGCAAAACGGAATCGACCTGGTCTCGGCCTGTCCCGATGCGGACCTTGATGTGCTGCTGCAATTCCCGAACCGTTACCGGGTTACGCGCGATGGCTCGGTCCCCGAGCTTGTCGAAGTCGATCTTGAAATGTGGGAGCCCGCCAATGTTTGAGCGCGTCATTCTTCTGCTTCTACAGGGCGAATTCATCTGTGCAGTCAGTCATCCGGACGAATATCGGTTTCTTGAGGATGAGCGGGACCGCGACGAGGTAGTGCGCTACCTGGGCCGGCTGAATCGGCGCCTCACCCAAACCCCACACCAATCTGGGTACTACCTAGCCTTTTCCCACCTTGGAGATGCTGAGCGTGAATCGGTCAAAGGCCATTTCCAAGACCTCAAGGGATCGTTGGGACCCGTGGTGCTTTTCTTCCAGTTGGTCATGCGCACTACGTCGCAGGAAGACCTTCTGATGCCCGGTGCCCTCCTTGAGACCAGCTCAATCATGTCGAAGATTGACCAGGATGCTGGACTGCGTAATGAACTACAGAACGTCGCCTTGATTAGTAGGGCCACTGCGACGGATGGTGCTTACCGCACAATGTTCGACAAACTGCTCGGCAAGCTGAAGACGGATGGCTACCTGACGCTGGCAAACGCCGAGCGCGGGCTGTACCAAGTCACTTCGAAGATGGAATACCTGTTGGATGTTGTTCGCTTCCTGCAGGAGAACGATCCCGCCCTAAGCAAGCCCCAAGTGAGCGAGGAGGAGGAACTGGCGGGTACGAGGCCTCTGCTGTGAAGGCACAAAATGTTCTACGCGGTGCGCTTGGAGCACTGGCCGCGCACCAGGACTTGATTCAGGAAGCGTACGAGAGGGGCAGTCTCCGTAGGACGGCCGAAAGCGCTCGTGCCATCACCGTTCTGAATCAATACCGTCTTCTGATTGCTGATGGTCCCGATAACTACCACTTGTCCCGGCTTCTCAGTCGCCTGCTCGATGACGTCACGCAGCGGCAACGCCTCTACGAATCCCTTGGCGAAAGCATCGGGCCACTCAACGAGCGCATCTACACGCTGAAGAGCGAATTTGCCAGCGCGGCGCGGGCGGGCCATGCCGACGAGATGGACCTAGTGGCCGCGAACTTCCATGACGCGTGCAACGATCTATCAGACGCGGTAGCAACCAGTTTGTCTCGGCTGCTTGTCCAGGCGGAAAGCAGGTTTGGGGTAGTAGGATCCCTATCCGCAAAGCTTCGACAGAACGAGCATTATTTACGTCAGGCGGAGAAGATCAGCGAGGCTTTAAGTGCCCTGGAGCGCAGCCAGGATATTGCCTGGGATATCCATGATGGTGATCCGCTCTACGAGGATTTGACAGACCCATACCATCGGATCGTGGCCCGACGGATGGGAGAATGGAATGCAGAGGTACTGCGCGTCACTGCAATCCTTAAAACCTTCTTGTTCCGGCTCCGGAGTGTGGCCCCGGACGTGCGACGCCTCCGTGACCTTGCAGACTTTCTTCATCACAACCCAGGTTACGAGCCTCCGGACCTCACGGAGCAAAACGTACTGCCCGAGTGGCTGCATCGGGACCCAGGAATCCGCCTACGTACGCATCCGGACGTGCGAGATGATTCGATGGGGCCCGAACTGGAGGCCATTGCCCGCAAGCTCCCAGCCGCCCGGGTAATCATCCCGCGTAAGCGCGAGGCAGGATCGCTAGCACGGCCAGCTAGCGAGAAGCCAAAGCTTAAACTTGCGCCACCACCGCAGAAGATCCAACTGATCCGCTTCGTGACGAGAGCGGTTGCGTCATCCGAACCTTTGTCGGCCCGCAAGTGGAACCAGTCGGAGAATTCCAGCCTCAACATCGCTGACGATCTGTGGCTCTTTCTGGTGATGCAGGCCCGACAATCGAGAGTTGCTCCATTCAACACGGCGGTGTTTCGATCAGTTGAGTACCGCGGTGCTGCGCCGATCTCCAAGAATGTGTTCGTACGGGACATACTGGTCCATGGACGCTAGGACCATCCGCAAACTGCTGCAATGTGTACAGACCACCGAAGAACGCGTGGCCATGACCCATGCCCTGGATGTGTTCTGCGCAGAGCATCGGACCATTGGACGCCGCAAAGGCAATTGGCTCTATCTCCTGCCGTCCGACAGAGATACCCTCCGTCAGATTCTCGCCGCCGAAGGGATCGATCCTACTACGTCTCCTGATGCGTGGGAGGGAAAGACCCGCGCGCAAGCGCTAGCGTTGGGCAATGACGAGAAGCTCGCCCATGACCCAGTGAAACGACGGCGGCTCGCTGTTAAGGCGTTGGCCCCATCGGCCACAGTCGACATTGGCAGTGGCCCATTGCACTTGCCTGCGTTCTGTCACTTGGACGTCGACTACAACGAGATCCATGTCGGCACGCACGACGTAATCATAGTGGTCGAGAATTGGGAGTGCTTCGACCGCATTCATATGGCTGCCCGGCGGCTACAGTTTCCCGGGGTCAGTCCCTTGGTAGTGTGGCGAGGTGATACGTCGGCTACGCGCGCTGATGCCATGCTTGCTTGGTTGTCGTCGATTCAGCAACCCGTGGCCGCCTTCGTCGACTATGACCCGGCTGGGCTGGTGATTGCCGGATCACTTCCTCGGCTTACTCACCTAGTGGTGCCGGAACTGGATGAACTGGCCAGGTTGCTCGAGAAGGGTCTTTCGGAACGGTTCCGTACCCAACTGCCAGGGTGTCAGCGGATCCTCGATGAAAGCACCGATCGGCATATCGGTCCCGTATGGAAGCTGATTCGCGCCAAGGGGAAGGCACTGCCTCAGGAGCATTTTGTCTCGTAACACGTTTCGTTACGCAACCCCTGCGTGCTGTGTATGTTGGTCTAAGGCGGCAACGTAGCGGTCACACAACTCAATTACGAAATGAGGCACCGTTTGAAAGTCACGGGGATTGAGCTGATAGATATAGTCATTTTCAATATGAAATGCTTCGTTGATAAATTTCTGGATTACATCCGAATCGATTTGATCGGTTTTGTCATCAAAAATTAGTCGATATAGATGAAGCTTCTCATAGTTGCTTGCTGTGCTCTTGTACAGCTCGATCATCTCCTGGTCGTTGGTTACTTGGCCTAAGAGAACTTGGTAATCAAAGCCGGCAATCACCGCTGCAACCTCATTGCTACCATCCTGTAGCTCCTGAGCTGTCATGTCCCTGGTACTTTCCCCCTCGATCACCTGTGGGGCTTGGCGTTTGTGCAGGACGTTTGAAATTAGCTGAAACACAAGACCTTTCTCCCCCATCACCTCGTCACGTCGACGCAGGTATATGAGCTTGTTCAATTGGTGGCTTTCTGCGGCTAAGTTCTCTTTGACGATTCCGATAAATGTCTTTACATCCGAGCGCATAATTTCTTTTTCACTGAGCATTCCATTGCTGTTCTGAAGAAATGTAGCGAACGGTTTCTTGAATCGATCGGAATGATGGACAACCATGTCGACAATCGGCTCAAGATCATGAGTTAAGAGCAAGACTGTCTTTTCTCGTAGCGATCCGGTGCCTTTGCGGAACAGCATATCGATGATTGCGTACTTCTTATTCTTGTCGAACGACGAGATTGGGTCGTCCAAGACGACAAGGTCTGGATTTTCTTTCAGTACGTCATACATGAACAAAACAAGCGCGAACGCGTTTCGTTCTCCATAGCTGAGGTGTGCTTTTGCGTTTTCGATTTCGCCGTTTACTTCGCTGTGAACTAGCTTCAGTCGGTACTGCCCGGTACCGTCGTCCACTAGTGACACTCGGTACATGTAGCCGGCGTTCTGAAGGAAGCCATTTATCCCAGCGCTGTGCTCTCTCACTAGATTTTCGATTAGCTGCTTCTGCTTCTTGATCATGCCATGCAGCTGATTGGCCTGTTCTAGCAGCTTGTCGATCGCGGCATTAACAATCCCCGCCTTCTGCTTCGTGTTTTCGGAATTGAGGTGTACAAATAAGGAAACGTCAATCTTGTGCTCATTAAGTCCGTTGATCACCTTGTCAACGTCCTTGAGAGAAGAGAAGCCCAGCCGCTGAGCTTTAACGAACTTATCGCCCAATCGATCTATCTGCGCTTTCACCTCTCTCAGAAAATCAGCTTGATCGGTAGTGTAGCCATCCACGCACTCTACGAACTCTGCGATCTTGGCCTTCGTATCGTCAGAGAAGTACTTATTGAGGCGATGGAATGCAGAAACTATTTTATTAAGGTTCTCGATGGCCTTTGGCTCGTAGACCTCGCTGACTCGCTTGATAGCTTCGTGCTTTCCGTTGATGTCGTTGGTGCAATATGGGCAGTCCGATCCAATGTCCAAGAAATCGCGACCACCGAGCTGCCACCTTATCCATTTGTAATTCTCTGGATGCTGAATATATGACTTGTAGGCTTCGAGTCCTGCGGGGATATTGACAACCTTGTTTCCATCTTTGAAGGCCTTGGCAAGACCGCTGGAACCATGGATGCCGCTCTTTGTTTCCTTTCCGAAGCTGCTGCTTATTTCGTTGAAATCGGAAATCAGGTCTGCAATGTCTTTATCCTCGCTGAGGGCCTTTTGCATGGTCGCAACATGGGTATCAATTTCCTTCATGCCCTGTTCGTAGGCTTCGCCTCTTATGAAAATGTCGAAGCTACCTTTTAGCAACTCGTCTGCCTGGAACACAAATTCGCTGATGTACTTCTCGTCGAAGACTCTGACGGATTGAATCGATTCAGTTCCATTAACCTCAGGCTTGGCTGATGCGTCCTGTCTGTGCTTGAAGGGCGTTAATGCAGAAAGGGCATTTTTTTCCGCGCCTAACCTCTCTTTAATGGAGGCTAGGACTGCCCTTGCGATCGTCGTCTTGCCACTACCGTTTATGGCGTACTTCAAATTTAGGGTCTGTTCCCTGATTTCGACGGAACCTTCTTCAATGTTGTTGCATTTCCGAATCTGTACTTGCATCTAAGGCTCCTTAGGACGTTAAGGCCGTGCTGGGTGCCAGCTGGATGTATGCCAATCAAATGTTGGCGGAGCATACGCTCGATGCAACGAAATGACAAAGACGAGAAGAACTCCGGAAGCCACATCGGAAAAGAACAACTAGCAAGAAAAAACGGCTCCTTTGGGGAGCCGTTTTTTATTCCTACCAAATCTAATCGGTTGGGAAATATCTAAATCATCGCGGGATCCTACATGCCGGCAAACTTAGACGTCGATATTCCTAGCGTATAACGCGTTCGATTCAATGAAGGCGCGGCGCGGCTCGACATCGTCACCCATCAGGGTGGTGAAGATCTCGTCCGCCGCAATGGCATCGTCGATCTGGACGCGCAGCAGGCGACGCACCGCAGGATCCATGGTCGTCTCCCACAGTTGCCCGGGATTCATTTCTCCCAAGCCTTTGTAACGTTGCTTGGCCAAGCCGCGTTCGACTTCGTTGAGCATCCACTTCATGGCATCGGCAAAACTGGTCACCGCCAGCGATTTGTCGCCGCGACGAATCGTTGCGCCGTCGCCCATGAGGCCGGCGATCATCTGGGCGGTCCGGCGAATTTGCTGATAGTCGCCCGACAAAATGAAATCCTCATCGATGCGCCCGATGCGCAGGTTGCCGTGGCGCATGCGGATAACCGCCAGCATCCAGCGTTCGTACTTGTCGTCGTAACGCGCTTCGATATGGACTTCCCGGGAAAGATGCGCACTGATCCGTTCCGCGCTGTCGCGCGTGGCGACTTCGTTCGAGGTATCGACGGCAATGTCGTGGGCCAACAAGGCATGCAGGACTTCGCTGTCGATGAAATCGGTAACGCGGTGGATCACGGCCTCGGACAGCAGGTAGGCTCGAGCCAGAGCACCCAAGGCTTCGCCTTCAACCACAGCGGCGCCAACCCGCGGCGTAAGTTGTGTGCCTTCCAGGGCAAGGCGCAGCAGATGCTGGTTGAGTTCGTGGTCGTCCTTGATGTAGGTCTCGCTCTTGCCGTGCTTGATCTTGTACAGCGGCGGCTGGGCGATGTAGATGTAGCCGCGCTCGACCAGTTCCGGCATCTGCCGGTAGAAGAAGGTGAGCAGCAGCGTGCGGATATGGGCGCCGTCAACGTCGGCGTCGGTCATGATGATGATGCGGTGGTAGCGCAACTTGGCAATGTCGAAGTCTTCCGTTCCGATGCCGCAGCCGAGCGCCGTCACCAAGGTCACGATCTGCTCGCTGGAAATTAGCTTGTCGTAGCGGGCTTTTTCGACGTTGAGCACCTTGCCGCGCAACGGCAGGATGGCCTGGAATTTCCGGTCGCGACCCTGTTTGGCGGAACCGCCGGCGGAATCGCCCTCGACGATGTACATCTCGCACAACGCGGGATCCTTTTCCTGGCAGTCAGCCAGCTTGCCTGGCAGGCCAAGGCCGTCAAGCACGCCCTTGCGACGCGTCATGTCGCGTGCCTTGCGCGCGGCTTCGCGGGCGCGCGCGGCTTCGACAATCTTTCCCGTAATAATCTTGGCATCAAGCGGACGTTCCAGGAGGTAATCGGCCAGTTTCTGCGCGACAACTTCCTCGATCGCGGGGCGCGCTTCGGAAGACACCAGTTTCATCTTGGTCTGCGAGGCGAACTTGGGATCCGGCATTTTTACTGAAAGCACGCAAGCAAGACCTTCGCGCATGTCGTCGCCGGTGATTTCAACTTTTGCCTTCTTTGCGATCTCGTGCTCTTCAATATATTTGTTGATGACTCGGGTCATCGCCGCGCGCAGACCTGTGAGGTGGGTACCGCCATCCGATTGTGGGATGTTGTTGGTAAAGCACAATACCTGTTCGGCGTAGGAGTCGTTCCACTGCATCGCCACTTCGACATCGATGTTGACGCCGTTCTGTACCGAAACCCCCGACGAGTGGAACACCGCCGGATGCAGCACGGTCTTGGTCCGATTGATGTACTCGACGAAGCCCTTGACGCCGCCTGAGAAAGCGAAGTCCTCTTCCTTGACGTTGCGCTGGTCGATCAACTTGATCTTGACGCCATTGTTGAGGAAAGACAATTCACGCAGGCGTTTGGCGAGGATGTCGTAGTGGAACTCGACATGGCCGAAGATTTCGTCGTCGGCCATGAAATGGACTTCGGTGCCCCTTTTTTCCGTATCGCCGAGAATCTTCAGTGGCGACACCTCGACCCCGTTCTGGATCTCGATCAAACGATCGACGGCGTGGCCGCGATTGAATTCCATGAGGTACTTCTTGCCATCGCGACGAATGATGAGACGCAACCATTTCGACAGGGCATTGACGCAGGACACACCGACACCATGCAAGCCGCCGGAGACCTTGTAGGAGTTCTGATTGAACTTGCCGCCGGCATGCAACACGCACATGACGATTTCCGCGGCGGAACGCTTCGGTTCGTGTTTGTCGTCGAACTTGATTCCGGTGGGAATGCCGCGACCATTGTCGGTGACCGAAATCGAGTTGTCGGTGTGAATTGTGATTACGATGTCATCACAGTGCCCGGCCAACGCTTCGTCGATGGCATTATCTACGACCTCGAACACCATGTGATGCAAACCGGTGCCATCAGAGGTGTCGCCGATGTACATGCCGGGACGCTTTCTTACGGCCTCCAGTCCTTCAAGCTGCTGGATGCTGGATTCGTCATAGGCAGGTACGGTGTTGCTTGAGGTCATGGTGTTCTTTTCGGGTTGAAATTAGATGCGCATCGGCATCACGACGTACTTGAAAGTCTCGTTGCCGGGCAATACGAACAGCGCGCTGGAGTTGGCATCGGCGAGATGCAGTTCGATGGTTTCGTTGTTGACGTTGTTGAGCACGTCAAGCAGATAGGTGACGTTGAAGCCGACATCCAGCGCATCGCCGTTGTAGTCGATCTCGATCTCTTCCTGGGCTTCTTCCTGCTCCGCGTTGCTGGAAATGATCTTGAGACTGCCGGCTCCCAGCACCAGGCGCACGCCGCGGAACTTTTCATTGGTCAGAATCGCGGCACGCAACAGCGAGTGCAACAGCACGTCGCGCGTAAGCTTGATCAGCTTGCTGTGATGCTGTGGTATGACCCTTTCATAATCCGGAAACTTGCCATCGATCAGTTTGGAGACAAGTTCGATGCTGCCGAAACTAAAGCGGGCCTGGGTTGGCGTCAGGGTTATTTCAAGCAGATCGTCGTTGTCCGCCAGTTGTCGCGACAGTTCGAGGACTGTCTTGCGCGGGAGAATCACCTCGATCGGAGCGGGTGCATCGGGTAGCGTTTCCGCAGCGTAGGCGAGGCGGTGGCCATCGGTCGCCACCATGCGCAGTTCGTTGCCTTTGGCGACCAGCAGCAAGCCATTGAGGTAATAGCGGATGTCCTGCTGCGCCATCGAATACTGAACCAGCGCCAGCAGGCGTTTCATTTGCTTTTGGGTGATCGAGAGACGGGAAGGCTGGCCGTCGGCCATACTCATTCGTGGAAAATCTTCGGCCGGCAGTGTCTGCAGGTTGAAACGACTTTTGCCAGCTTTCAATTGCAGACGTTTGTCGTCCAGGGCCAGGCTGACTTCGGCAGATTCCGGCAAGGAACGCAAGATGTCCTGCAGTTTTCGCGCGCCGACGGTCATGGCCGCTTTTTCAACACCAACCGTTGGGGTCTGGGTGGTGATCTGAATCTCGATATCCGTCGCCAGCAGGGTAAGTTTTTCACCTTCTTTTTCCATCAACACGTTTGACAGAATGGGCAAGGTATGGCGTTTTTCGACAATGCCACAAACCGACTGCAGTGGGACAAGAAGCTGATCGCGTGGCCCTTTAAATAGGAGCATATATAGATCTCTTATAAGTAATAAGGGAGACTTCTTACTGTGGATAAACGTTTATTTTCTTGTAAATACAACAAATTATAACGTGGATAAGCCCGTTGAGAAGCTCTTGCGCTGCTTGTGGATGGTTGTGGATGAATTTTGGGGTATGTGATGTTCGGAAGGTTTATCCACAATTCTTCAAGGTTCTGTTCGGCTGGTTTGTGCACAGGTCAGCCTTTGATGGTCTGCATTAAGACATGTAAATCATTGTTGAGACGGGTGTCCTTGCCGCGCAGGTCGACGATGGTGCGACAGGCGTGCATTACGGTGGTGTGGTCGCGCCCGCCGAAGGCTTCGCCGATTTCCGGAAGACTGTGCGAGGTGAGCTCGCGGGTAAGCCACATGGCAATCTGGCGCGGTCTGGCAATGGCGCGTGTGCGTTTCTGGGAATACATGTCGGCGACTTTGATTTTGTAGAAGTCGGATACGGTTTTCTGCACCAGTTCGAGCGAAATCTGGCGGTTGGTCGCGCCGATGATGTCGCGCAAGGCTTCCTTGGCAACATCAAGATTGATTTCGCGCCCATGGAAACGGGCGTAGGCGACCACGCGATTTAGCGCACCCTCGAGTTCACGTACATTGGAGCGCAGGTTCTTTGCAATAAGAAAGGAAACTTCGTCGGAGACATTGATATGTTCCGCTTCAGCCTTTTTCTTCAGAATGGCGATGCGCATTTCAAGTTCAGGTGGTTCAATTGCAACCGTTAGGCCCCAGTCGAAACGCGATACGAGACGTTCCTCGAGGCCTTGAACGTCCTTTGGATAGGTATCGCAGGTGATGATGATTTGTTTCTTGGCTTCGACCAGGGCGTTGAAGGCATAGAAGAACTCTTCCTGCGTTCGGTCCTTGCGATTGAAGAACTGGATATCGTCGATCAGCAGCAAGTCTAGGGAACGGTAATAACGTTTGAACGCTTCACGGGAATTCTGCTGGAAGGCTCGGACAACGTCCGAAAAATAGTCTTCCGCATGGACGTAACGCACTTCCATGGCCGGATTGGAAGCATAGATCGAGTTGCCGATGGCGTGAATCAGGTGGGTCTTACCGAGGCCAACGCCGCCATAAATAAACAGAGGGTTATAGGAAACCCCGGGGTTCATGGCTACTTGCTGGGCGGCGGCGCGCGCTAGATCGTTGGCGCGGCCGGTAACCAGCGTATCGAAAGTGAAGTCGGCATTGAGCCTGGTTTTTTCGTAGGCGGAATCCCCGGTTCTGCTGAAGTTTGCCGGAGCGGCGGATGCAGCAGTTTCCGGCGCGGCCGCGGGTTCGGGTTCGGCGCTTGCAACAGCGAGCTCGGCAACGGTGTCGGCGACACCAAGATCGACCGCAATCGGGGTGGAGAAGAATTCAAGTCCGAGGGCTTCAATCTGCGCCAGATAGCGTTCTCGCACCCATTGCATGACGAAGCGGTTGGGGGCAATCAGTCGAAAATGGGTGGAGCCGGATTCATCGCTTTCCAGGCGCAGATTCTTTATCCAGGTGTTGAACTGCTGCGCAGGAAGCTCCTGCTCGAAGCGGTTCAAACAGACGGACCAGAATTCACTCATTGCGATTGGATAGACTCGGGGCGAAGGGATGGCGGGACGGTAACCACAAATCTGGTGTTTTTATTGATGCCTGCTTACGACATGTGGAGACGCATTCTAGCCGTTTCATCAAAAGTTATCCACAGCCGTCGCAATTGGCGCCCTTGACAAAACAGCCGTAAAACGCTGTAATCCGCCGTTTTTCTTAATTCAGGGGATATTGCCATGAAACGCACCTACCAGCCTTCGGTTGTGCGCCGTAAACGCACCCACGGCTTCCTAGTGCGCATGCGCACCCGGGGCGGTCGTGCCGTGATACGCGCACGTCGTGCCAAGGGCCGTCATCGTCTCGGCGTTTAAACGCGCAGCGTCATTTCGTTCTGAGCAGCGCCTGCATCGGCCGGAAGAATTTTCAGCCGTTATGGCAGCCAGAAAGGTAGTGCGCGGCGAGTGTTTTGATCTGCACTACGGCCAGGCCGGAATGGATAGCAAAGCTCGTCTCGGCTTGATCGTACCGAAACGGCTGGCGCGAGCGGCTTCGCTGCGCAATGCGATAAAGCGGCAGGGGCGAGAAGCCTTCCGCCTGATGGCCGTTGAAATTCCGCCGTGCGACGTGGTGCTGCGACTGAGGCGGCCAGTCGCGGGCGTGAAGGCAGCGGATGAAGCGCAACGAAAGGTCTGGCGCGGGGAAATAGAGACGCTCCTGCGGCGCTTGCCGACGATGGCGCGATGAAGTCCTTGCTGGTCTACCCCTTGCTGCTGCTGATCCGCGCCTACCAACTGACCATCAGTCCGATGTTGGGTAGCCGATGTCGTTTTCACCCAAGCTGTTCTGAATATTCCTTGGATGCGCTGCGCCGCTACGGGTTAATCAAAGGACTATGGTTGGCAGTGCGTAGAATCGGGCGTTGCCATCCGTGGCATCCTGGCGGGTATGATCCGGTTCCCTGATTTCCTGGTTGCAGTCGCTGCATTTAATGCCACAAATACAGAGTTGGCCTCCACAGGAACCTGGTTTTGCATTTCTTACACTTGAGTCACTGCCGAGACGGTAATGGATAACAGACGATTGATCCTGCTATTGGTGTTCAGTTTTTCGCTGATCATGCTTTGGGATGCCTGGCAAAAGCAAAGTCTGCCCAAGTCGGCGACGTCGCCAGTCGCGGCCGTTTCTTCCGCCGCTGCTCCGGCGGCCGGCGTGGTGCCAACGCCGACTTTGCCGGCTGCGGGTGTTGGCGCGGTACCTGCAACGGTACCTGCCGCCGGGTTAGCGGTGGTACCGGGAGCGGCGACCGCGAGGATCAAGACCGACTTGTACGTCGCGGAAATTTCGTCGCAGGGCGGGGATATTACCCGGCTTGAACTGGCTCGCCATCCCGACACCGAAGACAAATCAAAGCATTTCGTGCTGTTCGACAATGGCGGTAAGCACATTTATTTGGCGCAATCCGGACTGATCGGCGACGGCTTGCCGAATCACAAGACCGAATGGAAGCTGAGTGCCGGCGATCATGTGCTGAAGGATGGCGAGAGCCAGCTTGAGGTTCGCCTGGAGGCAGATGCCGCGAATGGTGGCAAGGTAGTCAAGACCTATGTCTTCCATCGCGGCAGCTACCAGATCGAAGTTCGTCACGAGGGAGCGGCGGCTGGCGCGCATGCCTATTACCAGATCACGCGCGATGGAAAGCCTGCCGAGGAACAGGGCAGTTCGATGATGATGGGTGTGGTGACCTTCACCGGACCCGCGATCTTTACTGACGCTGAAAAGTATCAGAAGGTCGAGTTCGCGGATATCCTCAAGAACAAGGCCAAGTTTACGCAGAAAGCCGACAACGGCTGGCTGGCAATGGTGCAGCACTACTTTGTTTCGGCCTGGTTGCCGGCTGCGGGTGTCGCGCGCGAGTTCTACATGCGCAAGGTCGGGGACGATCTGTATTCGGCCGGCGTCATCCTGCCGGTGGCTGCCGACGGCAAGAGTACGGTGTCGCTGTACGCTGGCCCGCAGGAGCAGGATAAGCTGGAAAAGATTGCTCCGGGACTCGATCTGGTTGTCGACTATGGCTGGCTGACGGTGATCGCTGCACCGCTGTTCTGGGTTTTGGGGGCTATTTACAAAATGGTCGGTAACTGGGGTTGGGCCATCATGGGCTTGACTTTGTTGCTCAAGCTGGCGTTCTTCCCGCTTTCGGCCGCGAGCTACAAGTCGATGGCGAAGATGCGGGTGCTCACTCCTAAGCTGGTCAAGCTCAAGGAAGTCTACGGCGACGACAAACAGCGCCTGAATCAGGAAATGATGGCGCTCTACAAGAAGGAGAAGGTGAATCCCCTGGGTGGTTGCCTGCCGGTGCTGGTGCAGATTCCGGTATTCATCGCGCTGTACTGGGTACTGCTGGGTACCGTCGAGATGCGCAATGCACCTTGGTTGGGCTGGATCACCGATTTGTCTGTCAAGGATCCATACTATGTGCTGCCGCTGATCATGGGCGCCACGATGTTTATCCAGACCAAGCTCAACCCGACGCCGCCGGATCCGATCCAGGCCAAAGTTATGTTGTTCATGCCCATCATGTTCACTGGCATGTTTCTGTTCTTTCCTGCGGGCCTGGTGCTCTACTGGACGGTGAACAACGTTTTGTCTATCGCGCAGCAATGGCAGATCACCCGTCTGGTCGAGGCCGGGGAAAAGAAATAGGCCAAGCTTCCATCCCGCGGGGATGGAATAGCCTGCCGGGGTGCATCGCTCCGGCATTAACGTGAAATAGCTCGTTCGGAGCGACGGGTGATGGTCGAGCGAAGCGAGCGGACGAGAAGCCTCCCCGTGAGGGGGGGATGGGAGGGGCGGGCCTTTATTCGCCTTTCGCGTGTTTCATCATCGGCGGGTGGCTCTGGCTGCCATGAGCGTTAGGGAGGGCGGATGGGATTGCCGCGCACCGAGATCATCGCTGCCATCGCCACTGCTACCGGTCGTGGCGGCATCGGCGTGGTACGAGTTTCCGGCGCCGCTCTGCCGGCTTTCGCGGAGGCGTTGAGCGGCAAGTCACCGCTGCCCCGTCGTGCTACTCTTTGTCGCTTCCTGGCGGCGGACGGATCGCCGATCGACCAGGGAATTCTGTTGTATTTTCCGGCGCCACATTCCTTTACCGGCGAGGACGTGCTGGAACTACAGGGCCATGGCGGCCCGGTCGTGCTGCAGATGTTGTTGGCGCGCTGCCTCGAGCTGGGTGCCCGCGTTGCCGAGCCGGGAGAATTTTCGCAGCGTGCCTTTCTCAACGACAAGCTGGATCTGGTTCAGGCTGAAGCTATCGCTGATTTGATCGAAGCCGGTACCTCGGCTGCGGCGCGCTCGGCCTTGCGCTCGTTGTCTGGCGAGTTTTCGCGCGAGGTGCATGCGCTGGTGGCGCGGCTGACCGAGTTGCGCATTCTGGTGGAAGCAACGCTGGATTTCCCGGAAGAGGAAATCGACATCCTGCGGGATACCGATGCGGCGGATCGATTGTCCGGCTTTCGTAACGATCTCGAGTCCTTGCTGGCAAGAGCCCGTGCCGGCCGCTTGCTGCGCTCCGGTTTGCATGTGGTGCTGGCTGGCTTGCCCAATGTCGGCAAGTCTTCGTTGCTGAATCGTCTGGCCGGGGAGGAGCGGGCGATTGTTACCGAGGTCGCCGGCACGACGCGCGACGCGGTGCGCGAAACCATCCAGATAGAGGGCATACCGCTGCATATCATCGATACCGCCGGCTTGCGGGAAACGGACGATCTGGTGGAGAAGATCGGCATCGAGCGGACTTGGCGCGAGATCGAAGGCGCCGATGTCGTCTTGCAGCTGGTCGATGCGCGCAGCGGCGAAACACCCGCCGACCATGCCATAGCGGTGCGGCTGCCGGCGGCTGTTGAACGCATCGTGGTGGAGAACAAATGCGACCTCGCCGGACAGGCGGCGGCACGGACCCTGGAAGTGGGGCGGGTACATCTGCGCCTGTCGGCTAAAAGCGGCGCGGGGATCGAACTGCTGCATGAGGAGCTGTTGCGGGTAGCCGGTTGGAGCGGGCATGGCGAGGATGTGGTGCTGGCACGCGAGCGGCATCTTGAAGCGTTGGCGGCGGCAGCCGAAAAGTCGGCGCTGGCGGCACGGCACCTGGGCCAGATCGAGTTCTGTGCGGAAGAGCTGCGCCTGGCCCAGGAAGCGCTTTCGCGCATTACCGGGGAATTCGGCGCCGACGATCTGCTGGGTGAAATTTTCTCCCGCTTCTGTATCGGCAAATAGGTCTCGCGGCGTGGCCGAATTCGACCTGATGTTGCTGCTGGCGGCTGCTTTGTTTGCTGGCTTCGTCGATGCGGTGGCGGGGGGCGGCGGATTGATTCAGGTTCCGGCATTGTTGATGGCACTGCCGACGGAATCGCCGGCAACCGTGTTCGGCACCAATAAGCTGGCGAGTATTTTCGGCACCGGGAATGCGGCGCTGCGCTATGCGCGGCGTATTGCCCTGCCTTGGGAAATCGCGCTACCGGCGGCCGCCGCCGCTTTCGTGTGCGCCTTTGCCGGCGCGGCGGCGGTGGCATGGCTGCCGAAGGCGGTGGTGCGACCCTTGGTGCTCGTTTTGCTGGTGCTGGTCATGGTGTATACGGTGGTCAAGCCGAATTTCGGGGCGATAGCGGGCGCTCGGTTGGCGTCCGGACACGAGCGCAGGCGGGCCTTGATTGCGGGTGCGGTGCTGGGCTTTTATGATGGATTCTTTGGGCCCGGCGCCGGCAGCTTCCTGATTTTCGCTTTCGTGCGGTTTTTCCGGCTTGACTTCCTTCATGCGTCGAGCGCCGCCAAGGTGGTGAATTTCGCCACCAACGCCGCAGCGCTCGCCTACTTTGTTCCGAGCGGGTATGTGCTGTGGAGTACCGGATTGGCCATGGCGGTATTCAATATTGCCGGAGCCTTGCTCGGTGCCCGCCTGGCGTTGCGCCACGGTAGCGGATTCGTGCGGGGGGTCTTTGTCGTGGTGGCATCCTTGCTGATCGCCCGTTTGGGCTACGATACTTTTGCCTGACCAGATTGGGGTTGGGTGCGAGAGACGGGCAAGCTCGACACATGTTTCACGTGAAACTAAGTAGGTCGGTTTCACGTGAAACAGTGCGTGCGATCTGGTAGTCCGCTTTCCCCAAAGCTGCGTTTTTGAAGCGGGAGGCGTATGATTGCGCCTCTTTTGATTTCGGAAAATCCTGCTTGCGGGATAGGTTTTCCTTGAACCCTCGCTTTCCCTTGGTCTCGTAACGTGCAATTCCCGACTTGTTTTGATGTAATTGTGGTTGGTGGCGGTCACGCTGGTACGGAGGCGGCGCTGGCGGCTGCCCGCTCGGGCGCGCGGACGCTGCTGCTTACACACAACATCGAGACCCTGGGCGCCATGTCCTGCAATCCGTCGATCGGTGGAATCGGCAAGGGGCATCTGGTCAAGGAGGTCGACGCGCTGGGCGGTGCGATGGCGGCGGCGACCGACGAGGCTGGCATTCAGTTCCGTATTCTCAATGCCTCGAAGGGGCCGGCGGTGCGCGCCACCCGCGCCCAGACCGATCGCCAGCTCTACAAGCAGGCGATCCGTGGCCGCCTCGAGAACCAGTCGAACTTGACCTTGTTCCAACAGGCGGCTGACGACCTGATCATCAGTGGCGACCGTGTTTGCGGCGTGGTGACGCAGTTGGGGGTGCGCTTTGAGGCACCTGCCGTGGTGCTGACCGCCGGCACTTTTCTCAACGGCCTGGTCCATGTCGGGCTGACGAACTACCGCGCCGGCCGTTTCGGCGACCCGCCAGCCATTTCTTTGGCTAAGCGACTGAAGGAAATTCAATTGCCGGTCGGGCGCCTGAAGACTGGCACGCCACCCCGTCTCGACGGGCGCAGTATTGATTTTTCCGCACTTCAAGTCCAGCCGGGAGATGATCCAGTACCGGTGTTCTCCTATATGGGTACGTGCGCCCAGCATCCGCGCCAGGTGCCCTGCTGGATCACGCAGACCAACAGTCGCACCCACGACATCATTCGCTCGGGGCTGGATCGGTCGCCGATGTTTACCGGCGTTATCGAAGGCGTCGGGCCGCGCTATTGCCCGTCGATCGAGGACAAGATTCATCGCTTTGCCGGCAAGGACAGTCATCAGATATTCCTTGAGCCGGAAGGCCTCGATACTCACGAAATCTATCCGCAGGGCGTTTCGACCAGCCTGCCGTTCGATGTCCAGCTGGCTCTGGTGCGTTCCATCCGCGGGCTTGAGCAGGTGCACATCACGCGTCCCGGTTACGCCATCGAATACGACTATTTTGATCCGCGCAATCTCAAGGACAGCCTGGAAACCAAGTCGGTCGGCGGTTTGTTTTTCGCCGGTCAGATCAACGGTACGACGGGCTACGAGGAGGCTGCAGCGCAAGGCCTCCTGGCCGGGATCAATGCCGCGCGCCACGCGATGCAGCTGCCGGCGTGGGCGCCGCGAAGGGATCAGGCCTATCTCGGCGTGCTGGTGGATGACCTTATTACGCGCGGGGTTTCCGAGCCTTATCGGATGTTCACCAGTCGTGCCGAATACCGCTTGTCCTTGCGTGAGGACAACGCCGATCTGCGTCTGACCGACGTCGGTCGCGAATTGGGTCTGGTGGATGATTTGCGCTGGGACGCCTTCAATCGCAAGCGCGATGCCGTCGCGCTTGAAGCCGAACGCCTGAAGACGACCTGGGTCAATCCG
Source organism: Rhodocyclales bacterium RIFCSPLOWO2_02_FULL_63_24 (assembly GCA_001828935.1). GTDB lineage: Bacteria > Pseudomonadota > Gammaproteobacteria > Burkholderiales > Rhodocyclaceae > Sulfuritalea. The sequence goes on from MHZX01000024.1 coordinate 24,840, forward strand.
CACCAATTGCCTGAGGCCGACGCGATGCGCGTGCTGGGTCAGCCGATGGAACGTGAATATCGTTTGTTCGACTTGTTGCGCCGACCCGAAGTCAGCTACGCCAGTCTGTTGACCCTGCCTGGAGCGGGCGAAGCCCTGGTGTCGCCCGAGGTGATCGAACAGGTCGAGATACAGGCCAAGTATCAAGGTTATATCGAACGACAACAAGACGAGGTCGCAAAGAGTCTGGCCCACGAATCCCTGCCCTTACCCAGTGACATCGATTACACACAGGTGCATGGCTTGTCCTTCGAGGTGCGACAGAAGCTCACCCAGATACGTCCGCAAACCCTGGGTCAGGCATCGCGCCTGCAGGGAATGACCCCAGCGGCGATCTCTCTCCTGCTGGTGCATCTGAAGCGGCGCAAGGCGGCATGAGTCTGGCGGAGCAGCTGCAAGCGGGCCTCGCTGCTCTCGGTCTCGATCTGCCTGAAAAAATGCAGACCAGTCTACTGGCCTATGTCGCGCTGTTGAAGAAATGGAACCGCACCTACAACCTGACGGCCATCCGCGAAGAAAGCGAGATGCTTACCCAGCATCTGCTCGATTCGCTGTCGGTACTACCGGTCCTGCAAGAGTCGGCGCTTGCCGGCCCGCGAAGCGGAATTCCCGGCAGACAGAGTCCGGGACGGCGTTGGGCGGATGTCGGCAGCGGCGCCGGGTTGCCGGGAATTCCGTTGGCGATCGCCCGACCGGATATCGAGATGACGTTGATCGAGGCCGTCGAAAAGAAATCCGCATTCCAGCGCCAGGCGAAGATCGAGCTCGGGTTGCCCAATATAACGGTCCTCAACACCCGCGTTGAGGACGTCCCGGGCGGGTCGTTCGACGCCGTCGTGTCGCGCGCCTTCGCCGAACTGGCGAGCTTCGTCGACCTTGCCGGGCATCTGCTGACGGCCGGCGGCCGGCTTTATGCGATGAAGGGTCTCGCGCCCGAAGACGAAATAAACCGCTTGCCGCTCGGCTGGAGGATGCTTGATTGCATCCGGCTGAGCGTTCCCGGGCTGGATGCGGAGCGCCACCTGATTGTTCTAGAGAAAGTCTGACGACGATGCATATATTTGCAATAGCCAATCAAAAGGGTGGCGTGGGTAAGACCACTACCGCCGTCAATCTGGCTGCAGCGCTGGCCGCCAGCGGCCAGCGCACCCTGCTGGTGGATCTCGACCCGCAGGGCAATGCCACCATGGGTTGCGGGGTGGAAAAGCGCAGCCTCGAATCCTCCGTCTATCAGGTATTGCTGCAACTGGCGAGCCTTAGCGATGCGCGGGTGATGTCGCCGTCCGGCAGGTTCGACGTCTTGCCGGCCAACCGCGATTTGGCGGGCGCCGAGGTCGAGTTGGTGGATCTTGAACTGCGCGAGATGCGTCTCAAGGTTGCATTGGCGGCGCACCAGGAGGATTACGACTTCGTCCTGATCGACTGCCCGCCGTCGCTCTCGATGCTGACCTTGAACGGGCTGTGCGCGGCGCATGGGGTCATCATCCCGATGCAGTGCGAGTACTACGCGCTGGAAGGCCTCTCCGACTTGGTCAACACGATCAAGAAAGTGCACGCCAACCTGAATCGCGACCTCAAGATCATCGGTCTGCTGCGAGTCATGTACGACCCGCGAAATACCCTATCGACCCAGGTTTCAGCGCAGCTCGAACAGCATTTTGGCGACAAGGTGTTCAAGACCCTGGTGCCGCGCAACGTGCGTCTCGCCGAAGCGCCCAGTTACGGCGTGCCCGGCGTCCTCTTCGATAAGGCGGCCAAAGGCGCGCAGGCCTATATGGCCTTCGCCGTCGAAATGATCGATCGTGTCAATTCCTGGAAGGAAATGTTGTGAATCCACCAAAACAAAAAGGCCTTGGCCGCGGACTGGATGCTCTCCTCGCCGCCAACAATACGCCGGAGACCCAGCGCCAGGAGACACTTTCGGTCGGCGCCTTGCAGCCCGGCAAGTACCAGCCGCGCACCCGCATGGATCCGGGCTCGCTCGAGGAATTGGCGGCTTCGATAAAGGCCCAGGGGCTGATTCAGCCGATCTCCGTGCGGCCGGTGGATAGTGGCCGTTACGAAATCATCGCCGGCGAGCGGCGCTGGCGCGCGGCCCAGATTGCCGGTCTAGGCGAGGTGCCGGTGCTGATCCGCGACATCCCCGACGATGCCGCGCTGGCGATGTCGCTGATCGAAAACATCCAACGCGAAGATCTCAATCCGCTGGAAGAAGCCGCAGGCATACAGCGCCTGATCGACGAATTCCAGATGACCCACCAGCAGGCCGCGGACGCCGTCGGTCGTTCGCGCTCTGCCGCGTCGAACCTGCTGCGTCTGCTGCAACTGGCTAAGCCGGCGCAAGACATGCTCATGGCGGGAGACATCGAAATGGGTCACGCCAGAGCGCTGCTGCCGCTGTCCAAGAGTGAGCAAGGTCGCGTTGCGGCTCTGGTCGTCGACAAGGGCTTTTCAGTGCGGGAGACCGAACGTCTGGTCGCTCGCGAACTGAATCCGCCGGTGAAGAAGGGCGGCGAGAAGAAACCGGATCGTGACCTGCTACGCCTTGAAGAGGAGCTTTCCGATCGTCTGGGGGCCACGGTCAAGATCAGCGCCAACCGCAAGGGCGGCGGCAGCCTGACGATTCGCTTCGGCAGCTTGGACCAGCTCGATGGCCTGCTCGCCCGACTCGATTAGGCAGCTTCATGTCTCCTGTTTGGAAGCATTTCACACCGAAAATGGCGCGCTGCAACATAAATCAATTGACAACCCGCGATCAATGGCCTATATTCGCGGGCTTTTGGAAGCGGCCCGGTCTTATAGATGTTTAGGGCTGTATTTCATCAAAGCGTCGCAACTTTGGTCGCCGCCGGGCTGGCATGGTTCTGGGTAGGACAGCAGGGCGCGGTATCGGCAGGACTGGGTGGTGCGGCAGTAGTGATTCCGAACCTGCTTTTTGCCCTGAGCCTATGGGCGGCAGCGCGCAGCGGCAGGACTTCGGTAGCCGTTTTTTTTGTTGGTGAGTTCATCAAGATCGCGGCGACGCTGGCGTTGCTCGTGATCGTGGCGGGGGCGTATCGAGACTTGCACTGGCTGGCATTGCTGGCCGGGGTCGTCGTTGCGCTGAAAGCAAATCTGTTAGCGATATTGATTAAGGCCTGACCATGGCAGCCGAGCACGCTCCAAACGCATCGGAATACATCGTTCACCACCTGACCCACCTGAACAGTCTTGGCCACAAGCAGGCGGCCCTGGTTGATTGGTCGGTATTCCATCTCGATACTCTGTTCTGGTCCATTTCGCTCGGACTGCTGGCGGTGCTGATTCTGGCCCGCGCTGCCGCGAAAGCGACCTCCGGCGTTCCCGGCAGATTCCAGGCGGCCGTCGAAATCCTGGTGGAAATGGTCGAATCGCAATCCAAGTCGATCGTCCACGGCGACCGCAGCTTCATCGCGCCGCTGGCATTGACAGTGTTCGTCTGGATCTTCCTCATGAACGCGATGGACCTGCTGCCGCTCGATGCGCTACCCAATATCTGGTCCTGGATGTTCGGCGTCGCCGGCCATGATCCGCATCATGCCTACCTGCGCGTGGTGCCGACCGCCGATCTCAATGCCACGCTCGGCATGTCGCTCGGTGTGCTGATTCTCTGCCTTTACTACAGCGTCAAGATCAAAGGTTTCGGCGGCTGGATGCATGAACTGTTTACTGCGCCTTTCGGCAGCCATCCGCTGCTCTATCCGATCAACTTCGCGATGCAAATGATCGAGTTCGTCGCCAAGACGGTTTCGCACGGCATGCGACTGTTCGGCAACATGTATGCCGGCGAATTGATCTTCATGCTGATCGCCCTGATGGGTGCCGCCTGGGCGGGCACCGCGGGCAGCGGATTGCTGTGGCTGGGAGGCGTTGTCGCCGGAACCATCTGGGCCATTTTCCACATCCTGATCATCACGCTGCAGGCTTTCATCTTCATGATGCTGACGCTGGTATATATCGGCCAAGCGCACGAAAGCCACTAATACCTCTGTATCAATCTTTACAACCTTAATTCGTTACTAAAGGAGTTGTCATGGAACAAATCGTTGGTTTTGTTGCTCTTGCCGCCGGTCTGATCATCGGTCTCGGCGCCGCCGGCGCGTGTATCGGCATCGGCATCATGGGTAGCCGCTTCCTCGAAGCTTCCGCGCGCCAGCCGGAACTGATGAACACGCTGCAAACCAAGATGTTCCTTCTGGTCGGCCTGATCGACGCGGCCTTCATTATCGGTACCGGTATTGCCCTGTGGTACACCACCGCCAATCCGTTCATTACCGGTCTTGCCAAGTAATCGTCTCCCCTAACGCTTAAGGAGCGACTACCGTGAATCTGAACGCAACGCTGTTTGCCCAGCTGGTTGTGTTCCTCATTTTGGCGTGGTTCACGATGAAGTTCGTGTGGCCGCCCATCATGAAGGCACTCGACGAGCGCGCGGGCAAGATAGCTGACGGGCTTGCGGCCGCGGACAAGGCCAAAACCGATCTGGCACACGCAGAAAAGAAAGCCTCTGACGAATTGCGCAAGGCGCGTGAATCCGCCGCCGAGTTTCGCAGTGGCGCCGAGAGGCAGGTGGCCCAGTTGATCGAAGATGCCCGCGCCGAAGGTGCGCGCATCGTCAATGCGGCCCGTGAAGCTGCCGAGGCCGAGGCTGCCGCCGCTTCACAGCGTGCCAAGGAAGCCTTGCGCGAGCATGTGGCGGTTCTGGCTGTAGCCGGTGCCGAGCGCATTCTGCGCAAGGAGATCAACGCCCAGGCCCACGCCGAGCTGCTGACGCAACTCAAGTCGGAACTGTAAGCAGCCATGGCCGAAAACGTCACCCTTGCGCGCCCTTATGCCGAGGCCGCGTTCCAGCTGGCCAAGAGCGGAAATGCCCTTGCGGCTTGGTCCGATGTGCTGTCGCGGCTTTCCGCCGTTGCTTCTCGTCCCGAAATGGAAGAATGCATCGGCAATCCGCGTCTAAGCCCGGTCCAGCTGGCGCAACTCTGTCTCGATGTAGCGGCATCTGACGCCAAGTCCGGCTTGTCGGCCGATCAGCAGAACTTTGTCCGTGTCCTCGCGGACAACGATCGCCTAATTGTGCTGCCCGAGATCAGCGAGCTTTTCGACGAACTCAAGCATGGTCACGAAGGCATCAAGGACGCCGAGATCACCTCTGCCTTTGTCCTCGACGAAGCGACATTGCAAACTCTCGTGGCCGACCTCGAACGCAAGTTCGGGTGCAGGATCCAGGCGACCGTCAAGGTCGATGCCGAACTTATTGGTGGCGTCCGTATTGCCGTCGGCGATGAAGTGATCGACGCCTCGGTCCGCGGCAAGCTTGCTGCCATGGCCACCGCGCTAAAGAACTAGGAGTAATTCCATGAACCTCAATCCATCCGAAATCAGCGACCTGATCAAGAGCCGGATCCAGAACATGCAGTTGGCCGCCACCGCCCGCAACGAGGGCACCGTGGTGTCGGTTACTGACGGCATTTGCCGCATTCATGGTCTGACCGACGTGATGCAGGGCGAAATGCTGGAGTTTCCCGGCAACACTTTCGGCCTCGCCCTGAACCTTGAGCGCGACTCCGTCGGCGCCGTGGTCCTCGGTGACTACGAGCATATTTCCGAAGGCGATACGGTGAAGTGTACCGGCCGCATTCTTGAGGTGCCGGTTGGCCCCGAGCTGCTTGGCCGCGTGGTTAATGCCCTGGGCGAGCCGATCGACGGCAAGGGCCCGATCAATGCCAAGCTCACCGACAAGATCGAAAAGGTCGCGCCGGGCGTAATCTGGCGCAAGTCGGTGTCGCAGCCGGTGCAAACCGGTCTCAAGGCCATCGACTCGATGGTTCCGGTGGGCCGCGGCCAGCGCGAGCTGATCATCGGCGACCGCCAGACCGGCAAGACGGCTGTCGCGGTTGATGCCATCATCAACCAGAAGGGGCAGAACATGTTCTGCATCTACGTCGCGATCGGCCAGAAGGCTTCGACCATCGCCAACGTGGTGCGCAAGCTGCAGGAACACGGCGCGATGGAATACACCATCGTCGTCGCCGCCTCCGCTTCCGACTCTGCCGCGACCCAGTTCATCGCACCCTACACGGGCTGCTCGATGGGCGAATACTTCCGCGACCGCGGCATGGACGCGCTGATCATTTATGACGACCTGACCAAGCAGGCCTGGGCCTATCGCCAGATCTCGCTGCTGTTGCGCCGTCCGCCCGGCCGCGAAGCCTATCCTGGCGACGTGTTCTACCTGCACTCGCGTCTGCTCGAACGCGCCGCGCGCGTTTCCGAAGCCTGGGTCGAGAAGCTGACCAACGGCGAAGTCAAGGGCAAGACCGGTTCGCTGACCGCGCTGCCGGTGATCGAAACCCAGGCCGGCGACGTGTCCGCCTTCGTGCCGACCAACGTGATTTCGATTACCGACGGTCAGATCTTCCTCGAAACCGACTTGTTCAACGCCGGTATCCGTCCCGCGATGAACGCCGGCGTCTCGGTGTCCCGCGTCGGTGGCGCAGCCCAGACCAAGGTGATCAAGAAGCTCGGTGGCGGTGTCCGTCTGGCGCTGGCGCAGTACCGCGAGCTCGCGGCATTCGCTCAGTTCGCCTCCGACCTCGACGAAGCCACGCGCAAGCAGCTGGAGCGCGGTCGGCGCGTGACCGAACTGATGAAACAGCTGCAGTACGCGCCGCTGTCCGTCGCTGAAATGGGCGTCACGCTCTACGCGTCCAACGAAGGCTTCATGGACGATGTCGATGTGCCGCGCATCCTGGCGTTCGAAACCGATCTGCACCAGTTCATGCACCAGAAGTATGCCGATCTGATGAACAAGATCGAGACCACCAGGGACCTGGACAAGGACGCCGAAGGCCAGCTCAAGGCCGCGGTGACCGAGTTCAAGAAGTCCTGGGCCTGATCCCGAACCGCTGACGAACTAAACGGGGAGCGATCATGCCGGGCAGTAAAGAGATCCGCACCAAGATCAAGAGCGTCCAGAACACGCGCAAGATCACCAAGGCCATGGAGATGGTGGCCGCGTCCAAGATGCGCAAGGCGCAGGAACGGATGCGTGCCGCTCGTCCCTACAGCGAAAAGATCCGCCGTCTCGCGGCGAATCTTTCGCAGGCCAACGTGACCGAGTATCGCCACGCCTTCCTTGGCAAGACCAAGGCAGCCGTGGTGCAGCGTGTGGGACTGATCGTGGTGACGACCGACAAGGGCCTCTGCGGCGGCCTCAACACCAACATCCTGCGCCAGTGTTTGAGCACCATGCGCAAGTGGGAAGCCGATGGTGCCAAGGATATTCGCGTCACCTGTATCGGCAACAAGGGCCTGGGCTTCATGCAGCGCATGGGCGCCAACGTGATTTCCCATATCACGCACCTGGGCGACACCCCTCATCTGGAAAAGCTGATCGGGCCGATGAAGGTCATGATCGACGCTTTCCAGGCGGGCGAACTGGATGCCGTGCACATTGCCTATACCCGCTTCATCAACACCATGAAGCAGGAGCCGGTGATCGAGCCGTTGTTGCCGCTATCCGGCGAGCGCATGGGCACACCCGAGCGTAGCTGGGATTACCTCTACGAGCCGGATGCGCAAACCGTCATCGACGAGTTGCTGGTGCGCTACGTGGAAGCCTTGATCTACCAGGGCGTGGCCGAGAACATGGCGTCGGAGCAATCGGCGCGCATGGTCGCAATGAAGGCGGCGACCGATAACGCGGGTAATGTCATCAAGGAACTGCAGCTGGTCTACAACAAGGCGCGTCAGGCTGCGATTACCAAGGAAATCTCCGAGATCGTTGGTGGCGCCGCCGCCATCGCCGGCTGATCAGGCTAACGGATTTATAGCATTAAGGAAATGACCATGAGCAACGGAAGCATCGTTCAGTGTATCGGCGCCGTGGTGGACATCAAGTTCCCCCGCGAAGCCATGCCCAAGGTGTATGAAGCGCTGACCCTCGACGAGGCCGATTCCGGCAACGCCGAAGCCGGCCTGACCTTTGAAGTACAACAGCAACTCGGCGACGGCATCGTGCGCACCATTGCGCTCGGATCGTCCGACGGTCTGCGTCGCGGCATGTCGGTCAAGCCGACGGGTGCAGCCATCACGGTTCCGGTCGGCTCCGGAACGCTGGGCCGAATCATGGACGTGCTGGGTCGCCCGATCGACGAAGCCGGCCCGGTTCCCTGCGAGGAAAAACGCCCGATCCATGCCAAGGCGCCGAAGTTCGACGAGCTGTCGCCTTCCACCGAACTGCTGCCCACCGGCATCAAGGTTATCGACCTGATGTGTCCGTTCGCCAAGGGCGGCAAGGTCGGCCTGTTCGGCGGCGCCGGCGTCGGCAAGACCGTGAACATGATGGAACTGATCAACAACATCGCCAAGTCCTACGGCGGCTACTCGGTGTTCGCCGGCGTCGGCGAGCGCACCCGCGAGGGCAACGACTTCTACCACGAGATGGAAGAGTCGAAGGTTCTCGACAAGGTGGCGATGGTCTTCGGCCAGATGAACGAGCCTCCCGGCAACCGCCTGCGCGTGGCGCTGACCGGCCTCACCATGGCCGAGAAGTTCCGCGACGAAGGCAAGGATATCCTGCTCTTCATCGACAACATCTACCGCTACACGCTGGCCGGTACCGAAGTGTCCGCGCTGCTCGGTCGCATGCCGTCCGCCGTGGGCTACCAGCCGACGCTGGCCGACGAAATGGGCCGTCTGCAGGAGCGCATCACCTCGACCAAGGTCGGTTCGATCACCTCGATCCAGGCGGTGTATGTGCCGGCCGATGACTTGACCGACCCGTCTCCGGCGACGACCTTTCTCCACCTCGACGCCACCGTCGTGCTGTCGCGCGACATCGCCTCGCTGGGCATCTACCCGGCCGTCGATCCGCTCGACTCCACCTCGCGCCAGCTCGACCCGCTGGTGGTCGGCGAAGAGCACTACAGCGTCGCCCGCCGCGTCCAGTCGAATCTGCAGCGCTACAAGGAGCTGCGCGACATCATCGCGATTCTGGGCATGGACGAGCTGGCGCCGGAAGACAAGCTGGCCGTCACCCGCGCCCGCAAGATCCAGCGCTTCCTGTCGCAGCCCTTTAACGTCGCCGAGGTATTCACCGGCACGCCGGGCAAGATCGTGCCGCTGGCCGACACCATCAAGGGCTTCAAGATGATCGTCGACGGCGAATGCGACAATATCCCCGAGCAGGCTTTCTACATGGTCGGCGCGATCGAGGAAGTCTTCGAAAAGGCCAAGACGTTGCAGTAAGCGAGTGGGGGGCCTGTGAAAATGGCTCCCGACTCTCGATTACAGAAGAGGTAGAAAATGGCCATGACTATTCATGTGGACGTCGTAAGCGCCGAGGAGATGATTTTCTCCGGTCTGGCGGAATTCGTTGTCCTGCCGGGCGAAGCCGGCGAGCTGGGGATACTGCCCGGCCATATGCCGCTGATGACCCGCATCAAGCCGGGAGCAGTCCGTGTCAAGCTGCCAGGTGACAAGGAAGAGTTGATTTTTGTTGCGGGTGGTTTGCTGGAAGTGCAGCCGGGTTTGGTTACCGTGCTGGCAGATACCGCTATTCGCGGTGCCGACCTTGATCAGGCGAAGGCAATGGACGCGAAGAAAAAGGCCGAAGAAGCCATGGTCAATCGCGGCTCCGAAATGGACTATGCCCGTGCCCAGGTCGAACTGGCCGAAGCCATCGCCCAGCTTGCCGCCATTGATCGTTTGCGCAGACAGCGTCACTAAGCATCTCGATGCATTCAAAAAAGGCAGCTACGGCTGCCTTTTTTGTTATGCCCGACATCGCCCTTGCCATGAAATTAGCCAGAAGGTAGACTGGACGGTCCAGTCTAATTGGACTCGCTCGTGGCCCTGCTTTCCGTTCCTGAACCGTCCGATTGTCGTTCGCGCCTGATCCGGGCAGCGTCCGAGGTGTTCATAAAGGAAGGTTACCGAGCCAGCATCGAGCGGGTTGCACTGCACGCCGGTGTGGCGCGACAAACGCTCTACAATCATTTTCCGTCGAAGGCCGACCTGTTTGGCGAAGTGATCAAACAAGTCACCGCAGCTTTGCTTGTTACCCTGGATGGCAAGGCTGATGGCCTGCGTGAGCGCTTGCTCCGATTCGGCATTGCGTTCCGCGCCAAGGCGCTGAGTGTGGAAGGGCTTGGTTTATACCGCGCCCTGATTGCCGAGACGACGTGCTTTCCGGAACTCGCTGCAACTTTCTATCGTACCGGTCCGGCACAGACGGCGGCGCGCTTGCGTGTCGTCCTGCAGGAGGCCATCGACCGCGGAGAACTGCGTCAGGTCGATCCCGAGTTCGCCACGATCACCCTGCTGTCCATGATGGTCGGAGCCGAACGAAGCCACTGTCTGCTATCCGGCGAGCCGCCCCCGGAACCCAATGCGGCGCATGTCGCTCAAATCGTCGATTGCTACCTGCGCGCCTTCGCCCCCGAGGCCGCTTCTTCCCATCCCGCCCCCCAACGGAGCACCCCATGAGAAAACCTATCCCTCTGCTGTTGCTTGCACTCTTGGCCGCCTGCGGCGATGGCGGGAAAAACGGCCCACCGGGAGCCGGGCCCGGTGCCGGGATGCCGCCGCCCGAGGTGGACGTGATCACCGTGGCCTCTGCCAGTGCAACCATTACACAGGATTTGCCTGGCCGCCTACAGGCAATACGTTCCGCACAAGTGAGGGCTCGCGTCGAGGGTGTCGTGGAGAAGCGTTTGTTCGCCGAAGGCACGGATATCGCCGCAGGTACACCGCTGTTTCAGATCGATGCCCGAACCTACCAGGCGCAGGCAGCGGCGGCGGCGGCGGACCTCGCGGCAGCCAACGCGGTTTTTGCCCGTTACAGGCTACTGCTGGAGATCAAGGCCGTCAGCCAACAGGAATTCGACGCCGCCCAGGCCCGCGTCAAGCAGGCGGAAGCGTTGTTGGCCAAGGCGACGCTGGATCAGGAAAACGCCGTACCGCCAGCGCCGATTTCTGGCCGCATCGGCCGCGCGCTGGTTACCGAAGGCGCGCTGGTTGGCAAGGGCGAGGCGACGCATATGGTGACCATCGAGCAGCTCGATCCGATCCGCGTCGAGTTTTCCCAGTCCTATTCCGATCTGTTGCGCCTGCAGCAGGCGGTCAGGAGCGGCAAGCAGAAACGGGCCGATTCGGCGAAAGTGGAACTGGTTCTGGAAGACGGCTCGCTTTACCCCGAGAAGGGTCGCCTTCAATTCACCGACCTGGCGGTCGATCCGAACACCGGCGCCGTCCTGTTGCGCGCCGAATTCCCCAACCCGCGGCGCGACTTGCTGCCCGGCACCTTCGTGCGCATCAGGTTTCCCCAGGCCCAACTCGACAACGCAATTCGCGTTCCGCAACGCGCCGTGCAGGGCGGTGCCCAAGGGCAGTTTGTGATGACGGTCGATGCCGCAGGCAAAGTGGCGCCGCAGCCAATCAAGACCAGCACCATGTCCGGCGGCGACTTCATCGTCGACCAGGGCCTGAAAGGTGGCGAGCAGGTGATCGTCAATGGTCTGCAGAAGGCCAGGCCGGGTGCTACCGTGAAGCCGGCGCCCTGGACGCCGGGGACACCGCTGATGGCAGCCCCGGGACCGACACCAGCAGCGGTCGCAGCGCCGGCCGCCGGCGCCAAGCCCAATGAAGAAAAGAAGTAAGCCATGATTCCAAAATTCTTCATTGACCGGCCGATTTTCGCCTGGGTCATTGCCATCATCATCGTGCTCGGCGGACTGCTCGCCCTGCGTCAGTTGCCGGTGGCGAGCTATCCGGCGGTGGCACCGCCTGCGCTGGCCATCACGGTGAATTACCCCGGCGCTTCGGCCAAGGTAGTGGAGGAAACCGCGGTCGCGCTGATCGAACAGGAACTGAACGGCATCGAAAATCTGCTCTACATGGATTCGGCTTCCGAGCAGAACCTAGGCACCATCACCCTGACCTTCGCAGCCGGCACCAATCTTGACCTGGCTTCGGTGGAAACGCAGAACCGCATCAAGCGCGCCGAACCGCGCCTGCCCGAAGAGGCGCGCCGCCTCGGCATCACGGTGGTCAAGTCGGCACGCAACTACCTGATGTTCATTTCGCTGTTTTCGCCGGACAAGTCCCTCGACAACGTCGCGCTCGGCAGCTACGCCGCAGCCAATGTGCTGGAAAGCATCCGCCGCACGCCAGGCGTCGGCGAGGCGATCCTGTTCGGCACCGAGTATTCGATGCGGCTGTGGCTCAAGCCCGAACGCTTGCAAGCATTCGGTCTGACTCCGGCCGACGTGGCGAAGGCGGTACGCGCACAGAATGCGCAGATCGCCACCGGCGAACTCGGCCAGGTTCCCGCCGCACCCGGCCAGGAATACGCGGCGACCATCATCACCCAGGGTCGCCTATCCACGCCCGCTGAATTCGGCAACGTCATCATCAGGAGCGATGGGCGCGGTGCCGCCGTGCGTGTCAAGGATGTCGCCCGCGTTGAGCTCGGTGCGCAGGACTACAACATCGCTGCCCGCGTCGATGGCCAGCCCACCGCCGCAATCGCCGTGCGCATGGCGCCGGGCGCCAATGCGCTGGACACAGCCAAGGCGGTCAATGCCCGGATGACCGAACTGGCCAAGTATTTCCCGCCCGCAATTTCCTGGATGGTGCCCTACGACACCTCGACCTTCGTCGATATCTCGATCCGCGAAGTGGTCAAGACGTTGATTGAGGCCATGATCCTGGTGGTGCTGGTGATGTACTTGTTTCTAGAGAACCTGCGCGCCACTTTCATTCCGACCGTGGTGGTGCCGGTTTCGCTGTTCGGCGCCATGATCGGCCTCTATGTGCTCGGCTACTCGATCAACGTGCTGACCTTGTTCGCCATGGTGCTGGCGATCGCCATCGTGGTCGACGACGCGATTGTCGTGATCGAGAACGTTGAACGCATCATGAGCGAAGAAGGCCTCAGTCCGCGCGAGGCGACACGCAAGGCGATGGGCCAGATCATCAATGCCATCATCGCCATTACCGTAGTGCTGACGGCGGTGTTCGTGCCATTGCTGTTCTTTGGTGGCGCGGTGGGCGCGATCTACCGCCAGTTCGCCGTGACGCTGATTCTGACCATGGGCTTCTCGGCCATGATGGCGCTGACGCTGACGCCGGCGCTGTGTGCGTCGCTGCTCAAACACGAAACCGGCAAGGATGATGTGATGCCCTCGACCGGTTTCTTCGGCTGGTTCAATCGCTTTTTCGCCGCCACCGTGCGACGCTACATTAGTGCCACGCGACGCATGTTGGGCAAGCCGGGGCGCTGGCTCGTCGTGTATGCCGCGGTTTTGGCCGCCACCGGCTGGTTCTTCAGCAAGCTGCCGGGCAGCTTCCTGCCCAGCGAGGACCAGGGTTATTTTCTCAGCATCGTCCAGCTGCCCGCGGGCGCGACGCGCGAGCGCAGCCTCGAAGTGCTTGAATCCGTCGAGAAGCATTACCTGGCGCAGCAGGAAGTCGCCCACGTCATCGGTGTGCTCGGATTCTCCTTCTTCGGCCGTGGCCAGAACGCTGCGATCACCTTCGTCCGCCTTAAGAGCTGGGACGAGCGCCCGAACAAGGAAAACAGCGCGGACGCGGTGGTGCAACGCGCCAACATGGCCTTCTTCCGCATCAAGCAGGCGATGATCTTTGCCATCAACGTGCCGCCGATTCCGGAACTGGCGGCCGTCGGCGGTTTCGATTTCCGCCTGCAGGACCGCGGCGGCCAGGGCCGCGACAAGCTGCTCGAAGCGCGCAACATGGCGCTGGGCATGGCCGGCCAGCATCCGGCGCTCGCCGGCGTGCGCCCGGAAGGGCAGGAGGCCGGCCCGCAGGTCTTCCTCACCGTGGATCGCGTCAAGGCCCGCGCGCTGGGTATCGACCTCGGCGAGCTCAACGACACCCTGCAGGCCACGCTAGGCACTGCCTACATCAACGACTTCGTCCGCGAAGGCCGCATCCTGCGCGTGCAGATGCAGGCCGAAGCCGACACCCGGCGCACGCCGGATGATCTGCTGCGATTGCCGGTCAAGAACGCGCGCGGCGACATGATCCCGCTCGCCGAAATCGCCAGGGCGCAATGGATCGTGGGCAATCCCAAGCTCGATCGCTACAACGGCTTGCCTTCTATGAAGATTGCCGGCAGCCCGGCACCGGGCCGCTCAACCGGCGATGCCTTGCTGGCGATGGAGGAAGTGGCGGCCAAGCTGCCGCCCGGCATTGGCTTCGAGTGGTCGGGCAGTTCCTATGAGGAGCGGCTCTCCGGCACTCAGGCGCCCTTCCTGTTCGCCGTCTCGCTGATCGTGGTTTTTCTCTGCCTTGCCGCGCTCTACGAGAGCTGGTCGATTCCTTTTGCCGTCATGCTGGTGGTGCCGCTGGGCATCTTCGGCGCGGTGCTCGCGGTGACCCTGCGCGGCCTGCCCAATGACGTGTACTTCAAGGTCGGCCTGATCGCCATCATCGGCCTCTCGGCGAAGAACGCGATCCTGATCATCGAGTTCGCCCGCGAACTGCAGGAGCAGGGCAAGGACTTGATCGAGGCCACGCTCGAAGCCTGCCGCCTGCGTTTCCGGCCGATCCTGATGACCTCGATCGCCTTCATGTTCGGCGTGCTGCCGCTGGCCGTATCCACCGGCGCCGGCGCCAACAGCCGCCATGCGATCGGCACCGGCGTGATCGGCGGCATGTTCACCGCCACCGCGCTGGCGGTCTTCCTGGTCCCGGTATTTTTCGTGGTGGTGCGGCGCTTCTTCCCTGGCCATGCTCGTCACCACGAGGAGAAGCATGATGCGTAAGACTCTTCCTCTGGTGTCGGCCCTCGCTCTCGCCGGCTGTTCGTTCACGCCCGACTATCAGCGTCCCGCGGCGCCGGTGCCGGTTGCCTGGGCGGTAAAAGTCGGCGCTGGTGATACGGCGAAAAACGCGGCGACGCCGACAGACTGGCGCGCCTTCTTCCCCGATTCACGCCTGCAGGGCCTGATCGCCGCCGCGCTGGAACACAACCGCGACCTGCGTATCGCCGTGGGTCGCGTCGATGAGGCACGCGCCCTGGCCGGCATCGCCCGCGCCGATCGCTTCCCGACCGTCGACCTGGCTGCCCAGCGCGCCGCCTCGCTGACGCCCGCCGATTTGTCTGCCTCCGGCCGCCAACTCAACAGCCAGCGCTACGACGTCAATCTCGCCGTGGCTTCCTTCGAGCTGGATTTCTGGGGGCGGGTGAAGCGCCTGGACGATGCCGGACGCGCCAATTTCCTGGCCAGCGACTATGCGCGCCAGGCCTTCCGCCTGTCGCTGATCGCCGATGTCGCCAACGCGTATTTCAGTTTGCTGGAACTCGGCGAGCGTCTTGAACTGGCGCAGGCCACGCGAAAGAGCCGCGAGGAAACCCGTACCCTGGTCGCGCGTCGTCGCGACGTCGGCCTGGCGGGCGACCTCGATTATCTGCAAGCCGACGGCGCCTTCCAGAATGCCCGTGCGGAAGTCGCCAACCTGGCGCGCAGCCATGCGGCGGCAGAAAACGCCCTGCGCCTGCTGGTGGGCGATTCGCCGGCGCCGGTCACAGGCGGCAAGCTGGCGCAACAGGGCCTGACGGCCGAGCTGACCGTCGGCCTGCCGGCGGAAGTCCTGCTCGCCCGTCCGGACGTCCTGGCGGCGGAGCAGAAGCTGATTGCGGCGAACGCCAACATCGGCGCTGCGCGCGCGGCATTCCTGCCGAAGATCCTGCTGACTGCCACGGCCGGTACCGCCAGCCGGGGCTTGTCGGGGCTGTTCGACGCCGGCAGCGGCGCCTGGAGTTTCACGCCGAGCTTGCGCCTGCCCCTGTTCGATGCCGGGCGCACCACCGACAACGTCGATCTGGCCAAGGCGCGCAAGAACATCGCCGTCGCCGAGTATGAGAAGAGCATCCAGCAGGCTTTCCGCGAAATTGCCGACCTGCTGGCGGCACGCAGCCAATTGACCGAACAGCTTCAGGCGCGGGAAGCCAATGTCGCTGCGCAGGGCCAGCGTCTGAAGATCGTCGATGCGCGTTACCAGGCCGGTGTTTCCAGCCATCTTGAACTGCTCGACGCCCAGCGTGAACACTTTGCCGCGCAACAGTCGGCGCTGACGATACGGCGACAGTTGCTGTCCACGGCCGCTAGTCTCTATAAGGCGCTGGGGGCTGCCTGAAGGGCTACACATCACATGCGTCGGCAAGGATGGTCGGCCGCTCGGCGCTTGCGCCGATAGCATCCCCGAACGGTGCAGGACTCGGACCGATAAGGCTACTGGCCTGATGCTTGCAATTCATCGGACACTCTCTTGTTACGGGGTGTCTGATGATCGGTTTGGGGGATATCGCGCGGTCGCTCGACGCGTTTTCTGCACAAACTGCCGCCGCGCCGGCAAAAACTTCCAGTCCGTTGCCGGAACGCATTGTCGCCGGGCAGGCGGTCGAAGCGCAGGAGTCGGCGGATCGGATCAGCATCAGCCCTGAGGCGGTGCAGCAACTGCAACTGGATCGCGAACTCGAAGCGGAACAGGCGGCTGCGCGCAAGGCTGCCGGCGAAGATGTGGAACTCGCGGCGCGAATGGCCCACGATATCGCCTATCGTCGTGAAGTGGTCGTCGTGCCTCCGGCGGACTACACCAACCTGCCGACCTCGCTGTACCTCGGCGGAGGTTCTCCCGGCAGCAATTCGGCCAGTATCGCCAAAGCCCAATCCGAACTGGATCAAGCCCGATTGGCACGAATCGCACTTTATGAACTCGAGAAGTCACGCGGTACGCCACCGGCAGAGATTTATGACCGCCTGTTGTCGCTCGGCACCGCCCGGTCGATCGGCTACCGTATTTCGATCGCCGCCTGACGCCAGCCCATGACCTCAGGACATAGGGCGGAATCGGCGCGCATTGCGTCGTGGACCTGGGTCAGGCGCGTTTTCTAGAGGCTCTTGCGCACGCTGATCACCCCGCGGATTTGGCCTTCGGAATAGCCGGTCGCGCGATCATTGGGGTAATGCTGGCCGAGTGCCGCCTTGACGGCGGGACTGATCTGCTCTGCCGGACCATGACAGCCGAGACACAGGCCCTGTACTGGCAAGGCTTTGACGAATCGATATTCGTTGCCGATCTTTTCGCCCTTCTCCAGCTTGGCGGGTGATTCGCCGGCGCCGGCGCGTTTGTCGAAATCTTCCAGTGCGGCCTTTTCCCACGCATCGGGGGTCGCGCGTGCGTCGTTTCTCGCCTTGAGGCTGACGCGCTTGATTTTCCATCCGGTCTGCTGGGAGATTTCGCCGGCCATCCTGGGTGCCATGTCCTTGCAGACAGGAATTGCACCTTCGGCTCCCGACTTCTTGATTTCTTCCTGCAGGGCGACGAGAAGCTTGGGGGGCAGGGTTGTCGCCACCTTGCGTGCTTCGCCAAGCAAGGCCTCGTCGCTGGCGTGGGCCGGTATCGCGGCAAATGGGGCGAGCAGGGCTGCGGCGGCAAACAAGAGTCGTTTCATGAAGATGTCCTCCCGGTGATCAAGGAGGTCATTGTGCACAGCCGGTGTCGCGCCGGCCAATAGAAAAATTTCAGGCAGCGATCAAGTCAGTCGCTGAACGCGCTTCTCGAGTCGCGCCACATCGTCGCGCAAGCGGTCTATCTCGCTCGAAAAATGGCCGATATCGGATCGACGTGCGATCAGAGGCTGCTCTTCGGTAAAGTATTCGGCGAGATTTTCCGCGAGACTTTGTGCCGCCTGCTGTTGCCACGCGGCAAATTCCCGCGTGCCGGCAACGATGCGGTGGGCGGCAATGTCGCCGACGACTTTTGACAGGTCTTCCTCGGCGTCCCAGCGCAGGTTGCGAATCACGAAACCCAGCGCCTCGGCGAATTCCGCGGAACCCTCGATGCGGGCTGCACGCATTACCGCATCCTTGCCTTGCAGGGCGAGCAGCGGCGTTGCCGCCGGTAGCGAAATGCTTACCTCGAGCGCTGCTTCGGGCGTGGGTGAGGAAATGTAGCCATCTTCGCCAATCAAAAAAGCCGCCTCGAAAGGCGGCAATTTGATTTGCGCGGCGTGTCCGGCAAAAGGCGT
Organism: Rhodocyclales bacterium RIFCSPLOWO2_02_FULL_63_24; assembly: GCA_001828935.1. GTDB lineage: Bacteria > Pseudomonadota > Gammaproteobacteria > Burkholderiales > Rhodocyclaceae > Sulfuritalea. The sequence continues at coordinate 42,961 of MHZX01000024.1, forward strand.
GAGCTTTGCCCGCGCCCAAGCGGCCTGCCCGAGCAGGTGGTTGGTCGCCGCCATGAGCGGTACGGGCAAGGCCTGCATAGCGATCGCGTTGCGCGCCGGGAATTCCGAGTTGCGGGCCAGAATCAGATCTGCTGAATCCCGGCCACGTTCCAGCCGCGACTGCCGTCGGTCGGCTTGACCAGATGCCAGATCTCGCTGAAGGCCTCCGGCGCGGCATGGGCTTCTTCGCGCAGTTGGCCGGAGAAATGCACGCTGGCGATGTGCCGGCTTTCCTCGGTGACGACTTCAAGCAGTTCCGCGTTCAGTTGCATGACGTCGGTTTCCTGGGGGCGGCTGCCACGTTCCTGGTACTGCATCTTGATTTCGGCGAACATCTCGGGTGAGGTGAATTCGCGGACGTCGTCCATGTCGCCGCGGTCGTTGGCCGCCTGCAGGCGCACGAAGTTGAGTTTGGCCTGGCGCAGGAAGCCTTCCACGTCGAAATCGGCGGGGATATTGCGGGCCGCCGTGGCGCCAGCGCCCTGCGTCCCTCCGGGAACTCCCGATGCTTCGAACTGCGCGGGTGCCGGATTGAAGTTCGGCGTTGCCTGATGGCCGGCGCCGGCATACTGCATGCCGGTTTCGGGTGCGCGCTTCCTCATCAGCAGGCGCACGACAAACACGGCGGCCATGACCAAGGCGAGGATCAGCAGCATGTTGGCCATGCCTTCGCCGAGTCCGAAATGCGAGAGCAGGGCGGCGATGCCAAGACCGGCAGCGAGGCCGGCCAAGGGGCCGAGGAAGCGGCTCATGCCGGCCGGTTTGGCGGCTGCAGCAGGTGCGGCAGCCGCAGCCGGGGCAGCGGCGGGTTTGCCGGCTGTTGTCGGTGCCGAAGGTGCGGGCGTTGCCTGGCGCTTCATGCCGAAGGATTTGCCGCCACCCAGGCGAGCAGCTTCGGCATCAGGAACCATCAAACCCAGTCCAACCACGGCCGCAAACGCGGCAATCACGAGTCGCTTCATTGTCTCTTACTCCTTGTTAGAACTTGTAACCACGATGCAGCGCGACGACGCCGGCTGTCAGATTGAATACTTCGATCCGCTCCAGACCGGCTTGTTCCATCATGGTCTTGAGCGCCGCCTGATCCGGATGCATGCGGATCGATTCGGCGAGATAACGGTAGGACTCGGCATCGCCCGCGATCTTCTCGCCCAGCCAGGGGAGCAGCTTGAACGAGTAGGCATCGTAGACCTTTTCCAGCGGTTTCCACACTTTCGAGAATTCGAGCACCAGCAGGCGTCCGCCCGGCCGCAGCACGCGGCGCATTTCGGCCAGTGCCCGGTCCTTGTGGGTCATGTTGCGCAGGCCGAAGGCTACCGTGACGATGTCGAAGTGATTGTCCGGAAAGGGCAGCTTTTCCGCGTCGCACTGCGCCACCGGCGCCAGCACGCCCTCGTCGAGCAAGCGATCGCGGCCGACGCCGAGCATGGCGTTGTTGATGTCGGTGAGCCAGACCTGGCCGCCGGTCTGGCCGAAGGCACCGACGCGGCGGGCAAAGGCCGAGGAAAGGTCGGCAGTACCGCCGGCGACGTCGAGCACACGTTCGCCCGGTCGCGGCGCGGCGATCTCGATGGCGAACTTCTTCCACAGGCGATGCAAACCTCCCGACATGAGATCGTTCATCACGTCGTATTTCTGCGCCACCGACGAGAAAACGCCGGCTACCCGTTGCGCCTTTTCGCTTTCGTCGACAGTTTCGAAGCCGAAATGGGTTTCCGCCATATCAGTGTTTGCCGCAGCCGCCAGCGGCCTTGGGTGGCAAGGTAGTCGAATCTATATCGCGGCTGGCCCCGGCTTTTTCAAGCCGCGCCAGGTAGTCGGCCCACAGCGCTTCCTGATTGGCGCCCAGGTGGTAGAGCAGGTCCCAGGAGTAGATGCCGCTGTTGTGGCCGTCGGAGAAGGTCGGTTGCACCGCATAATTGCCGACCGCGTCGAGGGCAGTGATTTCGACATTGCGTTTGCCGGTTTGCAGGGTCTCCTGCCCCGGGCCGTGGCCGCGCACTTCGGCGGAAGGACTCCAGACGCGCAGGAATTCGGCGGGCAACTGATAGTGGCTGCCGTCGTCGAACTTGAGCTCGAGCAGGCGGGATTTCTTGTGCAGGGTGATCTCGGTGGGAATCGGGGTGTTGCGGTCGAGACCGGACATGGTGACAGCTCCTAGATTAGGCCCGCTATCATAGCGCACGCGGCCGCCTGGATCGTGTCACGGAACCGTCATCAAGCCGCAATAGACTGCTGCCTGTCACCTAGCCCGAAGAGCCCATGTCCGCAACGATATTGGTAGTTGAAGACGAACCGGCGATCCAGTCGCTGATCGAGGTCAATCTGCGCCGCGCCGGCCATGTCGTGCGACTGGCCTCGGATGCCGAAACCGCGCGCCGCCAGGTACAGGAAGAACTTCCCGATCTGGTGCTGCTCGACTGGATGCTGCCGGGAATGAGCGGCGTCGATTTTGCGCGCTTGTTGCGCAGCGAGACGCGCACCCGGCTGCTGCCGATCATCATGCTCACGGCCCGGACCGAGGAACGCGACAAGATCGAGGGTCTCGACCTGGGTGCCGACGATTACGTAACCAAGCCGTTCAGTCCGCGTGAGCTGATGGCGCGCATCAAGGCGGTTTTGCGCCGGCATGCGCCGCAGGCCACCGAGGATGTGGTCGAGCTCGGCGGCTTGCGGCTGGATCCGGCGACCCATCGCATCACGGCAGACGGCGTCGAACTCAACCTCGGCCCCACCGAATTTCGCCTGCTGCATTTTCTGATGACCCATCCGGAACGGGTGCATGGCCGCTCGCAGTTACTTGATCAGGTCTGGGGCGACCACGTATTCGTCGAAGAACGGACCGTCGATGTGCATATTCGCCGTCTGCGCGCCGCTCTTGAGGCCAGCGGACGCGACGTGTTGATCCAGACCGTGCGCGGCAGCGGTTACCGGATTTCAGAGGCGTGAACGCGGTACTTGCCGAGTTGCTGACCGCCTTGGCTTTGGCGGCTCTGGCAACGCTGGCCGGCTGGTTTGCGGGAGGGGAGCGTGGAGCGGAGATGATGGCGCTGGTCGTTGTCGCATTCTTTTTCCTGCGCCAGCTTTGGATGGTGCTGCGCTTGATCCAGTGGGCGGCCTGCCCGCTGGGCACGCCGACACCGAGCGCCAGCGGCGCCTGGGGCGCCGTCTTCGATGCGCTGCATAAGCGGGGCCGGCTGGCCAGTGCCGAGCGCGAGCAGGCCACCCAGGAGTTGGATCGTTTCCGCCGCGCCGCGGAGGCCTTGCCGGACGGCGTCATGATTCTCGACGGCCACCGCGCCATCGAATGGATGAATCTCCACGCCGAAGCCTGTCTCGGCCTCAAGGGCTCGGTCGATACCGGCAGTCGCATCACGCATTTGCTGCGCGAGCCGGAATTTCTCGAGTACCTCGATAGCCCCGATCATCGTGGCGTGCCGCTGGAACTGCACACCCAGCGCAACCCTGGGCGCAGCCTGCAAATCCAGGCGGCCCCGTTTGCCGCCGGACGTACGCTGCTGCTGGTGCGCGATGTGACGCAGTTGCAGAAGCTGGCGACCATGCGCCGCGATTTTGTCGCCAATGTTTCGCATGAACTGAAGACCCCGCTCACCGTCACGCTCGGCTTTGTCGAAACGGCGCTTGAGGCGCTGCAGGATACGCCGCCGCAGGAGATTGCCCATTACCTGCATACCGCCGCCGAGCAGGCGCGGCGCATGCAGCAATTGATCGACGATCTGCTGACCTTGTCGTCGCTGGAAACCGATTCGCCGCCGCCCCTGGAAGACCCGGTCGACATTGCCGCCCTGCTGGCCGACATCCGCCAGGAAGTTGAAGCGTTGTCGGCCGGACGACATCGCATCACGCTTGAAAATCAGGGGCCGCGGGGTCTGCTGGGCAGCGCCCGCGAGTTGCGTTCGGCGTTCGCCAATCTGGCGGTGAATGCGGTGCGCTATACGCCAGACGGTGGCGACATCGTGTTGCGCTGGAGTCTCGAAGGCACATCCAGCGGGCGCTTTTCGGTGCGCGACAGCGGTATCGGAATCGCGGCACAGCATCTGCCGCGCCTGACGGAGCGGTTTTACCGGGTCGATCGCGGCCGGTCGCGCGAAGCGGGCGGCACGGGTCTTGGATTGGCTATCGTCAAGCATGTGCTGGAGCGGCATCAGGCGACGCTTCAGGTCGAAAGCGAACTGGGCCGAGGCTCCCGGTTCAGCGCGGTGTTTCCACCGCACCGGATTCAGTCGTAAAAATTGCAGCGCTCGAATTCGGCGCCGCGGTCGAGCACCCGGAACAGCTTCAGTACCTGCAATTTCTGATCGACCATTACTTCAACGCTGCGATCGATGCGAAACGTTCCGGCCGGGACGACCACGCTCGCCGGTTCGCGCAGCGCCGTAATTTCGGGCAGCAGAAAGCCCTGCTGGTAACTGCCGCGAGCCCCTCCTGCTTCCACGGTGCGCACCGCCACCGGACGAGGTTCGCCGGGGAACAGCTGGATGCCTGCGGCGAGCGAGTCTTCGCCTTCGCGCAGCGCCCAGCGCACATTGCCCAAGGTGAAGCGCTGGCTGTCGCTCGTCTTCACGGCAATCAGGAGGCCGGCGCCGATCCGCACGCCTTCCTTGAGTGGTCGCGCCAGGCGCAGGCCGGTGGCCGATTCGTCGAGCAGGTGCCAATCGTCCATGACCTCCCAGGTCTCGATATGCGACTCGTCCGAGTCACCCGTATTGCCGACACGATGGCTGCGGTCGCCGAAAGTCTCGAATTCCTCGCGCTCGCGGCGCAGCGTCGAATCGTCGCGGGAGGGCGCGCGGAAGACTTGGCGGCCGGAGAGGTGGTAGTGCACCGCGACGAAGCCGGCAATGAAACTGCAGCCGCCTGTGGCCGCGTGCCGCTCATGGCGCCGCGGCGCGCCGCCCTTGCACCAGCGCTGGAGGACACGTTGCAGCAGCTGGCCGGCGGCCGGTTGGGTGACGTCGTCGCCGAGTTGCAGTTCGGCGGGAGCGCGGCCCTGTTCCAGCAGCGCGATGCGGGCCACCAGGCTCTTCCTGAGTTCGGTGGTTTCGAGCCAGCGGCCGCTGCTTGATGGCTGCGGCAAGTAACCCGCCGGCCGATCCGATTCGAGGTCGACCCACAGCGGCACGGCGCGGTTGCGGATATCCTCCGGCGGCGCTTTCAGCAGCGCCAACTTGGCACCCCAGCGCCGCGCCCAGCGCGCAACCCAGGCCAGGTGACGCGCCGGAAGCTCATACGGGTTGGCCGTGCTCAGCAAATTGCATTCGGAATAGGCGGCCAGCGCACTGGTGGGCGCATTGCCGTGGCGTACCGGGTCGTTTATGGCACGTGCGGCGATACCCAGGGTTTCCGCGGCGAAAAATATATGGTGCAGCTTTTTCCAATAAGCAGCGTTCGGCAACTGCTCGCCGCGACAGAGATCGACCTGCCAGTCGGCGAATACCGAGAGCGTGCGTTGCGCCAAGGTCGCTGCGCGGGACGCCTGGTCGGCGCTTGCGGCGCATAGCGCGCGCAGTTCAAGCAAGGCGGGCGCCGAAAAAACCCCTGCATTTCCTGAACAGAAAGCGTCGAAGCAGCGCAGGTAGCCGAGCGCCAACATATGCCATACGCTCAGCGTGCTATCCAGCGCGGCCTGCTCGTGCGGCGCAAACGGCAAGGGCTTGCCGGCAAACTTCTTCACCGCATCGTTCTGTACGTCGCTGACGGGGCCGCGCAGGGCCTCAAGAATGGCAAAGCGATCGGTCGGCGCCAAGGTGAAGCGGTGCAGCAGATTGAGCTGACGCAGGAACATGGACTGCGCCTGTACCGCGTTCGCCAGCGGCACAGTGACCAGCCAGTCCTGACAGGCAATCGCATTGACGAAGGCGGGACTTTGTTCGGTACCGGTTTCGGGCAGGTCGAAGTTCATGGCGTTTCAGTCAGGGTCGAAAGTTCGGCATTCAGGGCGCTTTGCAGGTCGGCATTGGCGGGAACCGGTCGGGCGACTCCGATGCGTTGCGTCGCCGCCCATATCGGCGATGGATAGTGGCTGTCGTCCTTCCAACGCGGAATCACGTGCCAATGCAGGTGCGGAACGACGTTGCCGAGGCTGGCGAGATTGATTTTGTCGGGCCGGACAATTCGGCGCACCGCACGCTCGGTGGCAAGCACGATGTTCATCAGGTGCCGCGCGTCGTTTGTGGCGAGGGAGCTCATTTCCGCGACATGCCCCCGCCAGATGACGCGGCAGAATCCGGGAAAGGCAGCCGCTGCCGCATCCACCACGCGCACCACGCGGCAAAACCCGTCCTCCCACAGCAAATCACCGCCGGGATCGGCACAGAGTTCGCATTCCGTATTTGTCGCCACCAGCTAAGAATAGCGCCAATCGGACAATCTGTGCTAGCGCGACGGCGCGGGCAGACCCATGCGCCATGCCCATTCGCGCGGATGGGAGAGGCCCACGGCCGGGGGCAGGCGCTTGCTTTTTCCTACGCCGCCGGGAACGGCGGCCAGCGGCTGGGTGGTGGAGGGTTCCGGCAGGGGCGTGTCGAGCGCGCGCGGGGCGAAGCAGGCCTCCACGCGACCCTGTTCGTCCCGTTGCAGCCTTGGCCACACGGCATCGGCGCAAAACGAATGGATGCTCATGCAACGGCTGCCGTCTTCGGCGCAGAGGAACAGATCCCACCGCTCGTTGGCCTGGACCACCACTTTCGATCCGGCGGGCGGCACATGCTTCGCCCCGGTGAGAAAGTAAAGTCCCTTTTCGGTTTGCACCACCACGTAAGCCACCCGTCGCGTGTCATGGACATCTACCGGCGTCGCCACCTGTGGTGGCGAAACCAGTATGACCGGACGCAAGCGCTGCCACAGTGCGGTGTTGTGCAGCCGCTGGTTGCCCGCGAACTGAAACGCCAGGATGAGCGCGGCCATGCCGCCGAGTATGGCCAGCATCCAGAAGAAAGGCCGCTTGTCGATGGGCCGCGCCGGTTCGAGGTTCGCGCCTGTCATAGCAATACCCGCTCGATGCCGCCATCGTTGGCGGCGCGCACGTAGTCCTGCATCCAGTCCGGACCGAGTATCGCCTTCGCCATTTCGACCACGATATAGTCGGCCGTGATATCCGCATCGTTTTCGTAGCGCGACAGTCCCTGCAGGCAGGAGGGGCAGGAAGTGAGGATTTTCACCGCGCCGCCAGCGCCGACTCCCGCATCGCTGCGCAAGCGCGCGGCGCCCGCCTCGATTTCCTGCTGCTTGCGGAAGCGGATCTGGGTCGAAATGTCGGGCCGAGACACGGCCAGCGTGCCGGATTCGCCGCAGCAACGATCGTTCAGGTCGACGCGCTGGCCCATCAATGCGTTCGCCACCTTGATCCCCGAGTAATGCTTCATCGGCGTGTGGCAGGGCTCGTGGTACATGTACTGCGTACCTTTGACGCCGTCGAGCTTGATGCCCTGTTCCATCAGCCATTCATGGATGTCCACCAGCCGGCAGCCGGGGAAGATCTTGCCGAATTCATACTTCAGCAACTGGTCCATGCAGGTGCCGCAGGACACCACCACGGTCTTGATGTCGAGATAGTTCAAGGTCGTGGCGACGCGGTGGAACAAGACGCGGTTGGCCGTCGTGATGGCTTGGCCGCGGTCCTCGTCGCCGGCCGAGGTTTGTGGATAGCCGCAGCACAAATAGCCCGGCGGCAACACCGTGGTGGCGCCGGCGTGCCAGAGCATGGCCTGGGTGGCGAGGCCGACTTGCGAGAACAGGCGTTCCGAGCCGCAGCCAGGAAAGTAGAACACGGCTTCGGCATCATCGCCGGCTCGTTTCGGATCGCGGATCACCGGGATCAGGGTATCGTCCTCGACGTCGAGCAGCGCTCGGGATGTGCGATGGGGCACGTTTTTCGGCATCGGCTTGTTGAGGAAGTGGATCACCTGCGCCTTGATCTCCGGACGGCCCAGCGTCGCCGGCGGATGCTTGACGCTGTCCTGGATCAGGCCGAAGGATTTGCCCAGTGCATGACCCAGGCGCTGGGCCTGGTAGCCGAGCTGGATCATGCCGGCACGCACCAGCTTGATGGTCGCCGGATCGGTGGCGCTGAGGAAGGCCATCGCCGCCGCGGTACCCGGATTGAATTTCTTCTTGCCCTGGCGACGCAGGAAATTGCGCATCGCCACCGAGACGTCGCCGAAGTCGATATCCACCGGACAGGGCGTCACGCACTTGTGGCACACGGTGCAATGGTCGGCGACGTCGGAGAACTCGTCGAAGTGTTGCAGGCTGATGCCGCGTCGGGTCTGTTCCTCGTAAAGGAAGGCCTCGATCAGCAGCGAAGTACCGAGGATCTTGTTGCGCGGACTGTAGAGCAGGTTGGCGCGCGGCACGTGGGTCGAGCAGACCGGCTTGCACTTGCCGCAGCGCAGGCAGTTCTTGATCGATTCGGAAATCCTGCCGACCTCCGATTGCTCCATGATCAGAGATTCGGTGCCGAGCAGGCTGAACGAGGGCGTGTAGGCGTTCGAGAGATCGCCGCCGGCCATCAGCTTGCCGCGATTGAAGCGGCCCTCGGGATCGATCCTGTGCTTGTAGTCGCGGAAGGGGCGGATCTCGTCCTCGCTGAGGAATTCCAGCTTGGTGATGCCGATCCCGTGTTCGCCGGAAATCACGCCGCCCAGGCTTTTCGCCAGCGCCATGATGCGTTCCACCGCCTTGTAGGCGGTTTGCAGCATGGCGTAGTGGTCGGAGTTCACCGGGATGTTGGTATGCACGTTGCCGTCGCCGGCATGCATGTGCAAGGCGACGAACACGCGGCCGCGCAGCACCTCCTGGTGGATGGCCTCGATCCCGGTCAGTACCGGGCGAAAGGCGTTGCCGTCGAAAAGCGTTTCCAGCGGCGCCTTGAGTTCGCTCTTCCACGACACCCGCAGGCGGTAATCCTGGATTTCCGCGAAGTGCCGATCGAGATTGTCGAGCAGTGCCTGCCATTTCGTGCGCACCGCGGCGATCAGCTCCAGCGCCTGCTCGCGGCGGTCGCCGAGCAGCAGTTCGGCGTCGAGGTTGGCGTCGCCGGCATGCAGCGGCAGTTCGCCGCGCAGGAAGTCGGCCAGCGCATCGGCCAGCTCGACCTTGTTGCTGATCGACAGCTCGATGTTGATCCGTTCGATGCCGTCGCAATAATCGCCCATGCGCGGCAACGGGATGACGACGTCTTCATTGACCTTGAAGGCATTGGTGTGCTTCGAGATGGCGGCGGTGCGGGCGCGGTCGAGCCAGAACTTCTTGCGCGTCTCGGGCGAGACGGCGATGAAGCCTTCGGCGCCGCGCGCATTGGCCAGCCGCACCACTTCCGAGGCGGCGGCCATCACCGCCGTATCGTCAGCGCCGACTATGTCGCCGATCAGCACCATCTTCGGCCGGCCGTGGCGTTTGGCCTTGGTCGCGTAGCCGACGGCGCGCACATAGCGCTCGTCGAGATGTTCCAGGCCGGCCAGCTGCACGCCCGCCGCAAGGCCCGGGCCGCCCGGCTTGAAGTAATCGGTGATCTCGACGATCGACGGCACGGCGTCCGTCACCCGGCCGAAAAATTCGAGGCAGACCGTGCGCGTCACCGGCGGCATCTTGTGCAGCACCCACACCGCCGAGGTGATCAGGCCGTCGGTGCCTTCCTTCTGGATGCCGGGTATTCCGGCGAGGAACTTGTCGGTGACATCCTTGCCGAGGCCTTGTTTGCGAAACAGCCGGCCGGGCACGTCGAGCTGTTCCTCACCGAGCTTCTTCCCTCTGCTCGCGTCGTAGCGCGTGAGCCGAAAGCTGACCAGTTCCTGTTCGTGGATCTTGCCGAAGTTGTGGTTCAGGCGTTCGACCTCAAGCCAGTTGCCGTCCGGCGTCACCATGCGCCACGAGGCCAGGTTGTCGAGCGCCGTGCCCCACAGCACGGCCTTCTTGCCACCGGCATTCATGGCAATGTTGCCGCCGATGCAGGACGCGTCGGCCGAGGTCGGATCGCAGGCGAACACCAGGTCGGCCTTTTCCGCCGCCTCCATGACGCGCCGCGTGACGAGTCCGGCGCCGGTGCGCACCGTCGCATAGTCCTGGTCGGTGCCGGGCAGGCGCTTGGTTTCCACGGCGCCCAGATCGATCAGCTTTTCGGTGTTGATCACCACCGAGAGCGCTTCCAGCGGCACGGCGCCGCCGGTGTAGCCGGTGCCGCCGCCGCGCGGGATGATGGTCAGCCCCAGCTCGATGCAGCTGCGCACCAGGGGTGCCATTTCGTCTTCCGTGTCGGGCGCCAGCACCACGAAGGGATACTCGACGCGCCAGTCGGTGGCATCGGTCACATGCGAGACGCGGGCCAGTCCGTCGAAGCAGATGTTGTCGCGGCGGGTGTGCCGGGCCAGCGCCTTGAAGGCTTTCTTGCGCAAGCGGCGGGTTTCCTCGAACCAGCGCTCGAACGCTTCCACGGCGGCGGTCGCCGCGGTCAGCAGGTGCACCACCCGGTCATTGCCGTCGCGTCGCTTGTCGATTTCGCGCAGGCGGTGACGCAGGGCCTCCACCAGCGCTTCGCGCCGTTCGCGATTGGCCAGCAGGTCGTCTTCAAGATAGGGGTTGCGCCGCACCACCCAGATATCGCCGAGGACTTCGTAGAGCATGCGTGCCGAACGGCCGGTGACGCGCTCGCTGCGCAGTTCCGTCAGTGTCGCCCAGGCTTCCGTACCAAGCAGGCGAATGACGATCTCGCGGTCGGAGAACGAGGTGTAGTTATAGGGGATTTCGCGCAGGCGGGCGGTCATGCGGGGCATTCGGCTGGAGCTGAGGGGGCT
>MHZX01000025.1:0-78 GCA_001828935.1 Rhodocyclales bacterium RIFCSPLOWO2_02_FULL_63_24
CCAACCGCCAGGTCAAGGGCAAGATCGTCGTCGTCCCCAACGCCGCAAAGGCGAATTGAAGGCCCCCCACCCCCATCC
>MHZX01000025.1:124-29359 GCA_001828935.1 Rhodocyclales bacterium RIFCSPLOWO2_02_FULL_63_24
ACCAGTCGCTCCGAACAAGTTATTTCACGTTAAGGAACACCATGGAACAGCGCAACCAGTTTTACATCGGCGGCCAATGGGTCGCCCCGGCCGGCCAGGGCAGCATCGAGGTCTTCTCGCCCACCGACGGCGCCTTGCTGGCGACCATCCCGCAGGGCAACGCGACCGACGCCGACGCCGCGGTGATGGCCGCACGCCGGGCCTTCGCGGCCTGGAGCATGACCCCGGCCGCCGAGCGCGCGGCCTGTCTGAAGAAGATCCAGGAGGGCCTCAAGGCTCGCACGGATGAAATCGCCCGGACCATCACGCTCGAAATGGGCATGCCCTACAAACTGTCGCAGCGCATCCAGGTCGGCTCGCCGACCGCCAGCTTCGGCATGTACTCGAAAATGCTGGCGGAATTTCCGTTCGAGGAGCGCGTCGGCAATTCCAAGGTGCTGCGCGAAGCGGTCGGCGTGATCGTCGCCATCACGCCCTGGAACTACCCGCTGCACCAGATCGCGGCCAAGGTCGCCGCCGCCCTGGCAGCCGGCTGCACGGTGGTGCTGAAGCCCTCCGAAGTCGCGCCGCTGAATGCCTTCCTGCTGGCCGAGATCATCCACGCCGCCGGCGTGCCGGCCGGCGTCTTCAACCTCGTCACCGGCTACGGACCGGCGATCGGCGAGGCCCTGGTCACGCACCAGGAAGTCGACATGATCTCTTTCACCGGCTCCACGCGCGCCGGCACCCGTGTCTCCGAGCTGGCTTCGGCCACGGTCAAGCGCGTCGCGCTGGAACTCGGCGGCAAGTCGGCGGCGATCATCCTCGACGACGCCGACTTCGCCGTCGCGGTCAAGGGCGTGGTTGGCAATTGCTATCTCAACTCGGGCCAGACCTGCACCGCGCATACCCGCCTGCTGGTGCCGGCCTCGCGCTACGCCGAAGCCGCGAAGCTGGCGGTCGAGGCCGCCCAGGCCTACCGCGTCGGCGACCCCATGGCCGAAGGCACCACGCTCGGCCCCTTGGCCTCGAAGATGCAGCAGGACCGCGTCCGCGAGTACATCGCCAAAGGCATCGCCGCAGGCTGCGAACTGCTCACCGGCGGCGCCGACCTGCCCGAGGGAGTGCACGCGAGCGGCTATTACGTGAAGCCCACGATCTTCGGCACGGTCAAGGCCGACGCCACCATCGCCCAGGAGGAAATCTTCGGCCCGGTGCTCTCGATCATCACGTACAGCGATGAAGACGATGCCGTGCGCATCGCCAACGGCACCGTCTATGGCCTCGCCGGCGGTGTCTGGTCGGCCACCGACGACCATGCCGAGCAGATCGCGCGCCGCCTGCGCACCGGCCAGGTCGAAATCAACGGCGGCCCCTTCAACCTCTACGCCCCCTTCGGCGGCTACAAGCAGTCCGGCAACGGCCGCGAGCTGGGCAAGTACGGCCTGGAGGACTTCCTCGAATACAAGGCGATGCAGTTCCGGCCGGCGCCGAAGGCCTGAGCAGACGCCGGACCTGCAACGGGGCTTGCCCGGCGCGTCACTTCCCTGTAGGTTTGCGGCCTCGACAATCAAAGCGTGCACACGCTGGAGCCATCAATGAAACTGTGGAAGAAAATTGTACTGACCGGACTGGCGGGATTTGCCGCTGCTGCTGCACAGGCGGGCACGCCGGAAAAGACGTCCTCCGGCCTGATCTATGAATCGCTCAAGGACGGCACCGGCGCCAAGCCCGCGCCGGCGGACAGCGTGCAGGTGCACTACCGCGGCACCCTGGTCAATGGCAACGAGTTCGACAGTTCCTACAAGCGCGGTCAGCCGGCGACCTTTCCCCTCAATCGCGTGATTCCCTGCTGGACCGAAGGCGTGGCCAAAATGAAGGAAGGCGGCAAGGCCAAGCTGATCTGCCCGCCGGGGATTGCCTACGGCTCGCGCGGCGCCGGTTCAGCCGTACCGCCGGATGCGACGCTGACCTTCGAGGTGGAACTGCTCAAGGTCGTGCGCTGATTTTCACGCCGCCCGCTTGCGTCGAGAGTCGGCGCAAGCGGCACGGCGACGGGTACCAGCGAAAAAACAAATGCGACGCCGACTCGCTTTCCCCGGCGAGCGCCGACACACGCCGACTACTCCCGGATTTCCGCCTCGACGAGTTTCGCCAGCAACACGAGCGACTCCTGCCACCCGAGATAACAGGCGGCAACAGGTATCACCTCGGGAATTCCTTCCTGCACCACATTCAACTCGGTGCCGCAGAACACCGCCTGCAGGGACACCGTCACCTGCATGACGCCCGGAAGATTCGGATCATCGAACGTATCCGTGTAGCGGATCAGCTCGTTGGGCACCAGTTCGACGTAGTCGCCGCCGAACGAGTGGCTCTGCTGCGTGGTGAAGTTGGTGAAGGACATCCTGAACGTGCCGCCGACCCTGGCCTCCATGTGATGGACCGTGGCGGTAAAACCGTTGGGAGGAATCCACTTGGCCATCGCCTCGGGATTGAGGAATGCGCGATAAACCCGTTCCGGTGGCGCACGCAGAACGCGGTGGAGACGAACAGTGCCTGTAGCCATGATGCTTCTCTCCTTCCTTGTCGGTTTTCGAGTCTGGTTCTATAAAGATTTTCGACCTTGCTGTGCGCCGCGTCCAGACGCCCACCGTCGAGGTGACCGGCGGGTGCGACCCGGTTGCTAGGCCGTGCGCGAATGACGTGCCACATACTGACGAAGCACACCATCCATGCGCGACTGCCAGCCTTCCCCGGTGGACTTGAAGTAGGCAAGGACCTCGGGGCTGTAACGCACCGATATCAGCAATTTCTTGTTTTCTGACTTGGGTCGCCCACGCAACGACCGCAAGGGAACCATGGCCTTGAGCTGACTGGGTGTGAGCGGCTGCGCATCGGGGTCGCTTTTGGCCGCCGCGGTAATGGCCTTGTCCTCAGCCGCGGTAGGCATGCGAACGGCTGGTCGCTTAGAGACTTTCGACATAGTGCTTTACCTCACGACGATTGGCGCGGCGAAGGCTGATGATCCTTCGTGTTGCGCCACGATCTACAAACGCCACGCAGTACAGAATCCCGGTGTCCGGAGCGAGTGGGCCTATTTTCCCAACGGCGCCCGCAGCCGCGCGAACTCGGCGGGCGCGACGTACTGCAGGACTTCCTTGCCCTTGCTGTCGAGCACGATGTCCAGCCCTTGCGCCGGGTAGAGGAAGTGTTCCAGCGTCTCGCCCTGGCGGATGCGCTCTGCCGGCGTGCCAAAGCGCTGCAGGATGACGGCCTCATCGAGGCTGGCCGCCGGGATGAAGGCGATGGCCGCGAGCGGCAGGCGTTCGGCGCGCTGACGATCGGCGTCGTGCAGCGCGTACTTGCGGATGCCGGTTTCGAGATGGTCGGTCTTCGCCGCATTGCTGCGCATCGCTTCCAGTTCGGTCGGCGAAGCGGCGATGCTCAGCACCAGCTTGCCGGTCAGGGCGCCGAGCGAGACGCTTTCGAAATAGGCTTCGAGGGCCGCCGGCGCATCCTGTGGCGTCAGCAGTGCAAGCGTGGGCGCTTCCTTGGCAAGGCGCAGCGCATCGGCCAGTGTGCTTGGCGCGCTGCCGCCCAGCGTCAGCCCGAACACCCGCGACTGGCCGGGGCCGGGATGCTCGATCTGCCACGGCATGCCGTGCGTCACCGGCGGCGCCGGTTCACGCTGCGGTGGGAACAGCATCTGCGCCAGCAGCAACGCGACCAGCAGGGCGAGGACGCCCGCGGCAACTTTCAGGCCGGTCATTGCGCCTTCGTCACCAGGGCTTCCGCCCAAGCCAGTGTCCGGGTGGCGATTCTGCTTGCTTCCTCGTCGCTCAGGAGAGGGATTGTCTGGTCGTCGTAGCGGAGCTCGACGGCAAATGGATTCAGCTTCAGCAGCAATTCCGCCTGATACGGGAGCGCAATGCCGGCAGCCGCGATATTCCCCGCGAGCTGAAGAAGATCGTGAGTGCGATGGAATTCGACGCCGCGAGCGAACAATATCGCTTTCAGGCACTTCTCGACTGCCTGCTGGGCATGAAAGAAAGCAATGGCGCGACGTATCCCGGGGTTCGCCGCCAGTAGCTCGAACGCGGCCAGGTCGGCCTTTGCCAACCCAAGAAAACGCTGGGCTTCTTCAAGCGAGGGCGTCATGAAGAACCTGGCCTTCCTTCATGGCCCAATAGAGCAAAGTGCCTGGAACTTGTCCGCGTCGGCTGGCCTCGTGCTCCGAGTACATGAGGACATCCACGCCGGTGCCGATGAGGCCGATGGCGCCGCGCAAACGCATGTATTCGTCCGCCTTGTCGGGGATTTCCTTTTCGATCACCAGCAGGTCGAGGTCCGAGTCTTCATCCGCCGTGCCGCGCGCATAGGAACCGAAAAGGATCACCCGGCTGGGGCCGGACGCGGCGGCCACCACGCGTTTGACGGCGGACTGGATGGTTTCGGCATCGAGCATGACGGTTCCCCGGGAATGACGCTTTATCTTAGCGCGTGATCGGCTTGTAGCGAATCCGCTTCGGCTTGGCGCCTTCCTCGCCGAGGCGTTTCTTCTTGTCCTCTTCGTACTCGTGGTAGTTGCCGGCGAAGAAGCTCCACTGCGACTCGCCCTCGCAGGCCAGGATATGGGTGCAGATGCGGTCGAGGAACCAGCGGTCGTGGCTGATGATCATGGCGCAGCCGGCGAATTCGAGCAGGGCGTCTTCCAGCGCGCGCAGGGTTTCCACGTCGAGGTCGTTGGAGGGTTCGTCGAGCAGCAGCAGGTTGCCGCCGGCCATCAGGGTTTTCGCCAGATGCAGGCGGCCGCGCTCGCCGCCGGAGAGGTTGCCGACGTTTTTCTGCTGGTCGCCGCCCTTGAAGTTGAAGCGGCCGATGTAGGCGCGGCTGGCGATTTCCTGCTTGCCGATGGTGATGATGTCGGCGCCGTTGGCGAGTTCATCGAACACCGTCTTGCTGCCGTCGAGGCAGTCGCGGCTCTGGTCGACGTAGGAAATCTTCACCGTCGGGCCGGTGACGATTTCGCCGCTGTCGGGTTTGTCCTGCCCGGTCAGCATCTTGAACAGCGTCGACTTGCCGGCGCCGTTGGGGCCGATGATGCCGACGATCGCGCCGGGCGGCACGGTGAAGGAAAGCTTGTCGATCAGCAGGCGATCGCCGAAGCCCTTGCTGACCTCATGGAACTCGATGACCTTGTCGCCGAGGCGGTCGGCGACGGGGATGAAGAGTTCGTGGGTTTCGTTGCGCTTCTGGTAATCGGTTTCCGACATCTCGTTGAAGCGGGCGAGACGGGCCTTGCTCTTGGCCTGGCGCGCCTTGGGGTTGCTGCGCACCCATTCCAGTTCCTGCTTCATGGCCTTCATGTGTGCGTCGACCTGCTTGGCTTCGGTCTCCAGCCGCGCTTCCTTCTGTTCCAGCCAGGATGAATAATTGCCCTTCCACGGAATGCCGTGGCCGCGGTCGAGTTCGAGGATCCATTCGGCGGCATTGTCGAGGAAGTAGCGGTCGTGGGTGACGGCGACCACGGTGCCGGGGAAACGGGTGAGGAACTGCTCCAGCCATTCCACCGATTCGGCGTCGAGGTGGTTGGTCGGCTCGTCCAGCAGCAGCATGTCTGGCCTTGAGAGCAGTAGCTTGCACAGCGCGACGCGCCTTTTTTCGCCGCCGGAAAGGTTCTTGATCGAGGCGTCCCACGGCGGCAGGCGCAGGGCGTCGGCGGCGAGGTCGAGCTGGTGTTCGGTGTCGGCGCCGGAAGTGGCGATGATGGCTTCGAGTCGCGCCTGTTCCTCGGCCAGCTTGTCGAAGTCGGCATCAGGTTCGGCGTAGGCGGCATACACGGCTTCGAGTTTGGCCTGGGCTTCCATGACCTCGCCCATGCCGGATTCGACTTCCTGGCGCACGGTTTTTTCCGGGTCAAGCTGCGGCTCCTGCGGCAGGTAGCCGATGCTGAGGTTGGGCATCGGCGTCGCTTCGCCGATGATCTCCTTGTCGATGCCTGCCATGATCCGCAGCACGGTGGATTTGCCCGAGCCGTTGAGGCCGAGCAGGCCGATCTTGGCGCCGGGGAAGAAGCTGAGGGAGATGTCCTTGAGGATCTGGCGTTTCGGCGGCACGATCTTGCCGACGCGGTTCATGGTGAAGACGTATTGGGCCATGGTGGTTTTCTGGTTTGCGTGGATTAGAAACCGGTGAACAGGAAATCCAGCGCGGCGAGGATTTCGTCGTGCTGGGCGGAAAGGTTGGTGACGGGCTCCTTCAGCGTTTTCCGCTTGATGGCGGCAAGTTCCTGCGTCATGACGAGCAGCCTGCGTCCGGATACCTTGACCGGCGGATTCAGTCGAACCACGGGAATGTGATCGATTACCGCCGGCAGTCCGAGAGGAATGACCACGGCGGTCGGCATGTTGCCGAGCAAGGCGGTCTGCACCTCAAGAAGATAGGGAAATCCCGGCGCCTGTTTCGCATTGGGATTTCGATAAACATCGAGATGGGCCATCAGAACAGGCGCAAGCCATCGCTCCAGAGTCCATCGCGCTCGATGTGGCGGTTATAAGCATCGATCGCTGCCTTGTTCTGCTCCAGCCACTCGGCTTCGCGTTGCCGCTTCAGCTCGGCGGCGAGCGCGATTTCAAGCGTCTGCGAGAGGTTGATCTTGCGGGCGCGGGCTTCTTCCAGCAGGTCGGCACGCACGGTCAGGTTGGCGGCTTTCTTGGGCAGGACGCTCATGGTTTTTCTCCATGGGTTGGACGCGTGTAGATTACGCGCATCGGTAATGCGCGTCAAGGCGCGGCCTGTTTCGCTGGCGGCATGAGACACTTGCGGTCGCGGGGTCGCGCGGAAATGCGCAGGCCCTGGTGACTCGGAGAACATTGCATGGGAATTTTATCCAGTCTCGGTCGCTGGCTGGGGCCTGCACCCACGCCCGACCCGGCGCTCCGGCAGGCTATCGAGCGGGCGGTCGAGGCCGTCGATCCGCTGCTGAAAACCGTCTCGGGCTACCAGCGCAAGCTGGTGCCGGTGGTGAGCCGCGCGCTGGAGTATTGCGGGGAGCTGGCCGCCGCCATTCCCGGCCCGATCGAGATCAACTCGCGTGCCTTCGGCAACGACCCGCTGGTGCATGCGATGTTCGGCGCGCCGGACGCCATTGCCGACATGCTCGGCAAGAGCCGCGAACTGCGCGAGTTCCTGGCCGATCCAGGGCAGTGTCAGGCGGATGAATTCTTCGCCCTGCTGGGCATGCGCCAGCGCGAGAAATCCGTGATGGGCATGGCACTGCACGGGGATATGCTGCAGAACGATGTGCCGCAACGCCTGCTCTATTTTGCCGACCATACCCTGGGGGAACTCGGCAGCGACTACGACATCACGCGCCAGCGTCTGCAGGCAACGGCTTTCGACGGCCTGACCCGGGGCTTTGCCAGCTGCGTTGCCGAATTGCGCCAGGAACGCCAGGATGCGCGCACTGCCTGGAACATGGAGCGGGCGGGCGGCGCCGTGCTCGGCGAACGACGGCAGATGCTGGAGGAGCGCCAGCGCCAGGCCGTTGCCTCGTTGGCCCCGGAACGCTTGCTGCAGGCGTTCGTCGAGTGGCTGGCGGCGCCGCAGGAGCGGCTGTATTTGAAGCCGACCGAGGTGACGGTGGACCGCATGGGCGTGATCGTGCGCGAGCCGCAAAGCGGCGGTAGTTTCAGCACCTTGAATTTCCCGGAACTGGTCGGTCGCGATCGACGGCAATGGATCGTGATGGTGTCCCGGATCAGCCGCCAGGACGCACTGGATGCGCTGGCAAGGCAGGAGCAGGCGAACCGCTACCTGCTGATCTGAGCGGGATCAGCTCGCTTCCAGCGTCAGCACCAGCGCACCCTCGGCTACTTCCTGGCCGGCCTCGACGAACACCTCGACCACACGCCCGGCGTGGGGTGACTGGATGTCGAGCGCGACCTTGCCGGTTTCCAGCGTGATCACGTTGTCGTCGAACTGGACCATGTCGCCGGGCTTGACCAGCACTTCTTCGACGGTCACGTCGCCCTGGGCGCAGCTGCCGCAGGTTTCCCAGCACTCCGGATAAATCGGGATACGGACCTCTACCAGCCGGGACATGCTCAGGCGCTTTGCGGGTCGGCGACAAAACGGGCGACGAAGGCGCCCTCGCAGCCCGGCGGCAGGGCGATGCGCATTCTGTGGCCGCTGCCCGGAGCGACCGTCACCGGTTCGCCGTCCTGGTTGCACATGGCGTCGATGACCAGTTCGAGATTGCCTTGCGGACGGATCACTTCGATGCGGTCGCCGACGCTGAAGCGGTTCTTCACCGCGATTTCGGCGCGGCCCTCGGCGTCGTAGCCGAGCACGTCGCCGACATACAGGCTGCGGCTGGATTCGGAACTGCCGCGCAGGTAGTTCTGGTATTCGCGGTCGGGATGGCGCTCATAGAAGCCGGCGGTGTAGCCGCGGTTGGCGAGGCCATCGAGCTGGCCGATCAGTTGCGCGTCGAAGGGGCGGCCGGCGACGGCGTCGTCGATCGCCTGGCGGTAGCTCTGGCAGGTACGCGCGACGTAGTAGGGCGACTTGGTGCGGCCCTCGATCTTCAGCGAGTCGATGCCGATCTCGGTCAGCCGCGACACGTACTCGATGGCGCGCAGGTCCTTCGAGTTGAGGATGTAGCTGCCGTGCTCGTCCTCCTCGATCGGCATGTATTCGCCGGGGCGTTCCTTCTCTTCCAGCAGCCAGGTGGCGCCGGGGCGGCGCAGCGTGGTCTGCTTGACGGCGGCCGGAGGAGTCGGCGCCGGCGACACGGCGAGCGGGCGCGGCGTGGCAAGGCCGACATCGCCGGCGGCGTCTTCGCTGCCATCATGCAGCTTGTAATCCCAGCGGCAGGAGTTGGTGCAGCTGCCCTGGTTCGGGTCGCGGTGGTTGAAGTAGCCGGAGAGCAGGCAGCGGCCGGAATAGGCGATGCACAGCGCGCCGTGCACGAATACTTCGAGTTCGGTGTCGGGGCATTCCTGGCGGATTTCTGCCACTTCGTCGAGCGAGAGTTCGCGCGAGAGGATCACGCGCGAAACGCCGACGCTGCGCCAGAACTTCACCGCAGCGTGGTTGACGGTGTTGGCCTGGACCGAGAGGTGGATCGCCATTTCCGGCCAGCGCTCACGGATCATCAGTATCAGGCCCGGATCGGCCATGATCAGGGCATCGGGCCGGAGCGCCACGACCGGCGCCATGTCGTCGAGGTAGGTCTTGAGCTTGGCGTTGTGCGGCAGGACGTTGCTGACCAGGTAGAACTTGCCGCCGCGGGCGTGGGTCAGGCGGATGCCCTCGGCGAGGTTTTCGAGTTTGCCGAAATCGTTGTTGCGTACGCGCAGACTGTAGCGCGGCTGTCCGGCATAGATCGCCGTGGCGCCGAAATCCAGCGCGGTGCGGGTCATCAGCAGCGAGCCGGCGGGGGCCAGCAGTTCCGGGGTTTTCATCAAGGAGTCGGCGCCGGCGCTACGGCGCGCAGGTCGGCGATCAGGTCGCCGGACTCGGCAAGTTCGGCTTCGTGGGGCGGGTCGCGCCAGGTCTCGGCCAGCGCCGCCGCTTCCCATTCGCGCATGGCCGGCACTTGCAACAGGCGGGCGAGGTAGTCCGCGGCGGCGCCGTGGGGCTCGACGCCGTAGGTCTGGCAGCGGAAGGCCACCGGGCCGAAGAAGGCATCGACCGCGCCGAAGCTCGCGTCGGCCAGGAACGGCCCTCCGAAGCGTTGCAGGCCTTCGTTCCACAGGACTTCGATGCGCTGGATGTCGGCGTCGACTTCGGCCGCGCGCGCGGCCACGCTCACCCGTACGCCGACGTTCATGCCATGCAGGTTGCGCAGGGCGGCGAAACCCGAGTGCATTTCGGCGCAGGCGCAGCGCGCCCAGGCGCGGGCTGCGGCAGCGTCCGGCCAGACGCCGGGGTGGCGCTCGGCCAGGTATTCGACGATGGCCAGCGAATCCCACACCTCGAGATCGCCATCGATCAGGCAGGGCACCTTGCCCGAGGGCGAAAAGCGCAGGTAGTCGTTGCGCCGCGTCGGCGAAAAGGGCGTCAGCACTTCGCGGAAGGGAATGCCGAGCGCACGCAGCAGCAGCCAGGGCCGCAGCGACCAGGAGGAGTAGTTCTTGTTGGCGATGTGCAGGGTATACATGGCCGGGTTGGCGGTGCGGACTCAGGCGGCCAGCGTGCGCAGGGTCTTTTCCATCTCTTCGAGGCGGCCGATCACCGTCCTGCCGCCGTCGAGCCGGTCGATCACCTGACCGAGATGGCGCTTGACCAGCTCGATCATGAAGTTCTCGTTGCTTTCCGAGAGGCCGAGCTTGACGAAGGACTTCACCATGTCCTCCTGCACGTTGATGATCAACTGGGTCACCGAGAGCTGGTCCTGCTGATGGCCGGCGCGGATCTGGTCGAGGGTGGCCTGCAGCGTGCTCAGCGCCTGGCCGATGCCCTGCTGGGCACGGCGATTGAATTGTTCCAGCTCGATCGCCTGGCGTCGGGCATCGGCGGCCTCGGTCAGGATCGCCAGGTTGTCGCGGATGCGGCCGCAGCGCTCGGCATCGTCCACCGGCATGTTGCAGATGAGGATGGTGATGCCGCCGTAGTTATAAACCCCGCGCTTCTGGAACTCGAAAATCCGGCCCAGCGTGCTGACGTGGTCGAGAATGGTCTGCTCCAGGGGAATCCCCGATCCCTGCGGACTCATCGACAGGGATTCGCGGCCCAGGCGGATTTGCGTCGCGCCCTGCAACCCGTACTGGCCGAGGACGTCCAGAATCGCCTGGGCCAGGTCGGGTGCCGTGGTGCAGGCGAAGGACTTGCGCAGGAACTCGATGATGATGCCGAGGTCGCCCATGCTGGTCATGGCCGAGAAGGCGGTACGCTCGGCGAACTTCGCCTGCGCGCGCAACTGCGCCTGCTCGTTCTGGATGCGCTGCGCGACCTTGACCCGGCTCAGCAGTTCCTCGGGTGCGAAGGGCTTGACGATGAAGTCCTCGCCGCCGGCCTCGTAGCCCTGCAATCTGGCATCGATGGTGTCATGACCGGAGACGAAAGTGACTGGGATGTGCCGCGTCTGCTCGGAGTTCTTAAGCCGTCGGCAGAACTCGTAGCCGTCCTCGCCGGGCAGCCCGACATCGAGCAGGAACATGTCGGGAAGCTGCCGCGGCAAGCGGTCCCTGCATGCTTCCGCACTGGGGTAGCTTTCCACCGCGTAGTCGTCGGCCAAGATCGAGGTCAGCAGGCTGCACATGCCGGACTCGTCGTCGACCACGAATATCCTGAAGTGTTGCGTCATTGTGTTTTCTCGTTTGTGCCCTGCCGCCAAGGTGATCAGGTCGGCGCCTGGTCGACCGCATGGAGCGGATTGTAATTCGTCGAGGGCCGCTTCAGCCGCAGCCATTCACCGCGATCCCCGGCTCCATGATTGGCATTCGCGGTGGACAGGTCACCCGCCGCAGGCAGATAGAGCTGGATCGACGTACCGAGACCGGGCTGCGAATCGATCGTCGCGGTACCTCCCGACTGGCGGGCAAAGCCGTACACCGAGGCGAGGCCGAGCCCGGTTCCGGCACCCGATCCCTTGGTGGTGAAAAACGGTTCGAAGGCCCGCTCGGCGACTTGCGGGGTCATTCCCGTGCCGGTATCCGCAATGCCGACGATGACGTAGCAGCCGGGCGTGAGATCGGCAGGGGTGCCCGACTCGGCGGCGGCGAGCGTGCGCACATCGGTGCCGATCAGCAGTTCGCCGCCCTGCGGCATGGCGTCGCGGGCGTTGATGACCAGATTGAGGATGGCGTTGCTCAATCCGGCAGGGTCGACCGAGGCAAGTATGCAGCGGGCACATTCGGTCGGTGCGCAGAGGGCGCAGTGGGTTTCGGTGACCGTGATCCGGTTGCCGACGGACTGGCGGATCAAGGGCATCATCTCGATGATGACCTGGCGCACGTTGAGGAGGCGCGGCGCCAGCGGTTGTTTGCGGGCCACGGCCAGCAGCGAGCGCGTGACCTCGGTGGCGCGTTGCGCCGCCTGCTGTGCCAGGGCGATGTGATGGCGCGCCTTTTCGTCGTCGGCAACGCGCTTGCCCAGCAGGCCGAGGCTGCCCAGCACGATGCCCATCAGGTTGTTGAAGTCGTGCGCCAGGCCGCCGGTCATGCGGCCGATCAGTTCGAGCTTTTCCGCCTGGGCGAGTTTTTCCTCGCTGCGCTTGCGTTCGGTGATGTTGGTATGGACATAGATGTAACCCGAGGTCTGGTCGTGCTGCTGGATCGGATGCAGGCGCACGCCCGACCATTCGTCGCGTTCCGGATCGTGCTGCACCGTGCTGATGCCCTGGCCGGCATCGATGGCACGGCAGACCTCGCACTCGGCGCGGGCGATTGCGGCCGGGTGCCAGATTTCGTGCAGGGCGCGGCCGACCGCGTCGCCCGGGTGCTGCTGGCGCGCGGCCTCGTTGCCGGACTGCACCCTGCCGTGCCGGTCGAGCACCAGCACCGGCATCGGCATCGCGTCGAAGGACGTGGCGTTGGCGGACAGGATGCGGAAGGGTTCGGCCAGCATCCAACGCGACATGACCAGCATCAGCAGCCAGAATGCCCAGAACTTGGCGATGTGGCCGACCAGGTTCGACAGGCCGAATACGCTGACATAGAGCGTGAAGGCGAACTCGGAAACGATGGTCAGCCCGATCACGCACACCAGTATCCGGTACAGCGTGAGGTCGATCCCCGCATGGTGCTGCCGGAGGCGCCATCCGGCGAGGAAAAGCACGGTGATGATGAGGTACTCGGAGCCGATCTTGAACGGCGTCAGACCGCTGCCGACGACGAACGCATCCGGCAACTCGCCGAAGAAAACCAGTGCGAGGGCGGCGATCGTAGCGGTACCGAATACCCCAAAAGTCCACGCCTCGATCGGTCTCTGGTTCAGGTAGCGGGGCGCCAGGAGCAGCGTGGTCGCTTCCAGCGCGCGGGCGCAGAGCCAGATCTGGGTGGCCGGGTTGGGGTCGCCGCCGGGCACCAGCCCCATGCCGGAATACGCCATGGCATGGATGGCGTCGAGCACGCTGGCCCAGAAGAAACCCTGGGCCAGGAACAGCAGAAAGCTATTGCGATTGAAGACGTGGCTGTAGCGCGCGATCAGGTAAAGCGCGGCGCCGACCACGACGCAGAACAACTCGGCCAGTGTGTGGAACCACAGAAAGCTGTAACGGCTCAGCCAGATCAGGGCCAAGCCGATCAGCAGGGGTGCGGCGAAATCCTGGAGGCTGAAATCGGGACTGGCTGAATTCGGCGAGGCATTGTGGACAGCGTGATCCATGACTTGTGCCGCATGGCCAACGGGCGGCGCCGGCGGTTTGACAGACCGGCATATGTTATCCCTCCGTCGGCACGCAAGCGCAGAAAAGATTGCGGTCGCCATACACGTCGTCGATGCGATTGACGCGGGGTCGGCGAGATCTTGCGCAGGAGGCCTATGCTTTGTGGTCAAGCCGCGCCGCTCAACCGCCGTACCGCCAGCGCCGACTTTCTTGCCTCAGCCGGCAAGGCGGGTGGCCGCGGCAATCCAGTACGTGATGGCGCGCACCGGCTTTCCCGATAAGGACATCTGCTGCGTAGCCATCGATGCCTGGGGCCGTTTCGCCAAGGTGATGCCGCGTTGGGGCGGCTGCCCGACGCCAGTGGTTGCCGAGATCGAGTTCGAGCGCTTCAGGACCGGCAACGGTATCGACGCCTTCCTCGCCGAAACCGGCGCGACCGGGGAGGTTGCCCTGGAGATGCTGTCGTCGGTGGTCGAGCCTCCCGGTTCCCTGGAGGAAACGCCGACGGCGACCGAGTTCCTCGATGCAATCGAATCGCACAGCAACCTGCCGGTCCCCAGCGCCATCTTCCGTCAGGTCGAGAGCGCGGTTGCCGACGGCGATGCGCGCAAGATTGCCAAGTTGCTCCAATCCGATCCGGTGATCGCCGCATCGCTGATCAATTACGCCAACGCTGCCAAGTTTGCCGGCGGCGGCAAGACATCATCGATATTGAAGGCGGTGCAACGTCTGGGGATGAGCTTTGTCCAGCGCGTGGTGTTCATCGCGTCGATGATGATGCGCTATCGCCAGGGACGCTGCGCGGCATTCGACTATCGCGGCTACTGGATGAACGCGATCGCGACCGGCAGCGCGATGCGCGCCCTGATGCCGGAGTTCGACATTCCGGAGACGATGGCCGACGACGCCTTCGCCGCCGGACTGGTTTCCAGCATCGGCTGGCTTGCAGTTTCGGAGACCTATCCGGCGCTGATGGCGAAATACCTCGATCGCTGCGGCCACAGCGATCCACTGACCAAGATACGCGCCCAGCGGGAACTCTTTCCCTGCCCGATCCGCCTTGTCTCCGAGCACTATCTCCAACTGTTCTCGTTCCCCGAGATTGTGCTGGTGACCGTGGCGGGAAAATCGACGGATCATCGCAACTGGGGCGAATGCCTGGCGCACGCAACGCGCGCTGCCCAACGTCTGGCGCCCTTCGATTGCCTGGCCGTCCTGCCGCTGACTGAAGTGCCCCCGTCCTGCCTGCAGGAATGGGAGAACTGGCAAGACTTCTTCGCTGGCCAGTAGGGCCCGCGACGGGCGGTCGCCGCCCCTCCCCTCCATATGCCCGGCCCACGTTCCGGATTCCTTCGTGCGGGATTTTCGATGCCGGCCCGGTTTCACTTCGCCGCCTCGCCCACCGGCTGGACAGCCTGGCGCGCCTTCTCCACCGACTCGCGCTGCTTGAGCTTTTCGGCATATTGGCGCGCCCGCTCGTCGATCCGCTTCACCCGTTCGGCATGCTGGCGTTCGCGTTCCGCGCGTTTTCTGGCGCGTTCAGGCGCCTGCTCCGCGCGCTTCGCGTCTTCCTGGCGGCGCCGCTCCATCCTCTCTTGCCGCGCCGCCTGCTCCGCCGCCAGTTTGGCCCGGCGACCCTCGATCTTGCCTGCCTCCTCGGCTGACTTGCGCTCGCGCTCGGCGGCCTTTTGAGCTTCCTTCTGGCGAAAGCGCTCTACTTCCTCCCGCTCTCTGGCGGCTTGCGCCGGCGCCTCGGCCTCGCGCTTGGCGGCCTTGGCCTCGGCCTCCAGACGGCTGATCTCGCGCTCGATCCCGCGGCCCTCCCGCGCCAGCGTATCGGCCGCGCGCAAGGCCTCGGCGCGACGCTGTTTCGCCGCAGTCATGCAGTTCAGGGCGATCAACATGGCCTGACAAGCCGCTTTGTCGATCTCGTAGTTTTTCCCCGCCTCGTCCTTGAGCGACTTGGCTCTGGCGCGCAGGGCGCGGGCGTCATCCAGCGACGGCGCGGGAAGCGCGTCCGCGGCCTGCGCCGGGACTATCGCATGGATCAGCATGAGGCCGAGAATCGGCCAGCTTCGAATATGCATCGGGTACTCCTTTCGAGGCGGCAGCTTAACGGGTTCCATCGGTATCCGCCATTTCGTCATCGGCCGGGGAGTCGCATCGCGGCCGCCCCCGCCATGCCCCTGGACGTCTCTTGCGCAGGCCCCTGAAAGTCCAGCGTCGTGTGGTAGTCTTTTGCTACATGAATTCGGCGCCGAAGCCGGCGCAACACCTGTCAGGAGTGCATCGTGAGCTTTCAGTCATTTGCCACCGGATTGTTCACCCAAGCCGATCTTCAGGGCTTGCGCGATATGTCGGGAAAGTCCGAGACCCTTCTTGCCCTGGGTCAGCAGCTGCGCCAGGTGCGAAAAGACGCACTATTGGAACGAAATACGGTGGCTGCGCGCTGCGGCATAAACGCCGAGCGGCTTGGCCGCTTCGAGCACGGCATGAGCGACATGGATTTCCAGTCGCTGGAGAAACTCTGCGCCCTGCTTGGACTCGATGTCTTCGATTTGCTCTCCGGGCACATGAAGATGAAGGCCGAGACTGCCAGGACCCTCATCAATCTGGCGCGCTCCTGGACCGGTAACGGAAAGCCGCTTTCGGTAGAAGATCTGATCACCATGCCGGACCCGGCAGGACCCACGGAGTAGCTGCGGGAACATCTGCATCTTCCGGCGTCCATGCTGCCGGCAATTGCGGATGCGGCTCGGGTTCGGGCTAAACTTTGCCGAATTGCGGGGGAGGCGACAGACAATGAGTGAAGTCATCGTCATCGGCGGCGGCATTGCGGGCATCTGCGCCGCGCTGGAGCTGCTCGACGCGGGACGCCGGGTGGTAATGCTGGAGCGCGACAACCCGGACAATTTCGGCGGTCTGGCGAAGGAAAGCTTTGGCGGCATCTTCCTGGTCGGCACGCCGGAGCAGCGACGCGCCGGCATTCGCGACACGCCGGAACTGGCACTGGCCGACTGGCGGGCTTTCGGCGAACTCGACGCCGACGATCGTTGGCCGCAGGCTTGGGCCGAGGCCTACGTGCATCGCTGCCGCGACGATGTCGGCGGCTGGCTGCGACAGCGCGGCATCGGCTTCTTGCCGGCGCCGCACTGGGTCGAGCGCGGCTTGTATACGCCCGGCAACTCGGTACCGCGCTTTCATATCGTCTGGGGCACGGGGCGCGAACTTGCGCTGCGCCTGATCGATCAACTGGAACACCATCCGCAGCGTGCGAAGCTTGAGCTCCGCTTCGGTCACCGCGTGGAAAGTCTGCTGACATCGAGTGCCGCGGTGACCGGCTGCCAGGGCGTAAGCGAAGAGCATGGGCAGCCGTTCGAACTTCATGCCGGCAGCGTGATCGTCGCCGCCGGCGGCTTCAACGGCAACATCGAGCGGGTGCGCCAACACTGGCACCGCGATTGGGGCACGCCGCCGCCGGTGATCCTCAACGGTTCCCATCGTTTTGCCGACGGCCGCCTGCATGACGCGGTCGGCGCCATTGGCGGCCAGTTGACCCATCTCGATGCGATGTGGAACTACGCCGCGGGAGTGCATCATCCGCGGCCGCGCAAGCCGGGCCATGGCCTGTCGCTGGTGCCGCCGCGCTCGGCGCTGTGGCTCAACTGGCGCGGCCAGCGCATCGGCCCGATGCCGCTGGTGACCGGCTTCGATACCCGCGACCTGGTGGCGCAGGTCTGCGCCCAGGAGCGGCAGTATTCCTGGCAGCTGATGAACCGGCGCATCGCGCTGAAGGAACTCGCGGTATCCGGCGCCGAGTTCAACCCGTCGATCCGCGACAAGAAAAAACTTGCCTTCCTGCGCGACCTGATTTTTGGCAACCAGTGGCTCTACGACCAGATGATCGGCGACTGCGAGGACTTCGTGACCGGCCGCGACCTGCCGGAGCTGGTGGCGAAGATGAACGCGCTGCAGGGTGACGACGCAGTGGACCTGGAGGCCATGCGCACCGCGACCGAACGCTATGATGCCCAGATCGACCGCGGCCAGAGCTTCCACAATGACGAGCAGTTGCGGCGCATCGCCTACGTGCGGCACTGGAAGGGAGATCGGATCCGCACCTGCAAGTTTCAGAAGATCCTCGATCCCGACGCTGGACCGCTGATCGCCGTGCGCGAATTCATCATCAGCCGCAAGAGCCTGGGCGGCATCCAGACCGATTTGCAAAGCCGCGTGCTGGATCACGCCGGCCGGCCGATGGCGGGGCTCTATGCGGCGGGCGAAGCCGCGGGATTTGGCGGCGGTGGCATGCACGGCCTGCGCGCCCTGGAAGGCAGCTTCCTCGGCGGCTGCGTGCTCAGCGGCAGGATCGCGGGCCAGGCGGCAGCGGCAGCCACCTGAAGACCACAACAAGAACCCGGAGGAAATCCGTATGAAACAAACCGGCGCCTGGCTCGCGGTACGAGCCCTCGAAGCCTTGGGCATCCAGTACACCTTCGGCATTCCCGGTGTGCACAACACGGAGTTGTACGATGAACTGAACAGCTCGGCGCAGATCACGCCGATACTGGTGACCCACGAAGGCGGCGCTGCGTTCATGGCCGACGGCGTGAGCCGCACCTCGGGGCAAACCGGCACGCTGGTGATCGTTCCTGCCGCTGGCGCCACCCACGCCGCCAGCGGTATCGGCGAGGCCTTTCTGGACGGCATTCCGATGCTGGTGATTTGCGGCGGCATCCGCACCGATCTGGACAAGCGCTACCAGTTGCACGAGTTGGATCAGCACGCCTTCCTCAAGCCGCTGACCAAGGCGAGCTTCCTCGTGACCAGCCATGCGGAAATCGTTCCCACCCTGTTCAAGGCGTGGGAGATCGCCCATTCGGCAGAGCCGGGACCGGTATTCGTCGAAATCCCGGTCAATCTGCAGATGTTCCCCGGTGAATCGGATGATCTGCCGCCTCTTCCCGTCATCGCCAAGCCGCAGCGGGCGCCTGCCGCCGAGATCCGGCGCGCCGTGGAAATGCTGCTGGCGGCACGACATCCCGCCTTGTTCCTCGGCTGGGGCGCGCGCGATGCCTTTGCGCAGACCCGGGCCATCGCCGAGTTCCTGCAGGCGCCGGTGGCGACCACCCTGCAAGGCCTGTCGGTGTTCTCCGCCGCCCATCCGCTGCATACCGGCTTCAGCTTCGGCGCCGCCGCGGTGCCCGCGGCGCGCAACGCCTTTGCCGACTGCGACTGCCTGTTGGCCGTCGGCACCCGTTTTGCGGAAATCGCCACCGGCAGCTTCGGCGTCAAGGTGCCGGCGAATCTGATTCACGCCGACATCAATCCCAAGGTGTTCAATGCCAACTATCCGGCCGCGGTGGCGCTCGAAGGCGATGCCGCCGCGGTGTTGGCCGCGCTGCTGGACGAACTGCAAAGAGTCGGCGCCGGACGCACGGCGAATACCGCATTGCACGCCCGCATACAGCAAGACAAGGCGGCCTACAACAACGAATGGCTGAGTCACGACAGCGGCGGCAAGGTCAACCCGGCGGTGTTCTTCAATGCACTGCGCGCCGCGCTGCCCGACGATGCGATTGCCGTGGTGGATGACGGCAACCACACCTATCTGACGGCCGAACTGTTTCCGGTAAGGCAATCCAAGGCGCTGATTGTGCCGACCGACTTCAACAGCATGGGCTACGCCGTGCCGGCCGCGATCGGCGCCAAGCTGGCCAATCCGGAGCGGGAAGTGTTCGCCATCGTCGGTGACGGTGCCTTCACCATGACCTGCATGGAAATCGTTTCCGCGACACGCCTGGGTATCGGCCTCGTCTATTACGTGTTCCACGACGGCGAACTCTCGCAAATCGCCCAGGCCCAGGAAATTCCGTTCAATCGCAAGCCCTGCACGGCGCTGGGGGCGATCGACTTCAGCGGCGTCGCAATCGCCACCGGGGCCGACTATATCCCGGTGGCGGCGAATGCCGACGTCTCCGCAGCCATCGCCCGGGCACGGGAAATCGCCGCCGCCGGACGGCCGGTGATCGTCGATCTGGTGATGGACTATTCCAAACGCACGGCGTTTACGCTGGGCGCGGTAAAGACCAATTTCAAGCGCTTCCCGCTCGCCCAGCGCCTGCGCATGGTGACCCGCGCGCTACGGCGGAAGATCACCGGATGAGTGGCGCCGACCGGTTCCACGCAGCCGATATTGTTCTTGAAATATTCCGCGTGCCGGGCTAGATTGAAACCTCCGCAACCACCCCACGGAGCTAATACATGAAAGGCATTGCAACCCTGATGGCGATCGTGTTTTCCCTTGCAACCGCATCGGTCTGGGCTTGTCCGGGAGACAAGGCTGCCGACGACAGCAAGCAGTCCACGCCGAAGAAGCCAACGACGTCGCTCGTGATCGACTGAGCAACCGACCTGCGTCAAACCGCAGGAGTCGTCGCATGAATCACGCGGCGGCTCCCGCTTTTTTGCCAGCAGGCCGTAACGGTGCATTCATCGAATGCCTCCTGCAATTCTGCCTGCCGCCGCCGGCTACTGCTTGCGGACGTTTGAATCGAAGAAGCGCAAAGCATTGCGCCCGGCGGCCTTGGCCTGATACATGGCCAGATCGGCCTGCTGCAACAGTTCATCCACCGTGTTCCGGTGACCGAAGAACAGGGTCCCGCCAATGCTGGGAGTGTTGTCGCATTCATCACCGCCAAGCACATAGCGCTGGTTGAGCGCGGCAAGGATTTTCCGGCCGACGCCCTCGGCCTGCCTGACGGCTATCGTACGGTCGTCGCTCAGACCTTCAAGCATCACCACGAACTCGTCGCCCCCCAGGCGCGCCACCGTATCGGCCTCGCGGACGCAGGCTATCAGCCGCTGCGCGACCTGCTGCAACAAGAGATCGCCTTTGGCGTGGCCGAAAGCTTCGTTAAGCGCCTTGAACTCGTCCAGGTCGAGAATCAGCAGCGCCCCTTCCCGGCCGCTGCGGGCACTGAAGGCCATGGCATGTTGCAGGCGATCCAGCAGCAGTCTTCGGTTGGCAAGCCGAGTAAGTGGATCCTGATAGGCCAGTCGCACGATTTCCGCCTCGGCAGCCTTGCGTTCGGTAATGTCGATCTGCGTACCGACGTAATGGGTGACCGTTCCGTCGTCGGCTCTGACAGCGGTGACGGTGAGCCACTGCGGATAGATCTCGCCGCTCTTGTGCCGATTCCATATCTCTCCCTGCCAGGTGCCGGTTTGCTGGATGGAGTTCCACATCATGGCGTAGAAGTCCTTGTCGTGACGGCCCGACTTGAGCAGCTTGGTCTTGTGTCCCACAACATCCCCTGCGCTGTAACCGGTTATCTCGGAGAACGCTTTGTTCACTCGCAGGATCACGCTTTGGGCATCGGTAATCACGATGCCCTCCTGCGCGTCGAAGGCGATTGCGGCGATGCGCTGTTCCTGCTCGGCATGCTTGCGCTCGCTGATGTCCCTGACCAGGGTCAGGAAGCCGCTGGCGTACTTTCCCGAGCCGGACAACTGGCTCATCGTGACCTGGAACACGCATTCCCTGTCCTGCACTACAAGCGCGAATTCGTCCGTGCGCACCTGTGCGTCGGCAAAAATGCCGACCATCGCCTCGGCGACGAAGCTTGACAGTTGCTCCGGCAGTATCTCTGGGAAATAGCGCCCCAGCGCCGCCTCGGCACTGACCGGAAAACGAAACGACGGCGGCAGGTGATACTCGATAATCCGGCCCTCGGTGTCGAGCACGAAGACCAGTTCCTGGATCGATCCGATCAGGTTGGCCAGCCTTGTTTCGCGCGCCTTCAGCGCTTCCTCGCTGTGTTTGCGCTCGGTGATGTCGAGTACCGTGCCCACCATGCGTGAGGCGCGACCGCAATCATCCCGCTCGACCACCTTGCCGCGGGCAAGTATCCATACCCAGCGATCGCTCTTGTGGCGCGTCCGGTGTTCGACGTCATAGCCCGGCGTATCCCCCTTCAGGTGAGCCACTATCGCCTTGCGCACATGATCCCGGTCGGACGGATGAATCATCTCTGCAAATGACCGGGCATCGATATGCGCTTCGCCCCTTGCGTAGCCCAGCATTTCGAGGAAGCGCGCATTCTGGGAAAATCTGCCGCTGGGAATATCCCAATCCAACAAGCCCAGATCGGCCCCCGTCAGCGCCAGTTCCATGCGTTGCTGGCTCTCGGCCAGCCTCTGCGCTGCCTGTTTGCGCTCAGTGATATCGGTCGCGACGCCCAGGTAGCCGGAAATCTGCCCATCCGCATCCTTGATCGCGGTCACCGAGAGCAGCACTGGAAACCGCTGGCCGTCCCGGCGCACATATGTCCATTCGTTCTCGTCGGGCATGTGCGTATGACGTGTTTTGACAACGACGACATCCACGCCAGGGGTGACGATCTCTCCCAATTCATTCGACAGTTCGTCCGCACGCCGCCGGATTTCATCGTGATCATGGAACAAGGCCGGCGTCTGCTTGCCGATCAATTCGTCCGATCGATAGCCGAGCAGGGCTTCCGCACGGGGATTGAAAACCGTGATGACACCTTGCGCGTCGGTGGCGATGATCGCATACGGAGCATGGGTCAGCACCGAAGTCTTCAGTGCTTCGCTCTCGTAGCGCTCCCGTTCTGCCGTCCTGCGCTGGGTGATATCGCGAAAGCTCCATACCCGCCCGCTTATCTTGCCCGCCATGCACTGGGGCTGCGAGTAACACTCGAACACCCGCCCGTCCTTGAGCGGCACGGTGTCGGCGGAAGACTCCTCTGGGCGCGCCTGGAGCTGTTTCATTGTTTCAGCGAACCACCCTGGGTCTTCAACTTGGCTCGCGAAAAAGTCGATCAATTTTTCGCCGTCGTTTGTGGCCAAAACGTCAGCGGGAATTCGCCAAAGGCCGGCAAATTGATGGTTACTGGTCAGCATCCGATTGGCGTTGTCGATCACCAGAATTCCATCGGATGCCGCCTCCAGCGTCGAGCGCTGCAGGGCGAGCGCCATTTGCATGTTGCGTATCAATGTCGGAAAAGGCAATAGCACCAGCCAGATGGCGGTGGCCCCGATGAACCACAACGCGAGGGGCTTCGCCGCAAAATAGGGCGGCGGCGCCGCATCAAGCATGCCCAGCACGACGTAGGCCAGCCAGGCCAGCATGTATGTGGTGCAGTAAAGCACTCCCGCCTTCATGCTCACAACCACGGCAAGCATGACAGCGACGGCCAGCATCGTTGCCGCGGTGATCGGCGGCAATCCGGCAAAAGTCAGCGCCACCAGGATCAGCCACAAGCCGCCCGCAAACAGCTTCAGGGACTTTTGCGGCCGTCCCGCGCGGCTGATCTGCCACGCGACAGCGACCAATCCGAGCAGGACCACACAGGCGGCAGCGGAAGCAACTTTGCGATAGAAGACAAAGGGAACGCCGACGAGCAGAAAGGCGACGCCCACCGCAACAAAAGTGCCATAGAAGCGATCCAGCAGCTTGATGTTGGATGTTGGATCGGAATCTATGCCGGGCGACATGAAAAGGAAAAACTCGCGCTGGGGATCAGCGCGTCATGTTACGGCACCTTGGGACTTCATGCATAGCCAATGCCAAGAGCCCGCGCGATACGACAAGCCCGATTACCGAGCTTGCGCCGGAAAAGGGCAGGCGCCAACAGACTTCAGTCAGTAACCACTTCGGTATCCGTCCGTCGCGACAGCACAGTGGCAAGCAGGCCGCTGGCGACAATCAGGATCACGCCCAGCCAGCCGACCCAGGGCAGAATTTCGCCCCACAGGAGCATGCCGAATGCGCTGGAGAAGATCACTGTGCTGTAGGCAAGACTCGCTGAAACCAGTGTCTTGCCGTGTTTGTAGGCAGCAGTCATGCACAGTTGCGCCAGCACGCCGAAACCGCCCACGCCCAACAGCAGCGGCCCACCGCGCAGATTGATGGCATGGACGGGTTCGGCGGCCAGCAGCCACGGCAGGCCGCCCAGTTCGCCCAGGCGGCGCACGTTGAGATAGGCGATGCTGGAGATGATCCCGGAGCCGAGGCCGAATACCGCGCCCAGCCATTGATCGCGGGCCAGCGTCGGCTGCAGCAGGAAGATGACCCCGACGAAACCGGCGACCAGTACCGTATAGAAACCGCGGCGCACCGGCTCCTTCAGCCACAGCGCCAACAGCAGAGCCAGGAACAGCGGCGAGGTGTAATTCAGTGTCACCGCCGCGGCCAGCGGAATCAGGCTGATCGCATAGAAGTACATCACCAGCGAAACGAACCCCGCCAAGCCGCGTACCACATGGGTTCGCGCATGCGGCGTCGCGAGCGGCAGGCGGCGCAGCAGAACGTAGGACCCGATCAGCAGCGTGGCGATGAAACCGCGCCAGAACACCAGTTCGGCGGCGGCAAACTGCGCAGCGCCGAGCTTGACGCAGACGCCCATGCAGGCGAACAGCAGACTGGCCGCGATCATCCAGAGTGACTGCATGCAAATGCCACGGGCGCCAGTACTTCACTGGCGCCCGTAGCGGGTCTCCTCGATCAGATGTGGTCGGCCATCACGCGCCGGTAGAACTCGTGAAAGTGCTGCATGCCGTCTTCCATCGGCGACTGGTAGGGGCCGACTTCGCTGCGTCCCTGCTTCAGCAGCGCGCGGCGGCCGCGATCCATGCGCTCGCCGATGTCGTCATCCTCGATCGCCGTTTCCATGTAGGCTGCCTGCTCGGCCTTGATGAACTCGGGCTCGAACAGGGCGATGTCCTCGGGATAGTAGAACTCAACCACGTTCAGCGTCTGGTCCACGTCCTGCGGTATCAGGGTGGACACCACCAGCACATGGGGGTACCACTCGACCATGATGTTCGGGTAATAGGTGAGCCAGATCGCGCCGTGCTTGGGCAGGTCGCCGTTGTAATAGTCCAGCACTGCCCGGTGCCAGCGCTGATAAGTCGCCGAGCCGGGCTTGGCCAGCGAGGTGACGCCGACGCGCTGTACCGAGTACCAGTCGCCGAACTGCCAGGTCAGGTCGTCGCAGGTGACAAAGCCGCCCAGCCCCGGGTGATAGGGCACGACATGATAATCTTCCAAATAGACCTCGATGAAGGTCTTCCAGTTGTAGTTGCACTGGTGCAGTTCGACGTGATCGAGCTTGTAGCCGTCGAATTTGAGCTCGCTGGCGACCTTCATGCCGGCCAGGTCGGCGTTGGCCGAGCGCGGCCCCTTGAACAGCAGGCCTTGCCAGTTTTCGAGTTTCTGCTTGGCCAGATTGAGGCAGGGATTCGCCGGGAAATGCGGCGCGCCGATCAGTTCGCCGCCTGCATCGTAGGTCCAGCGATGAATCGGGCAGACCACGTTCTTCGCGTTGCCGGCCCCTTGCAGCATGATCGCCTGCCGATGACGACAGACATTCGACATCTCGTGGAAACCATCAGGTTGGTTGACCAGCATTCGTGCGTGGTCGTGCCACTCCTGCGACCGATAGTCATGCAGTTCGGGAACCATCAGTTGATGGCCGACATAGCCCGGGCCGGCGTCGAAGATCAGCTTCTTCTCCAATTCGAAGAGCTTTTCGTCGAAATACCACTCAACCGGAAACTGCGACGCTCCCGGCGAGAGGAGCGTACGCGAGCCGACATCGGACATGATTCCCAACCTCCAAGAGGGTTTACCCGGAAACCGGAAACGGACGGAAAGAACCGCCAGGACAGACAATCCGCCGATTCATGACCGGCAGGACAATTGTAGCCAATTTGACCGGAGGGCGCACCTTAGGCTATTTTTACGGTTTTCCCTTGCCGCTGGTCACCGCTTTCGGCCAAGGCTTCACTCATGGCCACTATCCCGAACACTGCTGCACACGTCGAATCGGCAAACACCGGCTCTCCTCCTTCGTTTGAGAACGCGCTCGACGAGCTTGAAGCTATCGTCGCCGCGATGGAAGCCGGCCACATGCCGCTGCAGGACGCACTGGACGCCTACAAACGAGGCGTGGCTTTGCTGCGCCAATGCCAGGAAACGCTGACAGCGGCCGAACAGCAGATACGCGTCCTCGACGCCAATGGATTGCGCGACTTCGACCCCGAGGCAGGCGGCAGCCAGGAAGGCTGAAACACAGATGAATTTTTCTACCTGGATGGCCGGCATCCAGCAACGTACCGAGTCGGCCCTGGAGGCGGTCCTGCCCTTAGCCGGGCTCGCCCCAGCGCGGTTGCATGACGCAATGCGCTACTCCGTGCTTGGCGGCGGCAAGCGCGTACGCCCGCTGCTGTGCCACGCGGCTGGATCGATCTTTGGCGCCGACAGCCGTGTGCTCGACCACCCGGCCATCGCCGTCGAACTGATCCATGCCTACTCGCTGGTGCACGACGACATGCCCTGCATGGACGACGATGTGTTGCGCCGGGGAAAACCGACGTGCCATATCGAGTTCGACGAGGCGACCGCGCTTCTGGTCGGCGACGCCCTGCAGAGTCTGGCTTTCCAGACGCTGTCGAATCGCCTGGCCGGCATCACCGCGACCCGCCAACTCGATATGTTGCAACTGCTGGCGGTGGCCTCCGGATCGCGCGGCATGGCAGGCGGCCAGGCTATCGATCTGGGCGCGGTTGGCCAGCAACTGACGATCAGCGAGCTGGAATTCATGCATATCCACAAAACCGGCGCACTGATCCGCGCCGCGGTGCTGCTCGGCGCGCACTGCGGCGAAGCCATGCCTGATGCCCTGGAGCATCTTGGGCGTTTTGCCAATCGCATCGGCCTGCTATTCCAGGTGGTTGACGATATTCTCGATGCCGAAGCGAGCACTGCAACGCTGGGCAAGACCGCCGGCAAGGACGCGGCGCAGAACAAGCCGACTTATGTCAATATTCTTGGCGTGAGCGAAGCAAAATCCATGGCCGGCAAACTGCGACATGACGCGCACGACGCACTCGCGCCGTTCGGCGATTCCGCCGTGCGCCTGCACGAACTCACCGACTTCATCGTCGAGCGGACTTTCTGATGACTTATCCTTTGCTCGACTGCATTCAATCTCCGGCAGATCTGCGCGCACTTGAGCGCGATCAGCTACCCCAGCTTGCCGATGAATTGCGTGCATTTCTGCTCGACTCGGTGTCAAAGACAGGAGGACATTTGTCCTCCAACCTCGGCACCGTAGAGTTGACCGTCGCATTGCACTACGTGTTCGACACACCCGCCGATCGGCTGGTATGGGACGTCGGCCATCAAACCTACCCGCACAAGGCACTCACCGGCAGACGCGCCGGCATGAAGCGGCTGCGCATGAAGGATGGCGTTTCGGGATTCCCGCGCCGCAGCGAGAGCGAATACGACACCTTTGGCGTCGGGCACTCATCGACCTCGATCTCCGCGGCACTGGGAATGGCCGTCGCTGCCCGCAACAAGGGCGAGGAGCGACGTGTCGCGGCAATCATAGGCGATGGTGCGATGTCGGCCGGTCAGGCCTTTGAGGCGCTCAACAATGCAGGCGTGATCGACGCCAACCTGCTCGTCATTCTCAACGATAATGACATGTCGATTTCGCCGCCGGTAGGCGCCCTCAACAAGTATCTGGCGCGCCTGCTGTCCGGAGGTACGTTCAACGCCGCGCGGCGCGCCGGCGAAAAGGTGCTGGCCTCGATGCCGAATGTGCTGGAGTTCGCCAATCGCGTCGAGGAGCACGTGAAGGGCATGATTTCTCCGGGCACCCTGTTCGAGGAATTCGGCTTCAACTACATCGGTCCCATCGACGGCCACGACCTTGATGCCCTGATTCCAACCCTGCAGAATTTGCGCAAATTGAAGGGACCGCAGTTCCTGCACGTGATTACCCGAAAGGGCCAAGGTTACAAGCTCGCCGAGGCCGATCCGATTCTCTACCACGGAGTCGGCAAGTTCGATGCCGCCAACGGCATCGAGCAGAACAAGGGTGGTGGCCGCCCGACCTACACGCAGGTATTTGGCGACTGGCTGTGCGATCAGGCGCAAGCCGACCAGCGCCTGATCGGCATTACTCCCGCAATGCGAGAGGGTTCGGGCATGGTGCGTTTCGCGCAGGAATTCCCGCAGCGCTACTTCGACGTCGGCATCGCCGAACAGCACGCAGTGACCTTTGCCGGGGGCTTGGCCTGCGAAGGCATGAAGCCGGTGGTCGCGATTTACTCGACGTTTCTCCAGCGCGCGTATGACCAATTGATTCACGATATCGCCTTGCAGAACCTGCCTGTGGTATTCGCCATAGATCGCGGCGGATTGGTCGGTGCCGACGGAGCAACGCACAACGGTGCATTTGATCTTTCCTACCTGACCTGCATTCCGAACATGGTGGTGATGACGCCCAGCGACGAAAACGAATGTCGCAAGATGCTCTCGACCGCGTTCACGCTCAACGGCCCCAGCGCCGTGCGTTATCCGCGCGGCAGCGGGCCGGGGACCGCGATAGAAGAGGGCCTAGAGACGCTGGCGCCAGGCAAGGGGGAATTGCGGCGACAGGGCAAGCGAGTGGCCCTGCTGGCGTTCGGTGCCATGCTGGCACCGGCGCTCAAGGCCGCAGAAATACTCGACGCCACCGTCGCGAACATGCGCTTCGTCAAGCCGCTGGATGCCGAATTGGTCCGCGAACTTGCCGGACGCCACGACTTGCTGGTGAGCATCGAGGAAAACGCCCTCATCGGCGGCGCCGGCGCCGAGGTGGCACGTGCCCTGGAAGCGTCAGGACTGAGCACCCCGCTGTTGCGTCTCGGCTTGCCAGACAGGTTCATCGATCATGGCGATTCGGCGTTGCTGCTGGCAGAAGTCGGCCTTGACGATAGCGGCATAGTACGCAGCGTGGAAGCCTGGCTTGCCGCGAAAAACAATAGTTGAGTGAAATTGTCGGATAATGATATAGTTGGTTGTTGGATTGAATACAACCGTCGAGAAGAGATATGAATTGCAGGGATCCCATGGCACCACCTGAACAAACCGCCATCGCAGACGTACAGAACAGCGCAGACTCGCGCCAGTTGCCGATCAACAAAGTCGGCATCAAAGACATCCGACATCCGTTCAAGGTGCTGGATAAGAGCGGGGGGGTGCGCCACACCATCGCCACCTTCAACATGTACGTCGGGCTGCCCCACAACTTCAAGGGCACTCACATGTCGCGCTTCGTCGAGATTCTCAATTCCCACGAGGAGGAAATCTCGGTCGAAAGCTTCGAGACCATGTTGCGCGAGATGGTCGCGCGCCTCGAAGCGGCAACCGGCCACTTGGAAATGAGCTTTCCCTACTTCATCAACAAGGTGGCGCCTGTTTCCGGGGTCAAGAGCCTGATGGACTACGAGGTCACCTTCATAGGCGAAATCGTCGAGGGAGGCCGCTACCGGCAAACCATCAAAGTCATCGTCCCGGTGACCAGCTTGTGCCCCTGCTCGAAGAAGATATCCGAGCGCGGCGCACACAACCAGCGCTCGCACGTCACCATCACTGCCACCACCAACCAATTGGTGTGGATCGAGGATATTGTCCGCATGGCGGAAACCCAAGCCTCCTGCGAGCTCTACGGGCTATTGAAGCGCCCTGACGAGAAATATGTGACCGAGCGCGCCTACGACAATCCAAAATTCGTCGAAGACTTGGTACGCGACGTGGCCGGCGCGCTCAATGCCGACCCGCGCATTGACGCCTATGTGGTCGAGAGCGAAAACTTCGAATCCATCCACAATCACTCGGCCTATGCGCTAATCGAGTGCAACAAGAAGCGTTACTGAAACGCAATCGACCAAAACAAAACGGGCTGCCCGGCATTTGCCGGGCAGCCCGTTTCTTATTGCGACAAGCCGATTCGGCTTTCCACGTCAGCTTTTAGCCTGAAGTTCCGCGCTGCCGTACTTACAAAGGCAGCGGCAACCATCTGTTATTACTGAAGGATTTATGGATTTTTGGGCCTGTTATT
>MHZX01000026.1:0-14781 GCA_001828935.1 Rhodocyclales bacterium RIFCSPLOWO2_02_FULL_63_24
GGTGAGGGGGTCGTTGATTTCGAGTTTGCCGTTGGTCAGGGCGTAGGTGTTGCCGGCGGCGTCTTTCCAGGTGGTTTCGCCTTTCTTGCGGGTGGCGAAGTTGAGCTGCTTGCCGTTGAGGTAGATGACGCCTTTGCCGTCGGCGTCGCTGTCGCCGATGGTGTCGCCGTCGTCGGCGTGGTAGGTAAGGACGGCGTAACGCGAGGCGAACGTATCGGCCTGGACGTCCGAAAGCCCTGCGTCTTTAAGATTCACTTTCTGCGCGCTCAAT
This sequence comes from Rhodocyclales bacterium RIFCSPLOWO2_02_FULL_63_24, assembly GCA_001828935.1. GTDB lineage: Bacteria > Pseudomonadota > Gammaproteobacteria > Burkholderiales > Rhodocyclaceae > Sulfuritalea. The sequence continues at coordinate 272 of MHZX01000026.1, forward strand.
ACGCTGCCATTCAAGTTTGCATAGGACGCCAACGCCAGTTCGGATTGCTCAAACAGTATCTGAGTGTTCATTTCTTGTCTCCCCTCGAGTTGTTGTCTACTCGCCGTCTCGCCAGCGCCGACTTTCAATATCCACCCCGCCGTTGCCCCCCAAGCCCTGCGCCACGATGCCGTTGCCGTTATCGACGGCGAATGTGCCGTCGCCAGTGCCGCTTTCGAGAGTGTCATCACCCCTGCCCGCGCAGATCGTCGTTGCCGGCCATGCCATTGGTAATGGCGTAGGGAGTGAAGCCGGCCTGAGCCACTTTTTCGGTCATGTGCCAGAATCGCAGATGGGCCAGCGGCTCACCCGCCCCTTGCAACGAAACAACATGCGGCCCTCTGGGCAGTTGGCCGAGAATGGTCTCGAACAATTCCATGTCCATATGCCGCCCTTGCCAGGTGCGAACGATGCAGCAGCAGCGGAAGTCGCATACGATGGTGACTTCGATCTGAAAGAAGCGGCGGACCCGGGGCCGCAGGGTGCGGACGCGCGCGGGCCTGCACCAGGGCATGAACGTGACTCATCGCCGCGTCACCTTCATAGCTCAGCCGCTGCAACACGGTAGTTATTCCGGCACCGGGCCAGATCGTTATCGGACGGCAAACGCCACTCCGGTCGCGTGCGCACGCGCACGCTCATTGAATCGCCCGCCCGATCAGAGTGCGCGAGGCCCAGCACATGGCCAAGTTCGTGGACGATGCTCTTGTAAAGCTCCAGCTCGATGTTCAGGCCCCGCTTGCGATACTCGTCAAAGACGTTGGCGTAGAGCGTGATGTCCGCCTCCATCGTGGCCCCGGTGCTGCGCCGGGCACGCCAATGGGTCCAGGCGCTGTGTTTTGCGCCGTCCTGGCGCCATCCGATGACGTTGACTCGATCCATGGCGCCGGGCGGTTTGTCGGTGATTCCCTCATAGCGGAACCGAACCCCGCAGGCCTCCCACCCGTCAGCCGCCCGCGCTATCAATGCCAGCGCTTTACCCTCTCCCATCCATGCCGGCTCATGGGTGGGGTTGTATCGATAGCCATAGCTTGCCTCCCCCCAACGCAAGTGCATATCGCTTGCGCCAGCGAGGACGGGGCGATGCGATCCAGCCAATGCGGCCAAGGTCAACACAACCCAACCGCCGTGTCGCCAGCGCCGACTCTTCACCACCAAAACGGTCAAACTCATTCTGCCTGTCGACGGTCTCCCTGCCTTCATTTCACGCTCCCTCCGAATCCGAAACCCTGCCGTACGCTGCGGCCAAGACCCGCGTGGCAGACCGCGCTTGCCGGCACGGCGCAACAAGCCCACACCCCTGAATTGGTGTCCAGCAGGCCACTAATCTTCATTCCCACAGCGTCCGTGCGCGGGTCCGCATTGGTGTTGCCGCCGTTGACGAGGTCATTGGCGCCGGCATCGATATACGTTTCATCCCTTCCTCCCTATCTCAAACACCGCATCATTCGCCGCCATACAACGGGATCTCCGCTCGCCTTGCTCTGCACTTTCTTCGGGTCGCCGCCAGCGCCAACTCCTAATTTTCAATGCCGCCAACGCCCTGCGCCAAAGCAGGATTCGGCTACCGCACCGCTTCCCCATCACCTCCATCCCCTCACACCGCCGCCACCAGACCCAGCACCTCCTCGACCGAGTAACACCCGCCGTCGGCGAACTCGATGGTCGCCACATTGCCGCCCATGGCGCCGTAGATCGCGAGCAGTTCCTCGCCGCAGTAGATCAACAGGTATTGCCCGTCGTGGCTGTGGGCCAGGGCGAGATGGTCGAGGGTGACGCCGGCCGCGAGACGCAGCGTATCGCCCGCCCCGCTCATTCCTGGTGCTCCCTGCCGGCGTGGCCCGCCGCTGCGTCGCTGACCACCTCCATCCGCGCGCCATGCTCGCCCAGCGCGATCACGTCGTCGACCTGCAGGCCTTTCGGTATCTGGTGCGTGATGAAGATCATGGTGACCTTGCCCTTGAGGGTGTTGATGGTCCGCGCGAAATGCTCGGCGGTCTGCTGGTCGAGGTTGGAGACGGCCTCGTCGAAGATCAGCACCTTCGGCCGCTTGAGCAGCGCGCGGGCGATGGCGATGCGCTGGCGCTGGCCGCCGGAGAGGCCGATGCCGCGCTCGCCGATTTCGGTCTGGTAGCCGTCGGGCAGGGTGTCGATCAGTTCGTGGATTTCGGCCGCCTTGCAGGCGCGGATGACGTGGTCGAAACTGGCCTGGGGTTGGGCCATGACCAGGTTGTCGTAGATCGTGCCGGCGAAGAGGATGGTTTCCTGCGGCACCACGCCGAAGGTCTGCCGCAGTTCGTTGGCGGCGAGATAGCGGATGTCGCGGCCGTCGAGCCGGATCTGGCCTTCCTGCGGCAGATAGAAGCCGAGCAGCAGGCGGGCCAACGTGCTTTTGCCGCAGCCGGAGGGACCCATCAGCACGGTGAGGCGACCGGGCTTGAAGGCGAGGCCGAGATTGCGGTAGAGCCAGGGGTGGTGATCGGAATAGCGGAAGGCGAGGTCGACCAGCTCGATCAGTCCGCTGCCGGCGGTGCTCTCGCGCGCCGGGGTGAGGCTGTGGGGTTCCTGCGGCATGTCGAGGATGTCGCCCAGGCGCTTGACGGCAAGGTTGGCCTGCTGGAACTCCTGCCAAAGGCCGACCAGGCGCAGCAGCGGCTGGCTCATGCGCCCGGCGAACATCTGGAATGCGACCAGCATGCCGACGGTGAAGCCCTCGTTCTGCATCACCAGCAGGGCGCCGGCGATCAGGATGCCCAATGTCATGAGCTGTTCCAGGCCGTTGGCGCAGGTGTTGTAGGTGTTGGCCACCTGCTTGGTGCCGAATCCGGCGGCCAGATATTGGGCGAGGAAATCGCCGTAGCGCTGTTCGACGTGGGGTTCCATCTGCAGCGACTTGACGGTGGCCATGCCGGCGATGTATTCGGTGAGGTAGGACTGGTTGCGCGCGCCGAGCAGGAACTGCCGGTTGAGGCGTTCGCGGAACACCGGGGTGACCAGCAGCGAGGCCAGGGCGATGAGGCCCATCAGCCCGACGGCGATCAGCGAGAGTTGCCACGAGTACCAGAACATCACGGCGAGGAAGATCAGCAGGAAGGGCAAGTCGAGCACCAACGTGACCGCGGCGCCGGTGATGAACTCGCGGATGGTCTCGATCCCTTGCAGGCGGGCCACCACGGTGCCGGTGGGGCGATGCTCGAACCAGGGCATGGGCAGCCGCAGCAGGTGGCGGAAAACCTGGCTGCCGAGCACGGCGTCGATGCGGTTGCCGGTGTGCAGCACCAGGTATTGCCGCAGCCAGCTCATGACCGACGTGAACATCATGAACATGACGAGGGCGACGCCGATCACGGTCAGGGTGCTGTTGCTCTGATGCACCACCACCTTGTCGATGATGACCTGGGTGAACAGCGGCGTGCCGAGGCCGACCAGCTGGATGGCGAGCGAGGCGATCAGCACGTCGCGCCAGATCGTGCGGTGCCGGGCGAGTTCGGGCAGGAACCAGCGGAAGCCGAAGTCCGGCTGCTTGCCGCCCAGGTCGGGGTCGACGACCGGCTGTTCCTGCGGCGCGAACTGGACTACCTCGCCTTGGTAGCGGGCGGCGAATTCGGCCAGCGGCCGTTCGCAGGGCTCTTGCGCGCCGGGTTCGAGATAGGCGATGCGGTCGTTGTCGCAACGCAGGAAGAGGACGAACGCCAGGCGATCGTCGGCTGCGTCGTTCGCCGCGACGGCGAGGAAGGCCGGGCCGGAAAGCTGTGCCAGGGCTTGCGCCGGCAGCGCCGTAACGGCCACCCGAAAGCCCAGCGCCTGGAAGGCTTCGATCAGCGTCGCCTGGGTCCGCGGCGGCGGGAACTGCTGGGCCAGCAGGCCCGCATCGAAGGGTACGCGAAACAACTGGCAGGCGGCACCGGCAAGCCAGACAAACCCCTCCCCGTCAAGGATCTTCGTTTCCTGCATTGGCTTCCTCCCCCACGCTTACCGGACCGCGCCTTGGTGGCGACTTATATAGACATTCGCCCGGCAGATGATTCCATAATCATGCAGTAATCGCGGCTCAATGTAAATCGGGCGAAAGTAATAGACGCCGCGTGTCCTCGCCGCGTTTGGAGCAAGGCATTCCTCTGGATACCGTCCTCGCTCTGCTCGGAAATAAAAAAAGCCCCGCGATGCGGGGCTTTGCAGTGGCCTGTCCGGTCGGGCTGATCAGCGGTCCTTGCTCTCCAGCACCGCCTTGTTGATCTCGACGGGATATCTTTCCTTCAAGCTCGCCATCCAGGCGGCGAACTCTTCCTCGGCCACCAGCCGGGAAAATTGCTGGGCCAGCATGCGGCCACGCGGATCGTCCTTGGCGGCGACGCCTGCCTTGACCGAGGTGATGCGGTACAGCGCATAACCGCTGCCGGGATAGGCGACGCCCGCATGTGCCGGCAGCTTTCCGGCATCGGCCTTGAACACGGCGCGCACTGCGTCGGGTGCCAGCCCCTGGGCCGTGGTACGGCTCACGCTGTGCGCGGGCGACCACTTGAGATCGACGGCGTCGCCTTTCGCCAGTTTGGCCAGTTTGGCCTCGCCGTCCTTGATCGCCAGATTGAGCGCTTCGTCGCGCACCAGGCGCTTCTCGATTTCCGCCTTGACCGCTTCCAGCGGCTGCAAGGCGGCCGGCTTGTGTTCCAGCACGCGTGCCGAGACGAGGGTGCCCGGTGCCACCTCGACCGCCTCGGTGTTGCGCTTGTTCTTGAGGCCATCGTCGCTGAACAATGCCGCGACCAGTTTGGGGTTGTCGAAAGGCGTTGCCAGCTTGCCGCCCTTGGCCAGCCATGGCGTCTGGCGCAGTTCCAGCTTCCACTTGTCGGCGGCGGGCTTGAGGCTGTCGGACTGTTCATAAACCATGTTGCCGAAGGCTTCGGCCGCTTCCGCATACTGCTTGGCGCCCGCTTCGCGCTTGAGGTCGGCCTGTATTTCCGCCTTGACGTCGGCCAAGGCCTTGACCTGCTCGGGGCGCACGCCGGTGAGGCGAATGATGTGGAAGCCGAAATCGGAACGCACGACGTCCGACATCTGTCCCTCCTTCAGCGCAAAGGCCGTGTCCTCGAAGGCCTTGACCATCATGCCGCGGCCGAACCAGTCGAGGTCGCCGCCCTTCTCGGCGGAACCGGGATCCTGCGAATTCAGCCTGGCCAGCTTGGCAAAGTCAGCGGGGCTCCTTTTCGCCTGCACCAGGATCTCATCGGCCTTGGCCTTGGCCGCCTTGACCTCGGCCTCCGGGGCGTCCTTCCCTGCGCGGATCAGGATATGGCTGGCGCGACGCGTCTCGCCCTCCTTGTAACGATCTGTGCGCGACTGGTACTGGGCTTTGACTTCCTCGTCGCCGACCACGGTCTGCGCCGTCAGCGCGTCGCGGCTCAACACCAGGAACTCGGCCCGCACCTGTTCCGGCAATTCGAACTGTTTGCGGTTCGCTTCGTAATATTTCTGCACCGCATCGGCGGCCAGTTTCACCTGGCTGACGTAGGCTTCCGGCAGCAGGCGCGCTTCGGCAACCTCGCGCTCTTCCATCTGCGTTGCCAGCCAGCGCCCGAACGCAACCTGGCCCATGATGCCGCCTTCGGTGACCGGCAGCATCAACTGCTGCATGGCCATGTCCTGGCGCAGGCGGGCTTCGAACATCTCCTTGCTCATGCCTTGCGCCGCCACCAGCGCCTCATAGCGCTCCTTGGAAAACTTGCCGTTTTCCTGCAGCGAGGGAACGGCGGCGATGAATTGGACCAACTGCTCGTTGCCCACGGTCAGCTTGCTTTGGCGCGCCTGCTCGGCCAGCAGACGCTGGGTGATCAGCGAATCGAGCACGGCGCGGCGCACCTGCGGCGTTTCGAACATCGCCGGATCGACTTTGCCGCCCAGCTGGTTGCGCATCCTGTCCTGCTGCTCGCGCAGCGCCGACTGCAATTCCTGGCGGCTGATCTTGGCGTCACCCACGGTGGCGACCCCGACCCCGACGTCGGCATTGCGTACATAGGACTCGACCCCCCAGAAGGCAAACGGGAGCGTGATCAGTGCGAGAAAAATCTGGGTGATTTTTTTGTTGTTGCGAATGATATCGAGCATGCGCTGTAAACCCTAGATGCGACAAAGGCGAACGTCAGTTCGCCTTTGTTCGGTGGTGGGTGCTGACGGGGTCGAACCGCCGACATTCGCCTTGTAAGGGCGACGCTCTACCAACTGAGCTAAGCACCCGCTGAACGGTCGCTACCCACAGCGGGCAGCGGACCGCAATTCTATCAGTTCAGAACCTCTCAGTGGGTTACTACGCCAGTCACTGCGGCATCGCCCGCAACCACCGCCACGGCGGGTGGCGCGGGTTGTTCGGGCAGAGGTTGGGGCATGCGTTCGAGGGCCAGTTCGAGCACCTTGTCGATCCACCGCACCGGCTGAATCTCGATCCGGTTCTTGATGGTGTCGGGAATCTCGGCCAGGTCCTTGACGTTCTCTTCCGGGATCAATGCCAGACGAATGCCGCCGCGCACCGCCGCCAGCAGCTTTTCCTTGAGCCCGCCGATCGGCAGCACCTCGCCGCGCAGCGTGATCTCGCCCGTCATCGCGACGTCGGCCTTGACCGGAATGCCGGTCAGCACCGACACCAGCGCAGTGCAGATGGCGATGCCGGCGCTCGGACCGTCCTTCGGCGTCGCGCCTTCGGGCAGGTGAATGTGGATGTCGTTCTTCTGGTAGAAATCGTCGGCGATGCCGAGCGACTGGCTGCGCTTCCTGACCACCGACAGCGCGGCCTGGATCGACTCCTGCATGACCTCGCCGAGTTTGCCGGTGGTCATGGTCTTGCCCTTGCCGGGCAGGGCGACGGTTTCGATGGTCAGCAATTCGCCGCCGACTTCGGTCCAGGCCAAGCCGGTCACCTGGCCGACCTGGTTGTCCTTTTCCGCCATGCCGAAACTGTAGCGGCGCACGCCGAGGAACTTGTCGAGGTTCTTGGCATTGACCACGATCTTGTTCTTGCGCGCCTTCATCACCAGCGACTTCACCACCTTGCGGCAGATCTTCGAAATTTCGCGTTCGAGGGCGCGCACGCCGGCTTCGCGCGAGTAGTAGCGCACGATGTCGCGCAGGGCATCCTCGGTGATGCCGAGCTCGTCGCGCTTGATGCCGTTGTTCTTCATCTGCTTCGGCACCAGGTAACGCAGGGCGATATTGACCTTTTCGTCCTCGGTGTAGCCGGAGAGGCGGATCACTTCCAGGCGATCGAGCAATGCGGCCGGAATATTCAGTGTGTTTGCCGTGGCGACGAACATGACATCGGACAAGTCGAAATCGACTTCGATGTAGTGGTCCTGGAAGGTGTGATTCTGCTCGGGATCGAGCACTTCGAGCAGCGCGGAAGACGGATCGCCGCGGAAGTCCTGGCCCATCTTGTCGACCTCGTCGAGCAGGAACAGCGGGTTCTTGACCCCGACCTTGGTCATGTTCTGCAGGATTTTGCCCGGCATCGAACCGATATAGGTCCGGCGATGGCCGCGAATCTCGGCTTCATCGCGCACGCCACCCAAGGCCATGCGGATGAACTTGCGGTTGGTGGATTTGGCGATCGACTGGCCAAGCGAGGTCTTGCCGACGCCGGGAGGCCCTACCAGGCACAGGATCGGCGCCTTGACCTTGTCCACGCGCTGCTGCACGGCAAGGTATTCGACGATGCGTTCCTTGACCTTTTCCAGACCATAGTGATCGCGGTCGAGAATCTTCTCGGCCGCCGACAAATCCTTGCTGATGCGCGACTTCTTCTTCCACGGCAAGGCCAGCAGGGTTTCGATGTAATTGCGCACCACGGTGGCCTCGGCCGACATGGGCGACATCAGCTTGAGTTTCTTGACCTCGGCATTGACCTTGACCAGGGCTTCCTTGCTCATGCCGGCCGCCTTGATCTTCTTCTCCATCTCGTCGATGTCGGCACCGTCTTCGCCTTCGCCGAGTTCCTTCTGGATGGCCTTGACCTGCTCGTTGAGGTAGTACTCGCGCTGGCTCTTTTCCATCTGGCGCTTGACGCGGCCGCGGATGCGCTTTTCGACCTGGAGGATGTCGAGTTCGGCTTCAAGCTGGCCGAGCAGCTTTTCAAGCCGGTCGGAAACGCCGAAGACTTCCAGTATCTCCTGTTTCTGTTCGAGTTTCAGCGGCAGATGGGCCGCGATCGTATCCGCCAGGCGCCCGGCTTCCTCGATGCCGGCCAGCGAGGTCAGCACCTCGGGCGGAATCTTCTTGTTGAGCTTGACGTACTGGTCGAACTGCGCCAGCACCGTACGACGCATCGCTTCGACCTCGTTGTCGGCGCGCTCCTCGATCGGGATCAGACTGACATCGGCGACGAACAGGGCGCGCTGGTCTTCGATGCTGAGCACACGGGCGCGCTGCACGCCTTCGACCAACACTTTCACCGTGCCGTCGGGCAGCTTGAGCATCTGCAGGATGTTGGCGAGGCAGCCGATCTCGTACATGTCCTCGGGCACCGGCTCATCCTTGGCGGCGGATTTCTGCGCCACAAGGAGGATGTTCTTGCCGGTCTCCATGGCCGTTTCCAGCGCCTTGATGGACTTGGGACGCCCGACAAACAGCGGAATCACCATGTGCGGGAATACCACCACGTCGCGCAAGGGCAACAGGGGCAGGGATTGGGTCTCTACGGGGGAGGCGGGTAGGCCAGACATCATCGTGTCCTTCGGTTATGAGTCACGCCGTCCACGTTGGGGCGGCTGACCGGTATTCAAGGCGACGCTGCGCCGGATCGGAGCTTGCGATGAAACTCAGTTCGAACCCGAAACCTTGGGCTGGTCGGCGTAAATCATCAGCGGCTGGGCGCCGCTCTCGATGGTGCTTTCGTCGATCACCACCTTGCTCACGCTTTCCATGGTGGGCAGTTCGTACATGGTGTCGAGCAGCACGTTCTCCAAGATCGAGCGCAGACCGCGCGCCCCGGTCTTGCGCTTCAGCGCCTTCTTGGCGATCGCCTGCAGCGCCGAAGGGCGTACTTCAAGTTCCACGCCTTCCATGGCGAACAGCTTGTGGTACTGCTTGATCAAGGCATTCTTCGGTTCAATCAAAATTTCGACCAATGCCGCTTCGTCGAGTTCCTGCAAGGTCGCGATCACCGGCAGGCGGCCGATCAGTTCCGGAATCAGGCCGAATTTGATCAGGTCCTCGGGTTCGACCTGCTTCAGCATCTCGCCGACATTGCTGGCGTCGCGGCTTTTGACCTCGGCGCCGAAACCGATGCCGCCCTTCTCGGAGCGGTTGCGAATCACCTTGTCCAGTCCGTCGAAGGCGCCGCCGCAGATGAACAGGATGTTGGTGGTGTCGATCTGGATGAAATCCTGGTTCGGATGCTTGCGCCCGCCCTGCGGCGGAATGCTCGCCACGGTGCCTTCGATCAGCTTCAGCAGCGCCTGCTGCACGCCTTCGCCGGAAACGTCGCGGGTGATCGAGGGATTGTCCGACTTGCGTGAAATCTTGTCGATCTCGTCGATATAGACGATGCCCTGCTGGGCTTTCTCGACTTCGTGGTCGCACTTCTGCAGCAACTTCTGGATGATGTTTTCGACGTCCTCGCCGACATAACCGGCTTCGGTCAAGGTAGTCGCATCGGCCATGACGAAAGGCACGTTGAGCATGCGCGCCAGGGTTTGCGCCAACAGGGTCTTGCCCGATCCGGTGGGGCCGATCAGCAGGATGTTGCTCTTCGCCAGTTCGATACCGTCGCTGCCCTTTTCCTGGTGCCGGATGCGCTTGTAGTGGTTGTAGACGGCGACGGCGAGAATCTTCTTCGCCGAATCCTGCCCGATCACATACTGGTCGAGCATTTCGCGGATTTCCTTGGGCGCCGGCAGCTCGCGCTTGGCCGCGCCAGCCGGCTCGGCCGCGATCTCGTCGCGAATGATGTCGTTGCACAGCTCGATGCACTCGTCGCAGATAAAAACGGAGGGACCGGCGATCAGCTTCTTGACCTCATGCTGGCTTTTGCCGCAGAAGGAGCAATACAACAGCTTTTCCGCGCTACCCGATTTCTTTTCCGCCATCTTCGTCTCCGTTCCTGCGAACGCTCAAGCCTTGGCGGGCTCGGCGGCTTCGTCGCGACTGGTCAGCACCTTATCGACCAGACCATACTCCACGGCCGCTTCGGCCGAAAGGAAGTTATCGCGATCGGTATCGCGCTCGATGCGTTCGATCGACTGTCCGGTGTGATGCGCCAGCATACTGTTGAGTTTCTGCTTGAGGAACAGGATTTCCTTGGCGTGGATCTCGATATCCGAGGCCTGGCCCTGAAAACCGCCCATCGGTTGATGAATCATCACGCGCGAATTCGGCAGGCAGTAGCGCTTGCCCTTTGCCCCGGCGGCGAGAAGAAACGAGCCCATGCTGCACGCCTGTCCGATGCACAGCGTCGAAACGCTGGGCTTGACGAACTGCATGGTGTCGTAGATGGCCATCCCCGCCGTGACGGAGCCGCCCGGCGAGTTGATGTAGAAGAAGATGTCCTTGTCCGGATTTTCCGATTCAAGAAACAGCAACTGCGCCACGATCAGATTGGCCGTTGCGTCGTTCACCGGCCCGACCAGGAAAATCACCCGCTCGCGCAACAGCCGCGAATAGATGTCGTAGGCCCGCTCGCCGCGCCCGCTGGTCTCGATGACCATGGGCACCAAGCCCAGCGCCTGCGTGTCGGAAACCGGCGTGTCGTATGCGCCACCGTTTTGTCGCGAACCGTACATGGACATCTCCGGCATGATCAATTTGCATTCCCCATCAGTGCATCGAAAGCGATGGGGGTTTCGCTGGCTTTGGCATTGGCGAGCACCCAATCCACCACATTGTTCTCCAGTGCCAGCGCCTCTGCCTCGGCCAGTCGCTGTGGCTGGGAATAGTACCAGCGGACAACTTCCTTGGGGTCTTCGAAGGTCTCGGCAAACTCGTCGACGATGCTGCGCACTTGTTCGGGCTTGACGTGAAGATCCTTGGCCTTGACCAACTCAGCAAGAAGCAAGCCAAGTTTTACCCGGCGCGTCGCCTGTTCGGTAAACCACGAAGCCTCGACCGGAATGTTCTTGATCCCCATGCCGCGCGATTCCATGTCGCGGCGTGCCGCGTCGGCCATCTGCTCGGATTCCATCTCGACCAGCGCCTTCGGCACCTCGATCGGATTCACCTTGAGCAGGGCTTCCATGACCTGCTCCTTGACTTTCGCCAGCAGGCGCTTCTTGACTTCGCGTTCGAGGTTCGAACGCACCTCGACGCGCATCTTGGCGACGTCGCCATCGACCACGCCGAGTTGCTTGGCAAACTCGGCATCGATTTCCGGCACGCGAGGCGCCTCGACCTTCTTCACGGTCATCTCGAACTGCACCGTCGAACCGGCGAGTTCCTTCGCCTGATAGTCGGCCGGGAAACTGACGTCGAAGCTCTTGCTGTCGCCGGCGTTGACACCCTCCAACTGGGCCTCGAAATCGGGCAGCATCTGGCCGCCGCCCACCATCACGGTGTAGTCGCTGGCCTTGCCGCCGGGAAACTCGACACCCTCCTTGCGTCCAGTGAAGTCGATCACCAGGCGGTCATCCTTGATCGACGCGCGATCGGTCTCGACATAGGTGGTGCGCTGCTTGCGCAGGACATCAAGCGTCTTGTCGACTTCGACGTCAGTCACGATCAGGGTCGGCTTTTCGATGGCCTCGCCGGAGATATCCGCCAGCGCGATATCCGGATAGACCTCGAACACCGCGGTGAAACCCAGCACTCCCGGACTGGCGTCGGCTTTCGGCTCGATGCGCGGATAGCCGGCAACGCGCAGATTCTGCTCGCGCACCTTCTCGCCATAGGCCTTTTCCACCGCGGCGCCGATCGCTTCCGAGCGCGCCTGGGAACCGTATTGCTGAGCCACCATCTTCATCGGCACCTTGCCGGGACGGAAACCCGCCACCTTCACAGAGCGCGACATGCGCTTCAGGCGCTGCTCGACGTCCTTGTCGATGTCGGCCATCGCCACAGTCATGTCTATGCGCCGTTCCAGTGCGCTGCTGGTGTCGATTGCCACCTCCGTCGTTGCCTTGTCCGTCATCTTTGTATCCGTCATTGAAGAGAATTCATTAAAAAAACCGCACCAGCACAAAACTGCGACCAAACCCGGCAAACTCCGGGTCGGCGCCCAAATGCTGGTGCCCAGGAAGGGACTCGAACCCCCACGCCTCGCGGCGCCAGAACCTAAATCTGGTGCGTCTACCAATTCCGCCACCTGGGCGCATGTCGCAGAGGTCGCCAAATGCAAACCGCCGCAGAGCACGACATGGATTGCGAATTTTACCTGCTTTCGAGGTTCACAGTACTACCGGCGGCAGGCAGAAAACGGCAACAAATACAGCGCACAGCGCCGGTAAACCGCCGCCAACTCGCCGCGGCCTTCGCGGCGCCGACCCTATATACTTGCGCCGCATCATGGCCGTCGATCATTACGAAAACTTCCCCGTTGCCTCCATCCTGCTGCCGGCGTCCCTGCGCGAGCCGGTAGCGGCCATCTACGGTTTCGCCCGCAGCGCGGACGATTTCGCCGACGAGGGCGACCTGTCGCCGCCGCAGCGTTGCGAACTGCTTGCCGCCTATCGGGCGGAACTTGACGCGATCGAACGGCATGAGCCGACCCGGCATCCGATATTTCTCCGCCTGCGGCCGGTAATCGAACGCTACGGCCTGCCGTTGCAACTGTTTCGCGACCTGCTCGACGCCTTTACCCAGGACACCGTCAAGGATCGTTACCGCGATTTCGCCGAGTTGATGGACTATTGCCGCCGCTCGGCCGATCCGGTGGGACGCCTGCTGCTGCATCTGTTCGGTCATGCCACGGCAGAGAACCTGTCGCGATCCGATGCCATCTGCTCGGCACTGCAACTGATCAACCACTGGCAGGATGTCGGCATCGATGCCGGCAAGGGCGCCCAGGGCCGGATCTATCTGCCGCAGGACGAGATGGCGCGCTTCGGAGTCCGCGACGACGACATCGTGCGCCGTGTCACCAGCGCCGACTGCCGCAAGCTGCTGCGTTTCCAGGTCGAGCGCGCGCGCGCCCTGATGCTCTCCGGCGCCTCGCTGGGCTGGGATCTGCCGGGACGCATCGGTCTCGAAATCCGCGCCATCGTGGCCGGCGGCCTGCGCATCCTGGACAAGATAGAGGCCGTCGAATACGACGTATTCGCCCGGCGTCCGACGTTGCAGCCACTCGACTGGCCGCTGATCCTCTGGCGCTCCCTGGTGCGTCCGCTATGACTCCCGACCAATATTGCCAGGACCGCGCCGCGCAGAGCGGTTCCAGCTTCTATTACAGTTTCATGTTTCTCGAACCACCCCGGCGCCAGGCCATTACGGCGCTCTACGCCTTCTGCCGCGAGGTCGACGACGTGGTCGACGAATGCCCCGATGCCGCCGTGTCGCGAGCAAAACTGGCCTGGTGGCGCAGCGAGGTGCAGGCGCTGTACGAAGGCCGCGCCAGCCACCCGGTGACCCAGGCGCTGACCGTCTCGCTCAAGCATTTCTACCTGCCACGGGAGCAATTGCTGGAAATCATCGACGGCATGGAGATGGACCTCGACCAGATCCGCTATGACGATTTCAAGGCCCTGAACCTGTATTGCTATCGCGTCGCCAGCGTGGTCGGCCTGCTTGCGGCGGAAATCTTCGGCTACAGCGACCGCCTGACCCTCAAGTACGCCCACGACCTGGGCCTCGCCTTCCAGCTCACCAACATCATCCGCGATGTCGGCGAGGATGCCCGCCGCGGCCGTATCTACCTGCCGCAGGACGAACTGTCACGCTTCGGCGTCGAGGAAGAGGATCTCGTCCAGGCCCGTTACAGCGAGAATTTCCGTCGACTCATGGAGTTCCAGGTCGAGCGCGCCCGCGCCACCTACCAGCAGGCCTTTGCCCAGCTTCCCGCCGCCGATCGCAAGGCGCAGCGGGCCGGCCTGATCATGGCCGCCATCTACCGCGCCACGCTCGATGAAATCGTGCGCGATGGCTTCCGCGTGCTCGACCAGCGCATTTCGCTGCCGCCGCTGCGCAAGTTGTGGCTGGCCGGCAAGACCTGGGTAGCGGCATGAACCTTCCCCCCATCCCCCTTCCCACGGAAGGGGGTGACGGTGGTTCAGCCGCTATCGCGGCTTCCGCGTCAAAACGTGCTCCTCCTTGGGGCGGCCCGGCGGAGGAGATGGCTTGAAGCTGGCTGTCATCGGCGCCGGCTACGCCGGACTGGCCGCGGCCGTCGAACTCGCTGCCGGCGGCCACCCGGTCGACGTGTTCGAGGCCTCGCGGGTACTCGGTGGCCGTGCCCGCGCGGCGCAAATCGACGGCTTCAGCGTCGATAACGGGCAGCACATCCTGGTCGGCGCCTACACCGAGACCTTGCGCCTGATGCGCGCCGTAGGCGCCGATCCCGACGC
>MHZX01000026.1:14810-43150 GCA_001828935.1 Rhodocyclales bacterium RIFCSPLOWO2_02_FULL_63_24
CCTTGCTCAGGCGCACGCCGCTGCGCTTCGAATTCCCCGGCGAATTCCTCATGCGCGCGCCGCACCTACCGGCGCCGCTGCATACGGCATTTGCCCTGCTGCTCGCGCGCGGGCTCGACTGGCGCGAAAAATGGGCGGCGATCCGCCTCATGCAGGGACTGCAAGCCCGCCGCTTCCGCATCGAGCCGGATACCACGGTCACCAAATGGCTGGACTCAAACCGAACGCCGTCCCGTCAGCGCCGACTCCTGTGGGAACCGCTGTGCATCGCGGCGCTGAATACCCCGGCCGAGCGCGCCTCGGCCCAGGTGTTGGCGAATGTCCTGCGCGACAGCCTGGCCGGAACGCGGGAAGCCAGCGACATGCTGCTGCCGCAGGTGAATCTCTCGGCGCTGTTTCCCGAGCCGGCGGCGAAGTTCATTGCGCACCATGGTGGCGCGGTGCATCTCGGCCGGCGCGTTGCATCACTCCGGCATGAAGACGAAGGCTGGTTGATCGACGACGCGGGTCCCTACGCGCAGGTCGTGGTCGCAGTGGCGCCCTACCACCTCGCCGCTTTGGTGCCGGCGCTGGCGCCGCAGGTCGCCCATTTCGCCTGGGAACCCATCGTCACCAGCTACTTCCGCTACCCCGATACGGTGCGACTGCCGCAGCCCATGCTGGGGGTGGACGCCGGGCTCGCGCAATGGCTGTTCGACCGCGGCGCCTTGTGCGGACAACGCGGCCTGATCGCCGCCGTGATCAGCGCCCGCGGCCGGCACCTGGATCTGCCGAGTGCGGAACTCGAAAGCGGCATCCACGCCGAAATCGCCCGCCTGGTGCCCGGCCTGCCGGCGCCGCTGGCGGTGCACACCATCACCGAAAAGCGCGCCACCTTCGCCTGCGTGCCGAATCTGCAACGGCCTTCCACCCAAACCGAACTGCCCTGCCTGTGGCTGGCCGGCGACTATGTCGCCGGCGACTATCCGGCGACGATCGAAGCTGCGGTCAGGAGCGGTGTCGCGGCGGCGCGTCTGGTCGCCCGACAGCGAGAATCGTCAACGTAATTGGCCGGCCTGATCAAACCGCCAGCACCATGGCGCCGTAGCCCGCCACAGCAACGTCGCGCGACAGCAGGCGCATCGGTTCGGCCATGGCCTGGGCGACGAGAATGCGGTCGAAGGGATCGGCATGCAGCGGCGGCAGGATTTCGACCACTGCAGCGTGTTGCCAGCCTACCGGCAGTTCGCGGTAGCCTGCTTGCGCGCACAGCTCGACGGCGCGCGCCCCGCTCACCGGCATATCGCCACGCCCCAGCGCGTGCTTGATGGCGATTTCCCAGATCGACGCGGTGCTGACGTAAACCTCATTTGCCGGATCGGCGATCAGATCATGCGCCATCGCCCCCAGCCGGGCGGACCCGGTCAGTGCCCAGAGAACAATCTGCGTATCGAGCAACAGGCGCACAATCAGCGGCCGCCCAGGAACAGTGCGGCCACTTCGGCGTTGTGCGCGTCGATGTCGTCGGGCACCTCGAACTCGCCCTGCGCCAACCCGATGCGACGCGACACGTCCTCCTGAATCGGCACGACGCGCGCCACCGGCTTGCCGTTGCGGGAAATCACTATCTCGCTTTCCGCACCGGTGGCGATCTGATCGATCAGGCGCGAAAGATGGGTTTTGGCGTCGAACAGGCTGACGGTTTGCATTTGCTTGCTCCAAGTAATACTGGTTTAACTAGTTTAACCAGGATAACCGGCTCCGACAAGGCATTTCGCCGCCAGGTCGGCACCGTATCGCCAGCGCCGACTCCCCAAGACCGCGCGCCGGCTAAGCTTCCAGCCGCCCGCCCGCCAGACGCAGCGTCCGCCCGCAACGGTGCGCCAGCGCCTCGTCGTGGGTGACCAGGATCAGCGTGGTACCGGCCTCGGAGTTCATGGCGAACATCAGGTCGATGATCTGCGCCCCGGTCGCGGCATCGAGATTGCCGGTCGGCTCGTCGGCCAGCAGCAGTTGCGGCCGCATGGCAAACGCGCGGGCCAGCGCCACGCGCTGCTGCTCGCCACCGGAAAGGTGCTTGGGATAGTGGCCCAGTCGCGCGCCGAGGCCGACGCGGGCCAGCATGGCCTGCGCCGTGGCACGGGCATCCGCCCGCCCGGCGAGTTCCAGCGGCAGCATGGTGTTCTCCAGGGCGGTCAGGGCCGGCAGCAACTGGAAGGATTGGAAGACGAAACCGAGCAGGCGGCCGCGCAATTCCGCGCGCGCATCCTCGTCAAGCGCGGCAAGATCCTGTCCGCCGAGACGCACGTGACCCGCCGACGGCAGATCGAGACCGGCCATCAGCCCCAGCAGCGTGGATTTCCCGGAACCCGAAGCGCCGACGATGGCCACCGCCTCGCCGGCCGTCACCGCAAACGAAATCTCGTGCAGAATCGTGAGCGTGCCTTCGCCGCTCGGTACGATCTTGCCCAAGGCCTCCACATCGATCACCACGTCTGCCATCACACCCTTCCGCATCATGTCCACCCGACTTGTCTCCCGCTTTAAGCTGCTTGCCCTGCTCTTGTTCAGTCTCGCTGCAAACGCCGCCGAGCAGCGCATCCTGGTCTATGGCGACAGCCTTTCCGCCGGTTTCGGCATCGCCGTCAGCCAGAGCTGGCCGGCCCTGCTCGGACAACGCCTGCAGGCCGCCGGCTCCCCGCTCACCGTCACCAACGCCAGCATCAGCGGCGAAACCACCGCCGGCGGACGCGCACGTCTCGCGGCAGCACTGGATCAATTCAAGCCCGCCGTCGTCATTCTCGCACTCGGCGCCAACGATGGCCTGCGCGGCCTGCCGGTGGCGGCGATGAAGGAAAATCTGGCCTTCATGGTGGCGCTGGCGAAGAAACACCGCGCGCGCGTGCTGCTGGTGGGGATGCACTTGCCGCCCAATTACGGGCCGAAATACACCCAGGAATTCGATGCCGCCTTCCGCGACCTGGCCAAGCGCGAGAAAGTGTCCCTGCTGCCCTTCCTGCTTGAGCCGATCGCCCTCGATCGCAATGCCTACCAGACCGATGGCCTGCATCCCACCGCCGCGGCCCAGCCAAAGATTCTCGATCATGTCTGGAACGCGCTGAAACCGCTGCTCACGTAAAGGCATTCATGTCAGAAAAACTGCCCAAGGGAGTCGCGACGGTAGCACAGCTCGCCGAATTCGACACCCTGATCGACGCCCGCGCCCCCGGCGAGTTTGCCGAAGACCACCTGCCCGGCGCCATCAGCCTGCCGGTGCTGAACGACGAGGAGCGCGCCCGCGTCGGCACGCTCTACAAACAGGTCTCGGTGTTCGAAGCGAAAAAGCTCGGCGCCGCACTGGTCTCGAAGAACATCGCGCGCCATATCGAAGAACATCTGCTCGACAAACCCAAGAGCTGGCGGCCGCTGGTGTATTGCTGGCGCGGCGGCCAGCGCAGCGGCGCCTTCACCCATATCCTGCGCGAGATCGGCTGGGATGCCCATCGCATCCAGGGCGGCTACAAGAGCTGGCGCCAGCATGTCATCGAACAACTCGCGCTGCTGCCGCCGCAATTCAAATTCCGCGTCGTCAGCGGCGCCACCGGCAGCGGCAAGAGCCGTCTGCTGGAAGCCCTGGCGGCGCGCGGCGCCCAGGTGTTGCATCTCGAAGCACTGGCCGCGCACAAAGGCTCGGTGCTGGGCAACCTGCCCGGCCAGCCGCAACCCACGCAGAAGGGTTTCGAATCGCAGCTGCTCGCCGCCCTCTCCGCGCTGGACCCGGCACAGCCGGTCTTCGTCGAAGCCGAAAGCCGAAAGATAGGCCGCCTGCAACTACCCGACGCACTGCTGGAGGCCATCCGCGGCGCGCCCGGACTGCGCATCGAGGCGCCGCTTCCTGCCCGCGTCGAGTTTCTGCTGCGCGACTACGACTATGCCGTGGCCGATCCTGCCTGGCTGATCGAGCGACTCGACCATCTCAAGAGCCTGCAAAGCAAGGAGACGCTGGAACGCTGGCGTGCGCTGATCGCGGCGCGGGATTTTCCGGATCTGGTGGCGGAACTGCTGACGCTGCACTACGACCCGCTCTACCAGCGTTCTCAGGCGCACAACTACAACTCCTTCGAAGGCGCACCCCGCTACGGCACCGAGCGGCTCGATGCCGCCGCGCTGGATCGGCTGGCGGCCGACATCCTCGCTACATCTGCCTGAACAAATGGGCGTGGCCGCGGCTCACGGCCACCGTCTCGGGCCGATCGCGCAGCGTCAGGCTGACGCGGCCGAACGCGTCGTGGCGCGCCGAGACGATCTGTCGCAGGTTCACCAGGGTGCCGCGATGCACTTGCCAGAACTGGCCGGGATCGAGCTGTTCGACCAGTTCCTTGATCGACGTGCGGATCAGCAGTTCGGCGTCCGCCGTGAATACCGCGGTGTATTTGTCGGTCGCCTGAAAGTAGCAAATCTGATCCACGGCGATTAGCCGCACGTCATTGCCGACCGAGGCGCGCACCCAGCGCAGATAGTCCGCCGCCTTGGGCAGCAGCGCCTGCAGGCGCAGCAACAGCTCGTCGGACTGGTTGCCTGCGGGCGCCGAGGTCGTGCGCTGCAGTCGTTCGATGGCCGCGCCCAGCCGCTCGTCGCCGACCGGCTTGAGCAGGTAGTCCACCGCCTCGCGCTCGAACGCCTGCACTGCGAATTCGTCGTAGGCGGTGACGAACACCACGCGGCAGGCGCCGCGCGCCGCCGCCGACAGCGCCTGCACCGCTTCCAGGCCGGACAGTCCGGGCATGCGGATGTCGAGGAAGGCGATCTGCGGCCGCAGTGCCTCGATCATGTCGCGCGCCTCGATGCCATTGGCGGCGACGCCCACGATATCGAGTTGCGGCCACAAGGCGCCGAGCCGCGCCTTGAGATGATTCGCCAGCAGCGGTTCGTCGTCGGCGATGACGGCTCTCATGCGGGCACCTCCGCCGGCAGGTTGAGCGTCGCCGTGACGCCAGCGCCGACTCTTGAACTCAGTTCAAGGCGCGCCGTCGGACCGTAGATCGCTGCCAGACGCGCCCGGATGTTGGCCGCGCCAATCCCCTTTCCCGGCGTCTCGGCAAAGCCGAGGCCGTCGTCGACGACCGATATCCGCAAGCGGCCATCCTCGCGGCGCGCGGAGACGACGATGCGGCCGCCGGCAACTTTGGGCTCCAGCCCGTGGCGAATGGCGTTTTCCACCAACGGCTGCAGCAGCATCGGTGGCAAGGCGCAGGCCAGCAACTCCGGCGCAATATCGAAGTCGTAGGCAAGGCGCTCCCCCATGCGGATCTTCAGCACCTCCAGATAGGCCGTCAGCAGCGCCACCTCGTCGCCCAGCGTGCCACCCTCGGCACGCGTGCGCAGCAGGCTGGCGCGCAGATAGCGGATCAGCGCGTCCAGCAAGCGGGAGGCCAGCGTCGGTTCGGCCTCGATCAGCGCCGCGACATTGGCCAGCGAGTTGAACAGGAAATGCGGCTCGATCTGCGCCTGGAGCATCCTGAGCTGGGCCTCGATGCTGCGCTTCTCGGCTTCCAGCCGCCGGTTCTCGCGCTGCTGCACCTCGGCGGCCAGGGCCAGGTTGCGTTCCCGCAGATAGAAAAACCCGCTGCCCATGACGCCCAGGGTCACGCCGATGGCCACCGCCTGCCAGGCGACCGCCGGCCAGGCTATCCAGCCGACGCCGCTCAGGCTGACGCCCAGCAGCAAGCCTATCGCCACGCCGACCGGCACCGCCGCAATGATCGCCAGCATGCGGCGCGGGCCTTCCGCCACGGCCAGCCCGGCCAGGGTGCAGGTGCCGAAAATGGACAGGCCGATGCACTGCGAAATCACCAGATTGACGCTCCAGCCGCCGCCGACGCCCAGCGCAGTCAGGAATACGGCGATCAGCGTATTACCGGCGAGCGTGGCGAACAGGCGGCGTAGTGAGATCGACATGCGGCGATTATTCCATGCCGCAGCCGCCTGGGCTCCGGCCTTGCGACAAACCGCAGGAAACCAAGCGCGAACTGCAGCCGGCGCCGATGAAGGGTCTAAGGCAACCGCGGATCAATGCGCCTCGTTGCACACAAGCGCTGAATCACGGCCGGTCGCGGCGAATCAATTTCCCCCTGCTCGAAAGCCACCACCGTGAGCCGCCGCCGCACCACGTCCAGCAGTTCGCCGGAGCGCAGAAGGAAAGCCGGATTGGACGGCTTGCCAAAGCGCTCGTTGCCGACCATGAAGGTTTCGTAGATCAACACGCCATTCACCTCCAGCGCATTGAGCAGCATCGGCAACAGCGGCCGGAACAGGTAATTGGTAACGACGATGCCATCGAAGGCGCTGCCGTGATAAGGCCAGGGACCACCCTCCAGGTCCGCCTGCCGCGTCACGATGCCTGGCGCCTGGGCCGCAATCGCGGCCAGCGCCGCGGCATCGCGATCCACCGCTTCCACGTGGTAGCCGCGCTCCGCCAGCAGCAGCGAATGGCGGCCGGTGCCGCAGGCCAGATCGAGCACCGAGCCCCCTGCCGCGATCAGCGGCAGGAAGCGCCGCACCCAAGGGGATGTCATTTCGCTCATATGTATTGTCATGTCGGGTATCATTTTGACTCCAAATCAAGGCTCCAGCCACTTTCTGGGGCTTATCACCTCATGCCCGTAAAACCGAGCACGTCTGCTGGCGACGCACAGGACAATACCGATGTCCTGCGCGAGCGGCTGAGCACGACCACCGATGCCTATAGCCGCTTCGTGCCGCGCGAGTTCCTCAATCTGCTGGGCATCGAGGACATCCGCAAGGTCACGGTCGGGCAGCAGATCGAACGCAAGATGACGATTCTGTTCTCCGACATCCGCGATTTCACCTCGCTGTCGGAATCGATGAGCCCGCAGGAGAACTTCAACTTTCTCAACTCCTACCTGATCCAGATGGAGCCGGTGATCACCGCGCATGGCGGCTTCATCGACAAGTACATCGGCGACGCCATCATGGCGCTGTTTCCCGATTCGCCGGACGCGGCCTTGCGCTGCAGCGTGGCGATGCTGGAGCAGCTCGAAGAATACAACCTCGGCCGCCAGCGCGCCGGCTATCGTCCGATCAAGATCGGCATCGGCATCAACACCGGCATCGTCATCCTCGGCACCATCGGCGGCGCCACGCGCATGGACGGCACGGTAATCGGCGACGCCGTCAACCTCGCGGCGCGACTGGAACGGCTAACCAAGGAATACCGGGTGTCGATCCTGATCAGCGAGTACACGCTGTATTGCCTGGACGAACCGAACCTCTGGTCGATCCGCTTTCTCGATCGCACCCATGTGCGCGGCAAACAGGACAACCAATCGGTCTATGAAGTCTTCAACCGCGACCCGGCTCCCCTGCGGGAAGCCAAGATCAAGACCCTGAAGACTTTCGAGCAGGCCCTGGCCTATTACCACCTCGACGACATCCCCGCCGCCCGCGAGAGTCTGATCGCCTGCCTGGCAAGCGCACCCGACGACGATGCCGCCCACGTCTATCTCGAACGCTGCGAATCCCCCCTGGCAGGCTGGGGCGGCCACCGCGCGGAATTGGCATCCAACTGGCGCGAGGAATACTCCTTTGGCCAGACCGCGATCGACGCCGCGCACAAGAACCTGCTCGCCGACATGAATGCGCTGGCGCGGGCGGTCAATGTCGGCGCCTGGAACCTGACGCCGCCGCTCTTGGCGCAAATCCAGTTTGCCGCCGCCCACGACTTCATGATCGAAGAACAGCTCATGGCGGAGGACAGCTATCCCTTCCTCGAACTGCACGCGCGACAACACCAGCGTTTCTTCGAATACTTTGGCGAGTTGCGGCGCGAGATCGAGCGCGGCGAGGACAATCGCGTCTATCTGGCGTTTCGCGTCAAGCGCCTGCTGACGGACTGGCTGGTCAACCACATCCTCAACGCCGATCGCCACTATGGCCACTACCTGCGCAGCAGGCAGCCGGCGGCGACAGATATGTAGGCGCTCCGGCTGGCACGCGGAGCGGGAAGGTGTTATGCTTTTTGCTGCACTGCACCAACCCCTCTGATCCCTTCCTGACCCGACGCCGCGGAACGCCGCCATGCACAACGAACGACACTACCTGCACACCCTGTTCGAGCCGGAATCGATCGCCATTGTCGGCGCCTCCGAAACACCCAACTCGATTGGCGTCACGCTGGTGCGCAACATGCTCGACTCCGGCTACCAGGGCAAGCTGTTCTTCGTCAATCCTCGGCACGAAACCGTGTTCGGCCAGCAAAGCTATCCATCGGTCGACACCATTCCCCAGCGGCTCGACATCGCGGTGATCTGCACCCGGGCCGAAACCGTGCCCGACATCATCGACGCCTGCGGCCGCGCCGGTTGCAGAAACGCCATCATCATTGCCGGCGGCTTCGCCGAGGCCGGCCCCCGCGGCGCGGCACTGGAACGCGCCGCGCTGGAGAATGCCCGGCGCCACGGCATGCGCCTGATCGGCCCCAACTGTCTGGGCATCATGCGCCCGGGCAGCCAGATCAACCTGACCTTTGCCCACGGCAGCGCGAACCCCGGCACCTTGGGCTTGATCTCGCAATCCGGCGCCCTATGTACCGCGATTCTGGACTGGGCCCTGCCCAACAAAGTCGGCTTCTCGAACGTGGTTTCGCTGGGCGCCGAAAGCGACATCGACTTCGGCGAAGTGCTCGACTACATGGTCTCCGATCCGCGTACCGAGAACATCTTCCTCTACATCGAGGGCATCAAGAACGCCCGCCGCTTCATGAGCGCGCTGCGCGCCGCGGCGCGCTGCAAGCCGGTGCTGCTGATCAAGGTGGGCAAGCATCCCGCCGGCGAGAAGGCCGTGCTCTCCCACACCGGCGCCCTGGTCGGCGCCGACGACGTGTTCGATGCCGCACTGCGTCGGGCCGGCGTGGTGCGCTTGGCCAACGTCGGCCAGATGTACGCGGCAGCCTCCGCCCTGTTCTCGCACTTTCGGCCGCGCGGAAAGCGCCTGGCGATCATCACCAATGGCGGCGGCCCCGGCGTCATGGCGGCCGATCACGCGGCGGACATCGGCATCCCGCTGGCCCAGCTCGACCCGGCCACCATCGGCCGCCTGCATGAACTGCTACCCGCCACCTGGTCCAAGTCCAATCCCATCGACATTCTTGGCGACGCCGATCCGGCGCGCTACGGCGCCGCGCTCCAGGCCTGCATCGACGACGACCAGGTCGATGGCGTACTGGCGATCCTGACGCCGCAGGCGATGACCGACCCGACCCAGGCGGCGCGCACCGTGATTGAAATCGCGCGCCATAGCGACAAGCCGCTGGTGACCTGCTGGATGGGCGAGGAGCAGGTGAGCGAAGCGCGCAAGCTGTTCAAGGGCGCGGCGATTCCCACCTTCCGCACGCCCGAACCGGCGGTTGACCTGTTCTCGCACATTTCGAATTACTACCGCAACAGGCAATTGCTGATGCAATCGCCGCCCTCGATATCAGAGCAGGCGCCGCCGCGCCTGGAGTCGGCGCGTCTGGTGATCGAGACGGCGCTGATGGAAGGCCGCAAGGTGCTCAACGAGATGGAGTCGAAGGCCGTGCTGGCCGCCTTCAAGATTCCCATCGCGCAAACCGTGGTCGCCCGCTCCGCTTCCGAGGCCATGGTGCTCGCCGAGGAACTCGGGCTGCCGGTAGTGATGAAGATCGACTCGCCCAATATCGTGCACAAGAGCGATTCGGGCGGGGTGCGCCTGAACCTCAACAGCCTCGCCTCGGTCCGCGATTCCTGGCTGGAAATCATGGACGAGGTGAAGAAGAACCGTCCCGACGCGCACATCAACGGCATCTCGATCGAACCGATGATCCAGAAGCCAAACGGACGCGAACTGGTGGTCGGCATGACGCGCGACAAGATTTTCGGCCCCACCATCGTGTTCGGGCCCGGCGGCACCAGCGTCGAGGCCTACAACAGCGACCGCGCAGTGGCGTTGCCGCCGCTCAACTCCGTCCTGGTGGCCGACATGCTGGCCTCGGCCCGCACCACCGCGCGACTCGGCGAATTCCGCAACATGCCGCCGGTGAACATGGAGGCCATCGAGGCCGTCCTGTTGCGCGTCTCGGCCATGGTCTGCGAGCTGCCGTGGATCAGCGAAATGGACATCAATCCGCTGATCGTCGACGAAAACGGGGCCGTTGCCGTGGATGCGCGGATCGCCATCGAAAACATGCCGATCACCGCCGGGCGTTACGACCACATGGCGATCCATCCTTATCCCTCGCACCTGAAGACCGGCTTTCAGGCCAAGGACGGCACGCTGGTCACGATCCGCCCGATCAAGCCCGAAGACGCGCGGATGGAACAGGAATTCGTCAAATCCTTGTCGCCCGAGGCGCGCTACATGAGATTCATGAACACGATCCGCGAGGTCTCCCCGGCGCAACTGATCCGCCTCACGCAAATCGACTACGACCGCGAAATGGCCTTCGTCGCCACCGTCGAAGAAGACGGTGCGGACAAGGAGATCGGTGTGGTCCGCTATGCCACCAACCCGGACGGCGAATCCTGCGAATTCGCGATCGTGGTGGCCGACGACTGGCAGGGCAAGGGACTGGCGCGCCGCCTGATGGGCACGCTGATCGATACCGCGCGCAGCTGCGGCCTGAGATACATGCACGGCGACTTCCTGGCCGAAAATTCCCGCATGCTGGCCTTCGTCTCCAGCCTCGGCTTTGTCCTCTCGGCGCACCCCGAAGACCACGGCCTCAAGCGCGGCGTGCTGGTGCTCAACTAGCGGCGATGCGGATGTAGTCCTCCAAACTGCGCCCGCCTACGCTCTCGAAGCACTCGTCGAGCACCTCCGGCGCCGCCATGCGATCGATGTGAAAGCTGCGGAACTCGCCGCGCAGCTCGCACCAGGCTCCCAGGGTCCAGGTCTCGCCCCAGAAGAACAGTCCCAGCGGCCACACCGTGCGCCGACTGCCCGCGCCGTCGGCGCGGCGATAGCCAAAACGCAACTTGCGACTGTCGCGGATCGCGCCGCGCAGAATCCCCAAGGGCGCCACCATCGCCGGCGGCACGTGGAAATCCGGGACGATCATCGCCGTCTCGCCAGCGCCGACTCTTCGCTCCGTCGGCAGTACGGCCTCGATTTTCAGCAAGGCCCTTTCGGCCGCGCGACCAAGCGCCGGATCGGCCCAGCCGCGGACCATGCGGCTACCCAGCGCCAGCGCGGCCAGTTCCTCGGCATCGAACATCAGCGGCGGCAGGTGGTAACCCTTGCGCATCAGGTAGCCGACGCCGGCCGCGCCATCAACTTCTACGAAACCGTCTTCGTCATCCGGCTGCGCCGCGAGGCCACGCCCGATTTCAACATGGCGATCTTTCCCTATGCCGAGGGTACAACCGGCGGCGCCCTGTGCGACCTCAAGCTATACCAGCCTGGCCCCTCCGGTCCGGCCATCTACCTGGATGGCGGCGACGACCTGGCCAGCCCCCTGTCCCGCGTCGAACCCGCCGGCGGCAAGATCGTCGTGGAGAAAACCCGGATTTCCCCCGAGATCGGTTACATGGCATTCTTCGAGGACAGCGAGGGCAACCGCATCGGCATGCACTCGATGAACTGAATCCATCGACCGGAAGAAAGGCTCCCATGACAGAACGCTGCCCCTGGTGCGGCTCCGATCCGCTCTACGTCGCCTATCACGACACCGAGTGGGGTGTGCCCTGCCACGACGAACGCACGCTGTTCGAGTTCCTTGTGCTGGAAGGCGCACAGGCCGGACTGTCATGGATCACCATTCTCCGCAAGCGCGAGAACTATCGTCGCGCCTTCGACAATTTCGACCCGTCGAAAATCGCACGCTACGGCGAAGCCGACGTGGCGCGACTGCTCGCCGATGCGGGCATCGTCAGGAACCGGCTGAAGATTGCAGCCAGCATCGGCAACGCCCGCGCCACGCTGGAACTCTACGATCAGGGCGGCAGCCTGGACCAGTTGCTATGGCAGTTTGTCGATGGCCGGCCGATCGTCAACCGCTGGCGCACCCTGGCGGAAGTTCCCGCCATCACGGCCGAGGCCGAAGCCCTGTCGAAGGAACTCAAGCGTCGCGGCTTCCGCTTCATCGGCCCCACCGTCATCTATGCCCACATGCAGGCGACCGGCATGGTCAATGACCATCTTGTCTCCTGTCCCCGCCACGCCGAACTCCGCACCTGATTCGCGCTGCATCGCCGGCACCCGACCGGGTTCGCGATCAGCTCAGGACAGCGTGCCGGACAAGGACGGCGAAGCGGCCAAACCCTGCCATTCCTCCCGCAAGATCGACACCAGTACGTGATCGACCCATTCCCCGCGCCGCCACCCCACCTGGCGCTGCACCCCTTCCTCGGAAAAGCCGGCGCGGGCATGAATGACTTTCGAGGCGACATTGGGTGCGAAGTAGTTCGAAACTATCTTCCTCAGGCCCAGATCGCGAAAACCCTTGCTTACCAGCGCGCGCGCGACTGCCGTGCCCAGACCCCGATTCGAGGCATCGCGGTCGCCGATCACGATGAAAAAGCGCGCCACGCCGTTACACGGATCGTAGTCTTCCAGTCCGGTGATGCCGACGAACCGTCCCTGATACTCGATCGCCAGCCGGCACCAGGCTTCGCCGAGGACGAAGGCCAGGGCGTGATGGAAATGGACCGGGCGCTGGCAGCGATCCTCCAGCCAGATCGTCACCTGCGGATCGGCCATGAACGCCGTATAGATTCCGACGTCGTCATAGCGGGGAGCGCGCAAATTGAATGATGGGGGTGCAGGATGGGTAGTCATTTACATTGGCCTGTGTCGCAGCAAGAGTTTCGATTTGACGATCGATTGAAGCGCGTCCGCCTCGCCCCGAAACTCTACGCCGTTTGTGCCAGGCGGAGAAGCCTCGTGCGGCGGGATTTCAGAGGGTCCGGAAGACCGGGATTGCGGCGATTGACCGTGCCGCGGCGGTGAGAGTCAACAGCCTGTGCGACGTGCCGACGCTCAGTCCCGAGGCTGCGGCAATGATGGCCGGATCGCTGCAGCCGGCGGCAATGAGCTGCAGGCCGCGATCCATCCGCTCGAACGTGAGCTCCGCCCAGATGGCCTGTGCCAGTTCGATCTCGGCGGCATCAAAGCGCCGCTGGGCGCCGATCGGCTTCAGGTTGACCAACCAGTAGGCGATATCCTCCAGGTCGCTCTCGCCGGGCCAGTACCCGGCCGACGCCGGCTGCCGGATGACATCCGGATCGCTGCCGAGGGCGGCCGCGAGTTGATAGACCTGGGTCTTGTACAGGTGCGCGATCGGCCCCAGATGCCAGATACCGTCGGCGAGGCGGACAAAAAAACCGCACTCGACTTCGGTCCGGTTCGAGGTCGCCAGAGTCAGGTAGCCGCGATCGTGATAGATGGAATAGATGGCCGTGCGCAGGCAATTCCTGGCACGGCCGATATCGAGCAATGCCTCGTTGCTGAAGCCCTCGCCCGGATCGGCGCGGCAAAGCTCGGCGATCAGCCCCGGCGCCCAGTCGGCAAGCATCAACTCGACCAGGGGAACGCCCAAGGCTGCCGCAAGTTTGCGGGCATTGTCCAGATGGCGTGGCTCCATGCTGGCATGGACCACGGTAAACAGCTTGAGCCTGTCCGCCCCCAGCGCACGCGCCGCGAGACGCGCGGTGACGTCCGCGTCGACTCCACCCGACACGCCGAGCACCACCTTCTGCCCGGGCTCGATCCGGGTCGCGAGAAAGCCGAGTATCCGGTCGATCTCGGTTGCAAGACGATCGGGGGAAAACCGAAGACTCATCGAGCGACCGCGGCTGGCAGCCTTACGCCGAGCAGCCTCGCCAGCGCCGGCAATGCGCGTTCGGCCTGGCAAACGATCACGGTATCGTTGGGGAATACCGGCACGGCCAACGCGCCCAGGGTAACGAAGATGCACGGCACGCTGCGCGCGCGCGCCGACGCAAGCAAGGCGCTGGCGGAAGAAACGGCAAGTTGCGAGCCGACGACCAGCATGGCGCCGCAACCTCGCGCCTCCCCATCGGCCATATGCCAGGTTGCCAGTCGAATGCCCTCGCCGAACGCGATCACCGCAGGCTTGAGCAAGCCGCCACAGGCAGGACAGCTTGGACTCGCCTGTCTCCAGGCGTCCGCAGCCGGCCAATCGACCATCTGATCGCAAGCCAGGCAGCGAACCCCGAATATGTTTCCATGCAGTTCCCCGACATGACGACTGCCCGCCGCCTGATGCAGTCCGTCGACGTTCTGCGTGATGGTTGCGGAGACGTAGCCCGAAGCTTCAAGCGCCGCCAGCGCAAGATGTCCCGGGTTCGGCTGCGCGCTCGCAGCCACGGTATGAAAATGGGCACAGGCGTCCCAATACAGGGTGCGCGAATCGGCATCGGCCAGAAATGCCTCGAAGCCGTAGCGGGACAAGGGAACCCCCGGGCTGAGCCAGTGGCCGGCGGTGTAATCCGGAATACCCGATGCCGTGCTGATACCGGCGCCGGTCAGGACCAGGGTGCCTCCCGAAGCCCGGGCGCCCCCAATCAGGCGCGCCGCGTGTTGCACTCCGTGATCCAGGCAAAGCAGACGGTCCTTGCCGAGCGTCATGGCGAGGGCGCCCCAAATGCCGATGAAAAGTGGCGCCATCAAGGGCGGCACCTGGTCGAGCAGCGGAATGCGGGGCCAGATCAGCCACACGGCGGCAGAAAGCAGGGCAGACATCGAGGCGGCTCGCCACCCTGGGCGAAGCCCCCGCAGAAACGCGGCGGGAAGCGCAAAAACCGCCGGTGCCACGGTAAAGGCCCACAAGCCTGCCCCCCTGATCGATAGCGCCTCCCCGGCAAGCAAGACATACAGGAATGCAGTCAATGCCGCCGCTGCGGCCGTGACTGCGGCTGCGCGCGGATGCTTGAGAAACATGCCGATGGCCACGGCTGCTATGGCTACCGCCGGACCGGCGACACCGAAGGGATTGATCGACGGTGTCAGCCAGAAGTCGCTGCCAAGCGCGGAGAAAACACTGAGAGAGAGCCAGGTGGTGACCAGGCCTGGCAAGGCCAGCGCCGGCAAACCGAGCGAAACAAGACGGCGCACCAGTGGCCCGCGCATGGCCAGACAAGCCAGTATCGCCAGAAACAGCAGAAAAGTCATGCTCGCGCCGCGGGACAGCGCACCGCCCCAGGCCATGCCGAGCAACACGCAGTCGTAGGCCCCCAGCCCTTCCTTCCACTCCCATTCGCTCTGCGCAAAGAAACGCCGGCCGAGCAGGATCGCCAGTGTGGCGCCAATGGCGGCGGCGGCCGCGCTCCACGGCGACAGCACCGCTATCGCCGCGATCACCAGCAAGCCGTGGAGCGGTTGATCGAGAAATGCTACTTGGGCAAAACCCTTGAGCCAGGCTGCGCTGGCCTCCCGCCAATGGCGATCGATGACATCGGCCATGGGTCAGAACTTCGCTCCCTTGGCCCTCAGCCGGGCCGGTATCCGATCCATGCCGAAGATGTCGCTGCGCGTCTCGCGCCGCCTGATCTCCTCCACCCCGTTGGGACCCACCAGCACCACGGCTGGCCTGGGCTGAATGAACTGCATCGACTGGGTGATGCAGTACGCGCCGACGTTCGAGATCACCAGCGGCGAACCCAGGGACATGGCCGGCAACACGGCGCGTTCGCGGAGTATGTCGACCTGCATGCAAAGCGGGCCGAACACTGCGACCGGTTTGGCGCCCAGCGCCGCGTGAATGTCTTTGTTCGACGCCGCATTGACGCCGTGGTCGTACCAGTAGGCGGTCGGCACCAGATTCACCCCGGCGTCGACGATCACGGCCTCCCCTTGCCCGGCGATGTTCTTGCGCGCCACCACGGTGCAAGCCAGGCGGAAGGCGGTATCGACCAGGGCGCGGCCTGGCTCCAGCACCATCGTCGGTCGCTCGCCGAACGCCTTGCGCGCCTTGCTGAGCGGACCGGCGATCGCTTCGGCGAACGGTGCCAGGAACTGCCCGCTCGATCCGGAACCGCCCGGCACGTCGAACGCCGGCTTCAGGCGATTGTTCGAAGGGTAGCCACCGCCGAAGTCGGCGATGGTCGGCGACAATCCCAAACCTCGGGCCGATTTCGCGATCGCGATCAAGACCTGGGCCGCACGCGCATAAATGTCGGGGTTGACCTGAAAGGTTCCGGAATGGTTGTGCAGCGCCTCGAAGCGCAGCTTTCTTCCGGCCTTCTTGATCCGGTGCAAGGCTTCGACCGCTTCGCCGTTGTCCGCGTTCATGCCGAACTTGGTCCACGATTGGCGGCCGTACTGGAAATTGATGCGCAATCCGGTGCGCGCCGCAATCCCGAGATTCCCGGCGACGGAAATCAGCAAGTCGAGTTCGTCGAAGTTATCGACATTGATCAGCGCCTCTTCCTTGATGGCACGCGCCAACTCGTCCGGTCTCTTGTAGGGACCGTTGAAGATGATCTTGCTGCCGGGAACACCCAGCGAGCGCGCCAGATCGTATTCCATGCCGGATACCACCTCGGCCCAGGCGCCCTCCTGGTGCAGGATCGAACAGACGGCGGGAAGATAGTTGGTCTTGTAGGAATAGGCCACCACGGTATTGATTCCGGGAGCCGTAAAGGTGTCGCGAAACGCGCGGTATTGGGCGCGCAACATCTTCTCGGACAGGATGTAGAGCGGAGAGCCGAATTCATCCAGCAAGGCCCTCGCATCGCCGATGTCATCCAGGGCCGAGTCCGCGGAAGTGATATCGACCATGCGGTGCTTCTGCATGCTCCGCGGCGTAATCAGTTCCAGCTTCGGTGCCACATACGGAAGCCGCTTAACCATAGCCTACCTCACCGCGATTGACGAAAGCCGCCATGGTCGACGCCGCGGCGGGAATCTCCTCCGCGGTGCGCATGAATGCGACATCCTGTGCCAGCACTCCACTGCCGACCACCGGCGCAGACGGACGCTCCATTGCCGCCAATACCAGCTGGCGGGGAAGATTGACGTCGATCAGCCCGGAAAATCCTATCCAAGCCGGGAAGCGCGGGTTGATTTCGATCAGCACCAGACGATCCGTCATCGAGTCGCGAATGAATTCGACGTCGGCCGGACCGTTCCAGCCGACGCTGCCAAGGATTTCGGCAAGATCCGCGACCGCCTGCACCAGCGGCACGGGAATCGCTGCCCAGGTCTTGCCGCGCTCGCACATCACCAGCTTTTTCAGGGGCAGGGCATCGATCAGGCTTCCTTTGCGATCGCACACCACGCCGATGCCAAACTCCTCGCCGTACAGTGCCGGCTGTGCAAGTATCTGCGCTTCGCCCTCGCCCTTGAACCGCATCCAGGCCACCAGCGCCTGCTGCAGGGAGTACACGCGGGCCGCTCCGGCCAACAGCCCCTTGAGTATCAGCGGCTTGCCGAATCGCTCCCAGGCGCGGGTGAGATCGGACCGGGTCTTGATCAGCATGGTGTCAGGGTATTCGAATCCCGCCCAATGCTGCCGCCCAATCAGTTCGGCGAGCCCTTGTTTGCCCAGTTTGCGTCGCGCCGCCAGACTGGGCAGCAAGGTCCTGATTCCGATGCGCTCCAGTTCCGCGGCGATACGCTGAAATCCCTCGATTTCGAAGTCAAGATTCGGAATCACCACGTCGAGGCCATGCTTCTTCCGTATCCCCGCCAAACGCTCAAGCAGCATGGCGTCGCCTTCCTGCCGCTTTTCGGTGTCATGCTCAAAGCCTATCCGGCAGCACGCGTCGAACAGTTCGGAGCGAAACAACCCCGTATCGTTTGGCGTGTAGGCAAGCCCCAGAACGCGACCTATCTCCGGCGCCGACCTGAGGCAGCGCGCCACGCCGAGGCCGGGCTGGGTCAGTTCGAAGGCCGAGATGCCGGTAACGGCCACCGCCAGATCGCCGCGACGGCGCCGAATCGGCTGCACCCGGCCCACCGCCGCACTGCCGGAACGCCTGAGCTCGCGAATGCTGGAAATGAGTACTCCCATCTCCTGCACATCCCTGGCATACATCGCCCCTACGCGCAGCCGGCTTTGCGAGCGTCCGCCAGGCGCAAGAATTTCCCTGAGCAACTTGACCGGCAAATTGCCGCGGGCGAATTCGGTGAGCACGATCCACGCGGGAAATCGGCAATTGATTTCGATCAGGTAGTACTGCCCGCCATTCGCCGATCGAACGAACTCGAGTTCCAGCGGGCCGCGCCAGTGCAGCCGGCTCAGTGCCCGCAGCGCAATGCGCCTGAGCACGGGATCTTCGATCACCGCACCGATCACGCTCTTGCCGCGCTGGTTGGTTCCCAGCTTGCGCGCCGACACCATCGAGAGCAGGGATCCGTCGCCGCGCGCAACCATCGCAACCATGTGCTCGCTGCCGTCGATCGCTTCCTGCAGCAATATCCCGCCCCCCCATTTTGCGGCGAGCGCTTCGGCCTCGAATACGGCCTGCTCCCTGTTGTGCACCTTCTTTGCGCCCGCCACCGTTCCCTTGACCCACAACGGGTAGCCGAAGTAATCGGCATGCAGCGCCACTGTCGACAAATCGCGCACATGAACGGTCCGTGGCGTCGTTATATCGTTGGCATAGCAGAACGCGCCGAGATTGACCTTGCTGATTGCATGGACGTCGGCCGCTTCCGGCAGCAAGGTGCGAATGCCGGCGCCGGCGAGCCGGCGCGACAGCCGCGCGACGACAGGCACCTCGAGGTCGAGGCAAGGAACGAGGACGTCGATGGGGTGCCGCCGATGCAATTCGAGAAGCCTTTGCAGTACCGCCTCGTCGCCCTGGACAAGCGGCGGGATCAAATGCAGCCGATCGGCAATGCCCGGTGTCCACCCCCCGGTGGTCCAGGGGTCGTACACCAGTCCCTCGATCTGGAGCGGCCCGCGCCAGCCTGTGCGCAGGGCACGCGCGACCGCCAGCCCGGGTTCCGGGTTGTCGAGTCCGCCCATACCCGTCAACGCTATGCGAATGACGGGGGCAGTCAAGTCTGCTCCAGCAAATCCATCAGGTGCAATTCGCTGACCAGGGCCAAAACGTCTTTCCGGGCCGTCTCGGGGGGGACCTCGAAGGTCTTCGTCAGCCCCGCGGCAAGCGACTCGGCGTCGACGCCTTTTTTCAGCGCCTTCAGGCTGACCCAGGCGGACTCGTTGCAGGCGCAGATCGTCCCGCTCTGCGTGTCGAGCATCATGCCTCCCTTGCCCTCTGCATCGGCCTCCAGTCGAACGTGAGGCCGCAGTTTCAGTCTGGCATTCTTCACGGCTTCTTGACGGCAGCCAGCCCCTGCCGGGCATCGGGATAGGCCGGCGAAATCTTCAGCGCACGCTCGAAGTACGTCTGGGCGCTGTTGGCATCCTTCAGTGCCAGCCGGGTATAGCCGCGCCCGGTCAGCGCATCGATGGCGAAGGGGTTGGCAGAGATGGCTTCGGCGAACAACTCGTCGGCCTTGGCGTTCGAGCCAAGGCGGTAATGCGCCCAGGCGAGCGTGCTGCCCGCCGTATATTCGATTGTCCACGATTCCTTGGTTCCGGGAATTGGCACAACCTCGACGATGGGCAGCAATTTCCCCGGCTCCTGTTTCATTGCCACTTCGAGCAGCGGCACGGCGTCGCGATACTTGCCTTGGCGGAACAAGGCGAAACCCTTGCCGCGTGAAATATTGGGATCTGTCGCTCCGGCCCGCAGCGCGGCATCGAAACGCTTGATGGCATTCGCATGATCGCCGGCAAAGTACAAACCCCAGCCGAGACTGGCCAGCGCCTCGCGCGCCGCCTTGGGCGGAAGATTCAAGCGATCGAAGGCCGGCTCGATATAAGTCGGAGCAAGCGCCGCCGCAGCGGCGGCCTTGCGGCCCGCCGCCTCCACGTCACCGAGGCCGATCATGGCCCGCGCCAGCAGGTACTGGATATCCGATGAATACGGATAGGCCATCTCGCCGGCACCGAGTACCTCTTTCGCCTGTACATACGCCTTGGCGTCGAGCATTTTCAAGGCCGACGAAAGATAGGAGCTCACGCCCTGATACGGCGCCAGGGAAAACGCCGTGGCCAGCGACTTGGCGGCAGCAGGGAACTGCTTGCGCTCGACCGCGACATAGCCCAGCCCCTTGTGCGACAGATAGGCCCCGGGGGTCTTGGCAACGATGGCCTGGAAGGCCTTCTCGGCGCCGTCATAGTCCTTCTTGTAGAGGGCAAGCCAGGCCAGTCCATCGTCGACCAGCCAGGCGAACTCGGCCGGACTCTCCTTGCGGGCGCTTTCGAATTTGGCTCTGGCCTGCTCGAACTGCCCGGCCTCGAGATGCCCCCAGGCTTGCTGATAGAGCACGAGCTCGGCCCGCCGCGCGGCAATCCGACCGCTTTGTGCCGAGTAATAGTCGGGATCGATCTTCAGCGCCTTGTCGAAGGCGTTGGCGGCCGATCGGGTTTCACCCATTGCCAGCAGCGTCCAGCCGCGGCCATCCTCCGACGCGGGATTCTTGGCATTGACCGCCGCGGCCGCCTTCGCTTCGAAGGCCGCGAGCGCTTTCAGATAGTCCCCCTTGAAGTAGGCCGCCCAGCCCTCCTTGACCAGTTCGGTCTTGCGATATTGAATATTGGCAAGCCCCGACTGGGCGGATGCGTGATACGGGATCGCCTTCAGGGCGGACTTGAAGTTCTTTTCCGCCTCGCCCAGCTGCCCGCTGCCAAGGTGAACCCAGCCCAGTCCGGCAAAAGCGTCCCCGCTGTCGCCGCCCTTGATGGCGGCCTCGAAGGCCTTCCGGGCATTGGGCGAGTTATTCAGTGCGAGTTGCGCCCAGCCGATGCCCAGCAAGCCGCTGACCGCCCTGCCGCCCATCGCCGCATATTGCTCGAAGCGCTTCGCCGCCGCGGCGGCGTTTCCGCCGTAATACAGCCCCCATGCCAGCGACAACAGGGCCGTCTGCTTCGACTGCGAACCGAGCGAAACCTTGTCGAACACCGGATCGATGTAGAACGGCGCCAGCTCGGCCGCCTTGGCCAGGCTGAGTCCCGCGCTGCGTTCCTCGTTCAGTCCGGACTGCGCTCGCGCCAGCAGAAAATGGATGTCGGCGGAATAGGGATAGATGCGCTCGCCGCGTGCCAGGATGTCCTTCGCATCCCTGAACTGCCCGGCGTCGACCAGCTTCGCCGCCGGAATCGTGTATGACGCCAGCACCTGGTACGGATTCAGCAGCAGCGACCGCGAAACGTGCTTGGCGGCCGCGCTGTAGTCCTTGCGCTCCAGCGCCACCCGGCCCAGACCCATTTCCGACAGATAGGCATCCTTGTTGGCCGCCAGGATTTCCGCGAACGTCTTCTCCGCTGCGGCGTAATCCTTCCTGAAGAAAGACACCCAGCCCAGGCCATCCTGGACCAGCCACTGCAAGTCAGCCGGAGTATCGTTGCGCGCCTTGCCGAATACGGTGACGGCTTCGTCGAGGCGTCCCAGGTCAAGCAGGCCCCATGCCTGCCGATACGCCACCAGCAGCTTGCTCTCCGCAGCGGCAAGGCCGCTCGACGAATAGAAGAACTGGGGATCCATCGCGATCGCGGCGCGGAACGCGTCTCGCGCGTCGCGCGCCTTGCCTTGCGCCAACAGGGTCCAGCCACGGCCATCCTCGGCGGATGGATTTTTTACGGCAGCCGCCTGGCCGCGCTTGGCATCGAACAGGCCCAGTGCCTTGTCATACTCTCCCTTGAAATAGGCATCCCAGCCGTCCTTGACCATGCCGGTTTTGAGGATCTGCAAGGCGCCGATGCCTGCCTGGGCCGACACATTGGCGGGATCGGCGGCCAGCACCTTGCGGAACTCCGCCTCGGCACCTGCCGCCTGGCCTTCCGCCAGCAGCGCGTAGCCCAAACCTATCGTATAGGCGGGCACCTTGGGATAGCGATTGATCAGATCCGCGTAAGTCTTCTTGCCCAGCGCCGGATCGTTGATGGCGATCAGGACGGACGACAGCAGCGTGTTGAGCCCGTGATTGTCGCCGGTCGTCTCGATGCCGCCGAGAACCTGGTTCAGCGCCTCCTTGAATTCGCCCCTGACCAGAGCGATGCGCGCCAGGCCATCCCGGCAAAAGAAGCATTTCGAGTCGCGACTGAGCCCCCGCTCGAATGCCAGCTTGGCCTTGGCCAAGTCGCCGCTGTTGAACGCCAACCACCCCAGGCCAACAGACGAATCGGACCTTCCGGCGGCCATCGGCTCGTTGTCTTCATTCTGGAAGTGCTTCGCCGCCGCCTCGATGTTGCCCTGCTTCATCGCCAGCCAACCCTTGAGGTCATAAACCATGGGGCGCTGCCAGCCCATCGCCAGGGATTCGGCCCTGGCGACATATTTCCCAGCTTCCTGGTAAGCGCCGGTCTTGGTCAGCACCCAGGCCACTCCGAGCAGCGCATCGAAATCGTTGGGCCAGACCTTTTCCAGCTTGCGAAAACTGCTCATGGCCGACCCGTAGTCGTCGAGCATGAACTGGCTCCAACCCAGGATGCCGAGGTTATCCAGGCTGGAACTGCTCGCCGCCAGGTCCCGCGCCTCGACGAATTTCTTCTTGACGAACATTTCTTCTGCATCGGCCATGATGGCCGGCGAAAAGGCGACCATCGACAGCAAGGCGAAAATTCGCAGCAGATTCTGGTTCCGGTTTCCGGCCGCCGAGTTCCGCACCGACAAGGCCGAGCCAAGGCTCGATTGAAATCTGGATTTCATGTCTATCCCCCCCCAAACAAATGGACGCAAACCACCCCACCCCCGTGCCGCTTCCATTTATTCTTGCGGCATCGGCACCAAGAAATCGACATACCCCCGTTTGCCGTTGGATCGACCGACGGCTGGCGATTTGCGTTTATGTTACCGGCTAATCGCGCCTCGGTGGGAGCGAAATCCGGCGCCAGGGCCGGATCGATTCTGACGCCGGGAACCAGGTTCCCATGATCATTCGGTCCCTCGATACCCAATGGCGTTCCGCCGTCATCACACAGGCCACCGACCGCCCGGAGCCCTGCCCGACGATGGGCACATTCCGAATCTGGTTACAATGGCGCCACCCTTGACCCACAGGTCTTCCGCTCATATCGCGTATGCAACTCGGCTTCGAAACCATTCGCGAAATCCTCGAACACCGTTTGCATCAGGAGGATATTGAACGACTGCTGCATGGCCTCGACGAGGCGGGCAAGGCCCAGCTGTTTTTCCGCATTACCGAGCTGTTGCGCCGCACTTCGGCGCTTGCCGACATTGCCAACCGCGTCTCCGACAGCCTGTCTTTGGATGTGCTGTTTCCGCGCCTGATGGAGGTTGTCACCGAAGCGCTGAACGCCGACCGCAGTTCGCTTTTCCTGTTCGATCCGGAGACCAACGAGTTGTTTTCGCGCGTCGTGCAAGGCGACGCCATCGGCGAGATTCGCTTTCCCTGCCACTTGGGCGTCGCCGGCTCGGTATTCACCAGCGGCCAGGCGGAAATCATCGCCGACGCCTACGCCGACCCGCGTTTCAATCAGGACGTCGACCGGCACACCGGCTACCGTACCCGGAATATTCTTTGCGTGCCGATCCGCAACAAGCGCCGCGAGGTGATCGGCATCACCCAGGCGCTGAACAAGCATGTCGGCGATTTCGACATAGAAGACCAGCGTTTGCTGGAGGGACTGTCGCTGCAAGCCTCCGCAGCCCTTGAAAACGCGCGCCTGTTCGAAAAGGTCGAGCGCCAGCAGCGCGAGGAAGCGATGCTGCTGGAAATCAGCATCTCGATCGTCTCGGAGATACACCTCGATCCCCTGCTGGCGAAGATCCTGGCGGCGGCTACCGCGCTGCTCGATGCCGACCGCGGCAGCCTGTTCCTTTACGACGCCGAACGCGACGAGCTGTTTTCCCGTGTCGCCGGCGGCCTCAGCAGCGCCGAGATTCGCTTTCCCGCCAACGCCGGCATTGCCGGCGAATGTTTCACTACCGGCGACGTAATCAATATTGCGGACGCCTATGGCGATTCCCGTTTCAATCCGGAATTCGACCGGCATACCGGCTACCGCACCCACAGCATGCTGTGCATGCCGATCGTCGCCCACGGCGAGCGCAAGATCGGCGTCATGCAGATTCTCAATCGCAAGGGCGGCGTGTTCGGCGGCGCCGATGAAAGACGCTTGCGGGCATTCTCGGCCCAGGCTGCCGTGGCGATCGAGAATGCGCAACTGTTCGAGGAGGTCAGCGCCGAGCGCAACTACAACGAGGCCATCCTGCACAGCATGAACAATGGCGTGCTGACGCTGGACGCCAACGGCGTGCTGAGAAAAATCAACGAAGCGGCGCAGCGCATATTGCGTTGCAGTGCCGAGGAGCTGCTGGGCCGTGCGCTCGACGAGTACTTTGTCGGTCGCAACAACTGGGTGGCCAGGAGCCTGGAAAAAGTCCGCGCCTCGGGCAGGACCGACATCACGGTCGACACCGACCTGTTCGTCGAAGGCAGCGAGACGGTCTCGGTGAATCTGGCCACGGTGCCGCTGACCAGCATGCGCAACGAGCCGATCGGCTACATGCTGATGATGGAGGACATCACCCGCGAGAAGCGGTTGCGCAACACCATGTCGCGCTACATGAGCAAATCGGTGGTGGACCAACTGCTGGAGAGCGGAGAAGCGGTGCTGGGCGGCACCGGACGCGACGTCAGCGTGCTGTTCTCGGACATCCGCGGCTTCACCTCGATTTCGGAGCGTCTAGGCGCCAAGGAGACCGTGGCGCTGCTCAACGAGTACTTCACCGACATGGTGGATATCGTATTCGCCCACGATGGCGTACTCGACAAATATATCGGCGACATGATCATGGCGGTATTCGGCTCGGTCATGCAGAGCAAGCATGATGCAAGCAATGCGGTGACGGTCGGCAACAAGATGATGACCGCGCTGCACCAGCTCAATCGGCGGCGTGTGGCGCGCGGCGGCGAGGCGATCCGGATCGGGGTCGGCATCAGCACCGGCAACGTGGTAGCGGGAAACATCGGCTCGCTGAAGCGGATGGAATACACAGTCATCGGCGACCGGGTCAACCTCGCCGAACGCCTGGAAGGCGCCAACAAGTTCTACGGCACGTCGATCCTGATCTGCGATGCGACCTACGCCGCCATCAAGGATCACGCTTCGGCCCGCGAGATCGACCTGATTCGCGTGCGCGGCCGGGACAAGCCGGTGGCAATCTACGAGGCGCTCGGCCATCATTCGGAAGACAGCTTCCCCCACCGCGCCGACGTATTGCAGGCCTTCGGCGCGGGACTGTCGCAATATCGCCGGCGCGAGTGGGTCGCCGCCGAGCGCTGCTTTCGCCAGGCGCTGGCCGCCAACCCGGCGGACGGCCCATCGAAGATCTACCTGGAACGCTGCGCAATCTACCGCGATGCGCCTCCGCCCGATGACTGGGACGGCGCGTGGACGATGCAAGGCAAGTAGTCCCCGGCCACTGCCGGATCACCGAATCAACGCAACGGGAACAGGCCATGGAACTCTCGTCTCTGTTGGCGCACCATGCGCGCTATCGGCCGCAGGCGACAGCCGTCATATTCGACGGGCAGCGACTGGATTATCGCGGCTTCAACGGCCGGGTCAATCGTGCCGCGAATCTGCTGACCGGACTGGGCGTAAAGCCAGGCGAACGTGTTGCCACCTTGCTGCCCAACACCCTGGAACTCCTGGAGCTTTACTGGGCCTGCGCCAGGATCGGCGCGGTGGTGGTGCCGCTGTCGCCGCTGCTGACCGGCGCCGGCTTGTCGAGCCTGATCAGCGATGCCGGAGCCGTCTGCCTCGTCACGCAGAAAAGCCTGCTGCCGGTGGTCGCGGCGGTGTTGCCGCAGCTGGCCACGCTGGCGCCCGGCCGCGTACTGCTGATCGATGGCAGCCTGCCGCCCTGGGGCGACTATGCCGCGCTGACGGCCGCCGCGTCCGACGGCCCGCCGCCGGACGCGGAAGTATCGCCGGACGACCTGTTCAACATCATGTACACCTCGGGCACCACCGGCCTGCCCAAGGGCATCATGCACAGCCACCGCGTCCGCGCCATGTACGCCCTGTTGCTCGGCGCGGCCTGGCGCATGACCCCCGAATCGGTGGTGCTGCATACCGGCGCCATCGTCTTCAACGGCGCCTTCGTCACCCTGATGCCGGCCTTTCATCTCGGCGCCACCTACATCCTGCACCGCCAGTTCGACGCCGCAGCGATGATCGAGACCGTTGCCCGAGAAAGGGTCACCCACATCATGGTGGTCCCGGCGCAAGTCATCGCCCTGCTCGACTCGCCGGCGTTCGATGCGACGAAGCTGGCCTCGCTGCAGATGATCCTCTCGCTCGGCGCACCGCTGGCGCAGCCGCGCAAGGACCAACTGAATCAGTTGCTGCCGGGCCGTTTCCACGAACTCTACGGCCTCACCGAAGGCTTTCTCACCATCCTCGACAGGACCGATGCGGTGCGCAAAGCCGGCTCCGTCGGTTGCCCGCCGCCCTTCAGCGAAGTGCGCATCGTCGATGAGCAGGGCCGCGACCTGCCCCCGAACCAGCCAGGCGAGATCGTCGGCCGCGGCCCCTTCGTCATGCAGGGTTACTGGGGCAAGCCGGAACTCACCACGGCGACGCTGCGCGACGGCTGGGTCTTCAGCGGCGACATCGGCTATCTGGACGACGAGGGCTATCTCTACCTGGTCGATCGCAAGAAAGACATGATCGACTCGGGCGGCGTCAAGGTCTATCCGCGTGACATCGAGGACATCGCCAGCCGCCACCCGGCCATTGCCGAGGTCGCCGTGTTCGGCATCCCGCATGAAACCTGGGGCGAGACGCCGCTCGCGGCGGTCGTCTTGAAAGTTCCCGAAGGGACGCAGAGCGCTGGCGCCGACGCCACGGCGATCGAGCTGCGCGACTGGATCAACGAGCGCGTCGCGGCGCGCTACCAGCGCGTGCAGCAAGTGGTCATCCTGCCGGCCTTCCCGCGCAATGCTGCCGGCAAGACGCTGAAGCGCGAGATGCGCGACCCCTACTGGGCCGACCGCGCTAAGCCGATTTAGCTGGCCGGACGACCTTGCGGCCCATGACCAGTACAGTCAGCACCGCCAGGATCTGCAGCAGCGCCACCCCCGGCAGTACGCCATCGCGGCCGCCCGCGTCGAGCAGCATGCCGAAGGCCAGCGGCCCCAGCGCGAGGCCGACGTCGAGGCCGGAATAGACGAAACCGTAAACGCGGCCGAAGGCCGGCGAGGCATTGCCGCCGGCCAGCGACTCGGTTGCGACGCGACGCACCAGCAGGTCGCGCGACGGGCCGGCAACCCCGACACCGATGCCGATGCCGACCATCAGCGGAATCACGGCCCATGCTGGCGGCATTCCGGTGGCCAGCACCGAGGCGAAGATTGCGGCGCCGATCAGCGCGGCGCCCACCGTGCGGTCGTGGGCATGCACCCGCACCGCGACGAAGCCGCCAATCACCATGCCGGCCGCCGAGCCGAGCAGATAGCCGGTCAGCGCCGCCACCCCCGCCGCCGCGGTAATCCCGTAGATGCCGCCCAGCACCGGCGCCGAGAAGCTCTGCAAACCGCCGAATGCCGCCGTGACCAGCAGGAAGAACATGAAGGCAAGCCAGATCGCCGGCAGGCCGAGAAAGCCGAAAGTGGGTCCAGGCGCCGTGCCGCCAGCGCCGACTCTTGCAACGGCCTCGTCCAACAGAGGCCGCGCCAGCCGCAGCGCGGCGACCGAGCACAGGGCCGCCAGCGCCGCCGCGACTCCCGCACCGCGCCAACCGGCCCAGGCCAGCGCCGTACCGGAAATCGCCGCGCCGATGGCCCAGCCCAGGTTGCCCGAAAGGCCGTGTACCGAAAACGCGTAGCCGAGACGCCCCGGCGAAACCTTCTTGTTGAGCAAGGAGAAATCCGCCGGATGGAATACCGAATTGCCGATGCCGGCCAGGGCCACCGCCAGCAGCAGCATCGGGTAGTTGACTGCCGCCGCAAGCGCGACACCGGAGGCCGCCAGCAGGCTCACGCCCGCCATCAGCACACGGCGCGCGCCATAGCGATCGACGACGATCCCGGCAAAAGCCTGCCCGACGCCGGAGATGGCGAAGAACACGGTCATCAGGAAGCCGGCCTCGGTGTAGCCGAAGCCGAAGTCCGGCATCAGCAGCGGGAACAGCGGAGGTAACAAAAGATGAAACAGATGCGAGGTGGCGTGGGCAACGCCGACCAGTGCAATCACTGCGGCGTCGGCGCGAACAGGAGTTTTGGCGGGCATCGGTCGATGCTAACCGAAATCCGCCACCGAAATATCTGCTGACACTCCTTAACAGACCTGCGCCAGAGGCCCGCCTATCTTGCGGCCA
>MHZX01000027.1:0-12251 GCA_001828935.1 Rhodocyclales bacterium RIFCSPLOWO2_02_FULL_63_24
CGCGCAAAACTACTTCTTCTCGGCCTTCTCTTCGGGCTTGACGTAGATGCCGGGGAATATCTTGCGCGTCTGTTCCTGCATGGTGTCCTGCATCTGCTGGAACATCTTCTGGCTCTGTTCGACGTAGGTGCCCATCATGTGCTGCATCGCGGGCCCCTGGAACTTGAGGAACTGGGCCCACAAATCCTGGCTGTCGCCGGCGCCTTCCCCATACAGCGTCTTGGCCTGTTCCTTGAGCTTGGCCTGGACCTCGGTGAAAGACTTGATGTTGTTCTCGATATAGTTGCCCATCATCCCCTGCATGGCATTGCCATAGAAACGGATCATCTGCGACAGCAGGTCGGAAGAGAACATCGGCGCGCCGCCGGCTTCCTCTTCGAGAATGATCTGCAGCAGGATGGCACGCGTCAGGTCGTCGCCCGACTTGGCGTCCACCACCTGGAAGCCCTCATGAGCCAAGACCAGTTCCTTGACGTCGGCCAGCGTGATGTAGGTACTGGTGCGTGTGTCATACAAGCGGCGATTCGGATATTTCTTTATCAGTCGGCTCTGTCCGGCCATCGTTTTCCCCTCCAAGAAACCATTCTAATGCCAAGGTGGCAAATGCCAACCCCCGCCGCAGCGGGGGTTGGCATTCTGCCCAAACCAGATCGGATCAGCAGTAATGCAATCCGCCATTGATGTTCAGGGTGGCGCCCGTCATGTAGCCGGCCAGATCCGAGGCCAGATAGGCGCACAGCGCGCCGATTTCCTCGGGCTTGCCCAGGCGACCGACCGGAATCGTGGCGACGATCGCGTCGCGCACTTCCTGCTTGATCGCCATGACCATATCCGTCCCGATATAGCCGGGGGCGATGGCGTTGACCGTGACGCCCTTCTTGGCCACCTCGGCCGCGATGGCCTTGGTGAAGCCGAGGATGCCGGCCTTGGCCGCGGAGTAGTTGGCTTGGCCGAACTGCCCCTTGATGCCGTTCACCGACGACATGTTGATGACCCGGCCCCAGCCACGCTCGGCCATGCCGTTGAGGACCTGGTGGGTGACGTTGAACACGGAGTCG
Source organism: Rhodocyclales bacterium RIFCSPLOWO2_02_FULL_63_24 (assembly GCA_001828935.1). Lineage (GTDB taxonomy): Bacteria > Pseudomonadota > Gammaproteobacteria > Burkholderiales > Rhodocyclaceae > Sulfuritalea. The sequence goes on from MHZX01000027.1 coordinate 1,059, forward strand.
AGGTTGGTGGCCATCACGGCGTCCCACTGGCCCTTGTCCATTTTCTTGAACACGGAGTCGCGCGTGATGCCGGCGTTGTTCACCAGCACGTCGACCGGTCCGACTTCCGCCTCCAGCTTTTTGATCATTGCGGCACAGGAGTCGTAGTCGCTGACATCCGCCTCGGCGACGATGAAATTGAAGCCTTCCGCCTTCATCTTGGCCAGCCATTCGTCCTTGGGCGGAAAGCCCGGAAGACAGTTTGCGGCAACGGTGAATCCGCTCTGCGCCAGCGCCTTGCAGATCGCTGTGCCCAGACCACCCATCGCGCCCGTTACCAATGCAATTCGTTGTGCCATGTTTGCTGCTTCCTCTGCGACTAAAAAATCTGTGCGGGCGGAAGGCGCGCTGCAAGCCGCTGCCTTCCATCCAGGGTGGATCAGTACATGTGCTGACCACCGTTGATCGAGATATTGGCTCCGGTGACAAAAGCCGCCTCTTCGGACGACAGGTAGGCCACCAGGCCGGCCACCTCTTCCGGCTTGCCCAGACGGGCCTGCGGAATCTGCGGCAGGATCTTGCTGTCGAGCACTTCCTGGGGGATCGCCATGACCATCTTGGTGCCGATGTAGCCCGGCGAAATGGTGTTCACGGTGACGCCCTTTTTCGCCACTTCGAGTGCCAGCGCCTTGGTGAAGCCGTGCATGCCGGCCTTGGCCGCCGCGTAGTTGGTCTGGCCGAAAGCGCCCTTCTGTCCATTCACCGAGGAAATATTGATGACCCGGCCCCAACCCCGCTCCATCATGCCGTCCATCACCTGCTTGGTCATGTTGAACACGGAATCGAGATTGGTATGGATCACCGCATCCCAATCGGCCTTGCCCATTTTCTTGAACGTCATGTCGCGGGTGATGCCGGCATTGTTCACCAGCACTTCCACCGGACCGATATCCTTGCTCACCTGCTCGACGCACGTCTTGCAGGAATCGAAGTCGCCGACATCGCAAGGATAGGCCTTGAAGCCGTAACCCATGTCGTTCATGGTCCGCAACCATTCATGGGCCTTGGTGTTGGTGGGGCTGTAGGTCGTCACCACCTTGTAGCCGAGTGCCGCCAGCTTGATACAGATTGCCTCGCCCAGACCGCCCATCCCACCAGTTACCAGCGCTACTCGTAGCATTTTGCGTCTCCTGTATTTTTTGTTTGAGCGGGGCTTGCACTCATGCACCGGAAGCAGCGCCCCCCGCTGGCAACCGGCTTGTCCATTATGCCTTTTCCTTGACGTAGCGACCGGGTGCGGGCTCGCCGGGCGGGTAGGCCTTGCTGCCAAGACGTCCGCGTGCCGGAATCTCCTTGCCGCCGTAACCCTTGAGCCACTTGGCCCACACCGGCCACCAGCTGCCTCCGGTTTCCGTCGCGCCATCGAACCATTCATCGGCATTCGCGGTCTTGCTGTCGTTCAGCCAGTGGCTGCGCTTGTTCTTCGCCGCCGGATTGATGACGCCGGCAATGTGCCCGGAGGCGCCGAGGACAAAGGTGGTCTCGCCGCCGAGCAGGCTGCGCGACTGGTAGGAGGTCTTCCACGGCACGATGTGGTCTTCGCGGCTGGCGTAGAGGAAGGCGGGCATGTCCACCCGGCCGAGATCGGCCTTGACGCCGCACATTTCCAGCTTGCCCGGCACCCGCAGGCTGTTTTCGAGATACAGGTTGCGCAGATACCAAGCGAGGAAGGGGCCGGGCAGGTTGGTCGCGTCGGAGTTCCAGTAGAGCAGGTCGAAGGCCGGCGGCTTGTTGCCCTTGAGGTAGTTGCCCACCACGTATTGCCAGATCAGGTCGTTGGCGCGCAACGCGGAAAACACCGTCGCCAGTTCGCTGCCGCGCAGCAGTCCGCCCTTGCCGATCCCCGCCTCGCGCGCCTGGACCGCCGTCTCGTCGATGAAGTAGCCGATCTCGCCGGTTTCTGAAAAGTCGAGCAACGTGGTCAGCAGGGTCAACGAGGCGACCGGGTTTTCGCCGCGAATCCGCGCCACCGACAATGCGGAACCCAGTATCGTGCCGCCGACGCAGAAACCCAGGGCGTTGATCTGCTTGACCTTGCAGATGTCCTGCACCGCCTTGATCGCGGTCAGCGCGCCTTTTTCGATATAGTCGTCCCAGGTCAGGTGACCGAGATCGGCCTGCACGTTGCGCCAGGAGACGAGGAACACCGTGTTGCCCTGCTCCACGGCATAGCGCACCAGCGAATTTTCCGGCTGCAGGTCGAGGATGTAGTACTTGTTGATGCAGGGCGGCACCATCAGGAAAGGCCGCTCCGCCACCGTGTCGGTCAGCGGCGAATACTGGATGAGTTGCATCACCTCGTTCTCGAACACCACCGCCCCGGGCGTGATCGCCAGATTGCGACCGACCTCGAAGGCGCTGTCGTCGGTCATCGAGATGCGGCCCTTGTCCAGGTCGGCGAGCAGGTTCTGGATGCCCTGCTGGATGCTGGCCCCCTTGGTTTCGAGGGCCTTCTTGACGAATTCGGGATTGGTGGCGAGAAAATTGGATGGCGCCATCGCGTCGACCATCTGCCGCGTCAGGAAGCGCATGCGATTCTTCGCCTGGCCGTCGGCCACCGGCGCCGCCTCGGCCATCCGCTTCATGTATTCGGCGTTGATCAGGTAAGCCTGGCGCAGGTAGTCATAGACCGGACTCTCGGCCCAGGCCGGATGATCGAAGCGCTTGTCGCCTGCCGCCGGGGCCGCGACTTGCGGCGCCGGCTGTTCGGGAGCCTTGCCCAGCATGCCCTGCCAGAGTTGGGCGTGACGTCCCATCCATTCCTGCTGCAAGGCTTTGAGCGCCTCCGACTCCGCGCTCCACGCCGCCGCATTGATGCCGGCTGGCGCCGTCGCATGTTGCTGCTCGGCGAGAAACTGGCTGAAACCTTTCGCCATGGCGCTTCCCGCCTGCAACATGGCTTGCAACGCGGCATTCTGATCGGGGGGGGAGGACATCCGGGGCTCCTAGGAACGGGGTTTCAGCGCAGGCCAGGCCAAGCGCGGCGGGCGTCAAGCAAAACGGCCTGAGCAAAAACGGGATCGATTTTGCACTGCACAATAAACGGTGTCAAGAATGCGGCGCGCTTTCCTTGTCCGTAGAATTGTCGAATGTATGTAATCGCGATCGGGTGGCTTTACGTCACCCTGCTGATGGCGGCCACGGAACAGAATCTTACCGCTGGCGTGCTGACTTTTCTGGTCTATGGCATCGCGCCCCTGGCGCTGTTCCTGTGGCTCTTTGGCACGCCGCAGCGACGCAGGCAGCGCCTAGCCCGCGAGGTGGTCGACGACGTGGTGGGTAAGGACGATGGTGCCGATGCCCGCCGCGATCAATAGCACTTGCTGCACCGTGGCGCGAATTTCCGGACGCTTGTGCAGCCCCGGAATCAGGTCGGCCACCGCCACATAGATCATGCTCGCCGCCGCCAGCGCCAGCAGCACCGGTACCGCGCTTTGCACCTGCCCCAGCGCGAGATAGGCCAGCAGGGCGCCAACCAGCGTCGCCAGACTGGACAGCAGATTGAAGGCCAAGGCACGCCCCTTGGAGTAGCCCGAATGCAGCAGGATCATGAAGTCGCCCACCTCCTGCGGAATCTCGTGCGCGATCATCGCCAGCGCAGTGACGATGCCCAGCCGCACGTCTTCCATGAAGGCCGCCGCAATCAGCACGCCATCGACGAAGTTGTGGAAGGTATCGCCCACCAGGATCAGCAAGCCGCTGCGGCCGTGATCGTGGATGTGGTTATGTCCATGCTCGTGCGCCAGCGGTTCATGCCCCTCGCAGGACTCGATGTGGCAATGGCGCCAGAGCACCAGCTTTTCCATGACGAAGAAGGCCAGGATGCCGCCCAGTACCGTCGCCGTGGTGGCCGAAGCGTCGCCGCTGGCGGTGATGGCATGCGGCAGCACTTCGAGGAAGGAAGCTCCCAGCAAGGCGCCGATGGCATAACTGATCAGCAGCGAGACCCATTGCGTGCGCGCCGTCAGGGCGAAGACGGCGGCGGCGAACACGCTGAAGGCGCCGCCGGCCAATGACATGACGATGATCCAGGAAAGAACGGACATGAGGCCGCGATTATAGGTGTTATTCCAGCCAGATCAGGCTGGCCATACGACCGGTGATACCGTCGCGGCGATAGGAGAAGAACTGTTCCGTCTCGCTCACGGTACAGGAGTCGGCGCTGGGGCTTTGCATGCCGGGGATTCCGCTTCGCGGGCCGGCAACACGGCGAATGCCCAGCGCATCCAGTCGCAGCCGTGCCAACTCGTAGATGTCGCACAACCATTTGCCCTGAGGGTTCGCGGCAAACGCGCTCGCCGCCCGCGGATCGTGGGCGGCGAACACATCACGCACCTCGCCGCCGACCTCGAAGGCCTGCGCGCCGATGGCCGGACCGAGCCAGGCCAGGAGGCGCTCGCCGGGCACGGCCATGGCACCAACCGTCGCTTCGATCACGCCCGCCGCCAGACCGCGCCAGCCGGCATGGGCGATCGCGACCACGGTCGCCTGCTCGTCACAGAGCAGCACCGGCAGGCAGTCCGCGGTGAGCACGGCGCAGACCACGCCGCGCTGGCGCGTGAAACTGGCGTCGGCCTCGGTCCCCGGCACGGCGCCGGCGGCATCGACGCAGCGCGCGCCATGCACCTGCGTCAACCACAACGGCTCGGCGGGCAGTTCGCGGCGCAGCAGCGCACGATTCGCGGCCACCGCCCGCGGATCGTCGCCGACATGGTCGCCAAGATTGAAGCTTTGCCACGGCGCGCGGCTCGCTCCGCCCTGCCGTGTCGTCGCCAGGGCGCGCACGCCGGGCGGCGCCGGCCAATCGGGAAGGATCAAGCTAACGCTCATGGCACCAAGCGCCACCCGCAGAAGATGCAACACGCGAAAAGCCAATTATTCGCCCGCCCCCCTTCCCCCCTCGCGGGGGGTTACTGTTCGGCGCGCTATGCGCATCTATCACAGGAGACTCCGTACGTAAGTGTTTCACGTTAACCAAGGCGCAATGCGTCCAGCAGTTGCGCGAAATCGGCCGGCAGCGGCGATTCCCAGGCCATTTCGGCGCCCGTCGCGGGATGCATCAATGCCAAACGCCAGGCATGCAACGCCTGGCGCGGGAAAGCGTCGAGTCGCGCATCGCCGCTCCTGGCCTTGCCATACACCTGATCGCCGGCCAGTGGATGCTTGATCGACGCGAGGTGCACGCGAATCTGGTGGGTGCGCCCGGTTTCCAGCCGGCATTCGAGCAGCGTGGCCTTGGCGAAGCGTTCGCGCACCGCGTAATGGGTGCGCGCCTCCTTGCCGCCGGCGCGCACGATGGCCATCTTGGTGCGCTGCACGGCATGGCGCCCGAGCGGGGCGTCGACCGTGCCGTCGCGCTCGACCTGGCCCAGCGCCAGGGCGAGATAATGCCGCTTGACCGAACGCGCCTGCATCTGGCGCACCAGGTCGGTCTGCGCGGTCAAGGTCTTGGCCACCACCAGCAGGCCGCTGGTGTCCTTGTCGAGCCGATGCACGATGCCGGCGCGCGGGATTTCGGCGAGTTGCGGCGCGTGGTGCAGCAGGGCGTTCAGCAGCGTGCCGGTGGGGTTGCCGTTGCCCGGATGCACCACCAGTCCGGCCGGCTTGTCGATCACGATCAGTTGCTCGTCCTCGAACACCACGCTGAGCGCAATGTCCTCGGCCGCCTCGGCAAGAGTCGGCGCTGGCGCGACGGCGGCGCTCGCGTCGAAATCGACGCACTCGCCGCCATACACCTTGCGTTTTGGCTCCGCCGCGGCCCCGTCGAGGCGAATCAGCCCCTGCTTGAGCCAGCCCTGCAGGCGGCTGCGCGAGTGTTCGGGAAACAGCTTCGCCAACACCGCGTCGAGCCGCCAGCCGGCACATTCCGCGGGGATTTCCAGGCTCGGGAGCGGACAGGGGCTTCGGCTATAATCGGCCGGATATTCATGCGAGGTTTTCACCATGCGTAGTGTAGCGGCATTCCTGCGGGCGCTCGCCCCCATCGTCTTCATCGGCGCCGGGGTCGGCGCGACATTGCTCGGCGGCTGCGGCCTGCTGCCCGACCAGATCGACGAAACCGCCGGCTGGTCCGCCAACAAGCTCTACAGCGAAGCCAAGGCCTCGATGGCTGACGGCGCCTACGACAAGGCGATCAAGTATTTCGAAAAGCTCGAAGCCCGTTTCCCCTACGGCCGCTACGCGCAACAGGCGCAACTCGAAGTTGCCTACGCCTATTTCCGCCAGGCCGAACCCGCGTCCGCGATTGCCGCCTGCGACCGCTTCATCCGCCTGCACCCGAACCATCCCAACGTCGACTACGCGTACTACCTCAAGGGCCTCGCCAACTTCAACGAAGACCTCGGGCTGCTCGGCTACGTCAGCCTGCAGGACCTCACCGAGCGCGACCCCAAGGCCGCTCGCGATTCCTTCGATGCGTTCAAGGTGCTGGTCAATAAATACCCCGAAAGCAAGTACACGCCGGACGCCACCGCGCGCATGAAATACCTGGTCAACGCGCTGGCCTCGCACGAGGTGCATGTCGCCCGCTATTACATGAAGCGCGAGGCCTACGTCGCCGCGGTCAACCGCGCGCAGACCGCGGTCAAGACCTACGTCGATGCTCCGGCCAACGAGGAAGCCCTGTTCATCATGATCAAGGCCTACGACCATCTCGGCATGAACGACCTGCGCGACGACGCCGAACGCGTGATGCGCAAAAACTTCCCCAAGAGCGAGTATTACGCGCGTGGCATCAACCGCGCCGAGCCGTGGTGGAAACTCTGGTAAGCCTCTGAACGACACGTACCCCCGAAGCCGTCTGGCAGACCGGGTACGCAACCACCCCAGGAGTCCTCCCATGTCCGTCGACATCCAGTCGCCCTCCCTTTGCATCGGCATCGTTGGCACCGGCGCCATGGGGCGCGGCATTGCCCAGATCGCCGCGCAGAACGGCATCCGCGTGCAGCTCTTCGATGCCCTTCCGGGCGCCGCCGGCAACGCTCGCGAGACGGTGATCGCCACCCTCGCCAAACTGGCTGAAAAAGGCAAGATCAGCGCCGAACAGTTCGCCGCCACCTCGGCCAAGCTGGAAGTCGTCGCCGCCCTCGGCGAATTGGCCTCGGCCCAGGTCGTCGTCGAGGCGATCGTCGAGAATCTCGACGTCAAGAAGGCCCTGTTCCAGCAACTTGAGGACATCGTCGCTGCCGATTGCATACTCGCCACCAACACCTCGTCGCTGTCGGTGACCTCGATTGCCGCGGCCTGCAAGCGGCCGGAACGCGTCGGCGGTTTCCATTTCTTCAACCCCGTACCGCTGATGAAGATCGTCGAGGTGATCGAAGGCCTGCTCACCGCGCCGTGGGTCGCCGAGGCGCTGTTGGCGCTGGGCCGGCGCATGGGTCATACCGCGGTGCGAGCCAAGGACACGCCGGGCTTCATCGTCAATCATGCCGGCCGCGGCTTCGTCACCGAAGCGCTGCGCATCCTCGGCGAAGGCGTCGCCGATTTCAGCGAGATCGACCGCGTCATGCGCGACGCCGCCGGCTTTCGCATGGGCCCCTTCGAACTGATGGATCTCACTGGCCTCGACGTTTCGCAGCCGGTGATGGAGTCGATCTACCACCAGTATTACGAGGAGCCACGCTACCGGCCCTCGGCGCTCGCGGCACAACGGCTGGCCGGCGGCCTGCTGGGACGCAAGACCGGCCGCGGCTTCTACAGCTATGCCAACGGCACGCCGGCGCCACTGCCGGCGGCCGTCTTACCAACCGCCAAACCCGCCAGCGTATGGATCAGCCAGGCCCACCCGGAATGGGCGGAAGCCCTGCGCGAGATCGCCGGCAAGGCCGGCGTCGCAGTCGAAACCGAGACAATGCCGAGCAGCGCCGCCCTGTGCATCGTCACCCCGCTCGGCGCCGATGCCACGACGCCCTGCCTGACGCAGGGCCTGGACCCGCAGCGCACGCTCGCCATCGACTGCCTGTTCGGCTTCGACAAGCGGCGCACGCTGATGAGCACCCCGCTCACCGCACCTGCCATGCGAGATGCCGCGCACGCCCTGTTCGCCGCTGACGGCAGCGCCGTCAGCGTGATCCGCGACAGCGCCGGCTTCATCGCCCAGCGCATCGTCGCCTGCATCGTCAACATCGGCTGCGACATCGCCCAGCAGCGCGTCGCCAGTCCGGCCGACATCGACCGCGCAGTCAGCCTGGGCCTTGGCTATCCCAAGGGACCGCTGGCGCTCGGCGATGCGCTGGGCGCCATGAACGTGTTGATTGTGCTCGAAGCCATGCAGCAGTTCTACGGCGACCCGCGCTACCGGCCCAGCCCGTGGCTGAAGCGCCGCGCCTTGCTGGGCGTCTCGCTGCTCACCGAGGAATCCTGAGCGTGAAGAATCCGTCCGAACTCGCCGCCTTCCGCCTGCGCCATACCCTGCGCGTGCGCTGGGCCGAAGTCGATCCGCAGAACATCGTCTTCAACGGCCACTACCTGAGCTACTTCGACATCGGCATCACCGAATACTGGCGCGCAATCGGCCTGCCTTACCCGGAAGGCATCGCCGGCACCGGCGGCGACCTGTTCGCGGTGAGGAGTGTGATCAACTATCACGCCTCGGCGCACTTCGACGAGTTCCTCGACATCTGTGTTCGCTCGGCAAGAATCGGCACGTCGAGCATGACATTCGAGATGGGCATCTTCCGCGACGGCGAACGCCTGATCAGCGGCGAGATGGTCTATGTCAACGCCGATCCAGAAACCAAAACCTCGCGGCCGCTGCCCGACAAGCTGCGTCAGGCCATCGAAGCCTGGGAAGCCGGCAACTGATTCGCGCTGCCGCCGACGTGCGGCCGATTCTGCGATGTCGGGCCGCGGCGGGTCGCCGCGATCACTTCTTTTCACCGAGCCCGACGCGGAAGGCTTCCAGCCGCGCCTCGTAGTCCGCGGCGTCGCCATAGTCGAGAAAGCGCGCATAGCGCGAGTGGGTGCCGAGAATCTTGCGTGCGTGCTTGATTGGACAGAAGTATTCTTCGGTGCGCGCCACGATCTCGGCCACGTAGGCAATCAGGCCGGCGCCGTAGGCGCAATAGGTGCAGTGGAATTTCTCGACAAAGTTCAGGTATTCGAGCTGCTGCCGGTCGAACACGATGTAGTCGCCGCGGCGCGCCTTGGCGACGCCGTAGATCGGGAAACAAATTGCCTGGTAGACGCTGACGCAGAGATCGAGGATCGCCAACGGCACGATCATGGAATAGATGATCGGCCCGGTGATCAGGTTCTGCGGACGATAGGCGACCAGCCAGTGGAAGAATCCCGTCTTGAGACGGCGATGCGCCTGCTGGATGGATTGCTCGAACTCGACGCGCTTGCCCTTGATCTGGAACAGCACGCTGTCCTCCTGCTCGTGGAGCGCCGCGCGCAAGTCGTCCTCGAGGACGGATATCTGGGCAAGCAGATGGCGAACGCGATCGTTCATGAGTGGCTCCTGGTCGGCAGGGTTCCACTCTAACAGTCCGCCAGGTCCACGGGCTGGCTTGATGAAACGGTCATGGAGCCCGCCAGCAGCAGGTTATTGCATGGCGATGGGCAGCCTGTCCTCGTCGCTGCGCAAATCATGCTGCGGCGGCGAGCGGCTCAACCAGGACGGGGTTACCCGCTTGCGCCACTCCCACGGCGGCACCGGAGCGGCGTCGCGCCACAAGCCAATGCGCCTGGCCTGGGCGTCGAACTCGGCGAATTCATAGCGCGCCTGGTCTTCCAGCGACTGCTCGCGGCGATATTCCCGGTACCACCAGGCCAGCCCGGCCTCGATCTGCGCCAGCCCGGCGTCGACCGTCCGCGCGCAGTTCGGGCAGTCGGACGGCTGCAGCATCAGCTTGCCGACGATGCGTCCGTAGCGATCGCGTTGGCGCCATTCGACTGTGACATCCCTGCCGAATACCAGGCCGGTCAGGTGTGTCTTTGCGGCCTGGCCGAACGGCTGCTTCGCCTCGGGCGCGTCGACGCCGACGAGCCAGACCTTGTGCCGGACCTTGCCGCTGTCGCGGATGGTGAGGGTGTCGCCGTCGATGACACCGACAACCCGGCCCTCGATCGTCTCGGCGCGCGGCAAGCCCGGCTGCAGCACAATGCCCAGCACGACCAGGCAGTGCAGTATCGCCAGACGCATAGTGGATGCCACGGGCGAACTCGCCGTCCCGCCAGCGCCGACTCTCAAGCAGGCAAGGCGCACGGCACCGCGATTTCAGGCGCCGCGCTGGCGCCGCGCCTCGAACAGGCAGATGCCGGCGGAGACCGACACGTTGAGGCTTTCGACGCTGCCATGCATCGGGATCTTCGCCAGTTCGTCGCAGGTTTCACGGGTCAGGCGGCGCATGCCGGCGCCCTCGGCGCCGAGCACCCAGGCGCAGGGGCCGTTCTGGTCGATGGCATAGAGTTCCTTGTCCGCCTCGCCCGCCGCGCCGATGACCCAGATGCCGCGCTCCTGCATCTCGCGCAAGGACCGCGCGAGATTGGTGACGACGATGTAGGGCACCGTGTCGGCGGCGCCGCTGGCGACCTTGATCGCCGTGGCATTGAGGCCGCAGGCCTTGTCCTTGGGCGCCACCACGGCATGGGCGCCGGCCGCGTCCGCGACGCGCAGGCAGGCGCCGAGATTGTGCGGATCGGTGATGCCGTCCAGTACCAGCAGCAGCGGCGGCTCGGCCAGTCCTTCGAGCACGTCGTCCAGCGTCACATGTTTGGCCTGGGCGGCGACCTTCGCCACCACCCCCTGGTGCTGGGTGCCGCCGGCCAGGCCGTCGAGCCGCTTGGCATCGGACAGGATCACGCGCACGCCGTGGGCTTCGGCGAGGCGCAGCAGATCGCGCATGCGGCCATCCTGGCGACCTTCGGCCACGGTGATTTCGCGCACATCGTCGGCGGCGTGGCGCAGCTTGGCGGTGATGGCATGAAAGCCGTGGATCAGTCGGGTGTCAGTCATATGCGGCGTCCTTGAGGATGCGAATTTCGCGCTGCGGGAAGGGGATCGCTATGCCGGCCTGCTTGAAGTCGCGCCAGATGGCAAGATTGATGTCGGAACGCAGCTTGCCGACGCCCTGCTCCGGATCGGCGACCCAGAAGCCGAGTTCGAGGTTGATGCCGGAATCGGCAAATTCCTTGAGCAACACGGCCGGC
>MHZX01000027.1:12295-62612 GCA_001828935.1 Rhodocyclales bacterium RIFCSPLOWO2_02_FULL_63_24
CTGTCGTAGGCCACCTGCACGGGCAGCGCGATGCGCACCTGCGGCTCGCTGTAGGACTCGTTCTGCACCACCGAGCCGACCAGCAGCTCGTTGGGCACCAACGCTTCGACGCCGTTCAGGTTCTTCAGCACGGTGTAGCGCGTGGTGATGCGCGTGACTTCGCCGCGGTCGTTGCCGACGGAGATGATGTTGCCGATGCGGATCGAATTGTCGAGCAGGAGGATGAAGCCCGAGACATAGTTGCTGGCGATCTTCTGCAGGCCGAAGCCGAGGCCGACGCCGAGCGCGCCGCCGAACACCGACAGCGTGGTCAGGTCGATGCCGACCATGGGCAGGCCGATCAGCACCGCGAGCAGCACCAGCAGCGCCTTGGACAAGCGCGCCAGTACCGCGCGCAGATTGTTGTCGAGCCCGACCGCCGCGTTGAGCCGGGCCTCGATCGCGCTGGACAGCCAGAGCGCGCCCAACACGGTGGTGAGGACCGCGACGACGCCTTGCAGCAGATGCCACAGCGTCAGCTTCTGCTTGCCGGCGGTGAAGGCCACCGAGTCGAGCACTGCAATCACCTCGGGCAGCAGGCCGGTGATGTGCAGGGCGACGAAGCCCCATATCAGCAGCGCGAAAACGCGCTCGAACTGGGCCAGCCAGGTGGCACCAAGGAAACTCAGGCGCAGCACGTAAAACACCACGCGAATCACGGCCAGCGAGGACAGCAGGGGCAGGGCCAGGGAGAACAGTCCGACATGAATCCACTGCTGGGCCACGGGTCGCACCAGCAACACCAGCAGCAAAGCCAGTAGCGGAAAGGCGATGCGCTTCAGCCAACCCTGGCCAAGCTCCCAGGCACGGCCGGCGGCGACCTGCTGGCCGCGCAGCAGGCGCTCGCCCAGCTTGGCCAGCAGCAGGCAGGCCGCCAGTGCGACCAGTTGCCAGACCAGGTCCGGTTCGCGCAGATCGGCAAGAACCGCGCGCCAGATGGTGGCCAACTCGTTTTGCGTCATCTCACCGTGTTCCGTTCAATTTCCGGGCATCGCCCCGGTGGCGTTGCCAACGGGGCGGCGCAGTGCAGGATCATCGGTTATCTGCATACCGCCCAAGTCAACTGCGCAACCCGGACCGCAACGGCGGTACCCGCAAGCGCATGCGGTTCGGATCAACCGAAATGAGTTTCGTGGTATTCATACGGACACGAGAATTGTCCAATGGCCAATGCCCACGCTCCAATGTTCCGTTGAATAACTCACTGATTCAACGGTTCGTGGTCAATCTCGTAAGCCTCGATCAGATCGCCAACGACGGCGAGCAGCGAATACAGCGGATGCTTCTCGTCATCGCGCACCAGATCGAGCAGGCTGTTGAGCAGCGCTGTCGCATGATCGTAATCGGCCTCGGACTCGATATGAGCTATCGGTGCTACCGATTGAAGCATCTGCCAGGCGGGAAGCAATCGCTGAAAGTCAATTACCGCATTCATTTTTTCCTCCAGTCGTTACGGTCGCACTCTGCGTGAGTCATCACCTGACGAACATACATCCGCTGCTTGTCGTAATGCACAACGGCTGCGATTCGATAACGATTCCCACCAACGTCAAACAGGGTAAAACCATCCACATAGTCCGCGGAGCCGAAGCTTTGGCGTAATGCGGGAAACGAAATTGCGCTCAGACCGCTGGCCTTGCGGAACCAATCCTCAAGCATAGGCCTGGACTCAGGATGGCGCTGCCAAAACTCCCGCAACGGCTTTTTCGAGATGACGCGCATCGGACGATTCTACGCGAGCCGAAACATCCAAAGTAAGCACGGTCTGAGATGTTCAAACGGGACCGAGTCCATCGTTCTCGATCCGAAAACTCTCGACGCCGGCTCCGCTGGCGCAAACGATCCAAACGTGGCGATGTCATGCCCGGCTCGCCGCGTCACCAGCACCGACTCTTCGCGAACTGTCGACGCCGGGCCAACTCGTTTTGCGTCATCTCACCGTGTTCCGTTCAATTGCCGGGCATCGTCCCGGTGACGTTGCCAGTTGTCCAGGTAACGCCGCACCAGCGGCGGATTGCCACGCAGGATCAACAGGTTTTCCGCGTTGCGCGCCTGCGCCGACCATGTGTAATTGTAGCTGCCGGTGATGACGACGGCGTCGGCCTGGGCGGCGTCGATCAGGATCACCTTGTTGTGCGCGGCGGCGTAACGCGTCTCCAGCCAGACCGGGATGCCACCGTCGGCCAGTAGCGGCAGCAGCGACTTGCCGCTCTTTTCCAGCATCTCGCGGTCGGCCAGGATCTCCACAGCGATGCCGCGCGCCTGTGCCGACTGCAGGGCATGGGCGATCGAGCGGCTGGTCAGCAGGTAGGCCTGCACATGCACCGTGCGCCTGGCGGCGAACAGGGCGCGCACCACGGCGCCCTCGGCATCGTCCCAGGGCGTGAACAGCACCTCGACCGTGCCGCTGGCCGCCAGCGGCGTCGCGCCGGCGCCGACTGTCCAGCACGGCAGCGCAAGCAGCAGCGCGGCGAGAAACTTTCTCACCTGGCGCGCTCCAGCACGGCGGCGTAGAAGCCGTCGGTGCCGTATTTCTGCGGCGACAGGCGCATGTCCTCGCCGCAGTCGATGGCGATGCCCTGCGCCGCCAGCACCTCTTGCGCCGACAGGCGATGGAAATCGCCATGCGCGGCGAGAAAGGCATTGACGATCTCCTCGTTCTCTTCCGCCAGAATGCTGCAGGTGGCATACACCAGCCGGCCGCCGGGTTTCAGCAGTTTCGCCGCGGCGGCGAGGATCGCGCCTTGCTTGGCGGTCAACTCGGCGACGCTTTCCGGCGACTGCCGCCACTTGAGGTCGGGGTTGCGGCGCAGGGTGCCGAGGCCCGAACACGGCGCGTCGACCAGCACCCGATCGACCTTGCCCTGCAGCCGCTTGACCCGCGTGTCATTCTCGCCGGAGAGGCAGGCCGGATGCACGTTGGACAGCCCGGCGCGGGCCACGCGCGGCTTCAGTTTGGCCAGCCGCTTGTCGGAGACATCGAAGGCATACAGGCGGCCGGTGGAACGCATCAGGGCGCCGAGGATCAGCGTCTTGCCGCCGGCGCCGGCGCAGAAATCCACCACCATCTCGCTGCGCCTGGGCGCCAGCAGGAAGCCCAGCAACTGCGAGCCCTCGTCCTGCACTTCGATGCTGCCGTCGAGGTAGGCCGGATGTTTCGCCAGGTAGGGCTTGGTCTTCAGGCGCAGCCCGAGCGGCGAATAGGGGCAAGGTGCGGCGACGATGCCGTCGGCGGCGAGCCGCGCGATCACGGCCTCGCGTTCCGCTTTCAGCGTATTCACGCGCAGGTCGAGCGGCGCCGGCGTGTTCAGCGCGCGCGCCAGCGCCAGCAGTTCTTCCGCCGTCATGCGCGGCGCCAGGCGCTCGGCCAGCCAGTCGGGAAAATCCAGTTGTTCGGCCAGGCTCAGTTCGGGCTCCGGCTGGCGCCGGATCTCCGCCAGCCATTCGGCTTCGCCGGGCAGCAGGGCGTTTTCAAGTTGGCGCTGCGACATGCCGCGCACGCGCGACAGCGAGAGCAGAACCAGTTCGCGCGGAGAAATGCGGCGCGGCCCGGCGGTCTTGGGGCCGCGCTTCGGCGTCGAACCGGGGGCGAGATAGGCCGGTTCGAGATTCGGCCCCGATGCCGCCAGGCGTTCCAGCAGGCGCTTGCGGCGCAGCACGGCATAGGCGGTTTCGGCGATGAAGGCGCGATCCCGGGCGCCGCTCTTGCGCGCCCTGAAGAAGGCCGACAAGGCCGCGTCGGCCGGCAGGGCGAAAGTCAGCAACTGCGCCGTGGCCGCCACCGCCGCGTTCAGCAAATCGGCGGCCAGGCCCTCGGCTGCGGGCGGCGGCGGCTCGCCACCCTGCCCCGCATTCCTGGCAGCGGTTGCGCCGCGCCGCGGCGAGCCGCCCGGCCCGCGTGCGCCGCCGCGCGGCCGGCCGTGTTTCCTGTCGTCGTTCATGCCGCGTCTCGCTTTCCTGGAAAGAGGCCTGGGGGAAATTTCATTGCTGCTCCTGAGTGTCCATGTCTTGCGCGATCTGATCGAAAATTTCGCCATTGCGGTCGGTAAAACGGATCTTCACGGGCAATCCGCGCATCTGCAGTTCGATCCACAGTTCTATGCTGTCGTTGCCGCTGCGCGTCTTGAGATGCACTGCCCGCCGTTCGCCGGCCGGCAGGGCCACGACTTCTTCGCCGAGGACCTCGAAGCGGTAGCTTTCGAGCTTGCGTCCGGTGGCGATCGGCATCTCCAGCGCACCTTCCTTCGGCGCCAGCAACACCAGTTGGTAATACATCGAAAGCATGTCCTGCGTGCCGGCGGCAAGGCTGTCCTCGCGTCCGGCGTAGGCGACCACGCGGCGCATCCAGTCGAAGCGGGCGGTGTCGATGCCGCCCACGCGCTCGTGGCGGAACTCGCGCGGTTGCAGACCCTCGGCCGTCACCTCGCCCTGGCTGCTCTGGAACACCTGTGCCGGTTTGAACAGCGCGGCGAGACCGGTGGTCTCGGTCATGCTTTTCAGCGTGTAAGTGAAGCCGTCATGTTCCCAGCTATGCACCGCCTGGCCGATAACGAAACCACCTTCGCCGCGGGTGATGACATAGCGCAGGCGACCGCGCCCGGGCAAGGCGGTGCGTGCCGGCATCGGCGCGGCGGCGGGCTCGACAGTCGGCGCTGGCGATACGGCGGTGGGCGAGGTTGCGGCCGGGTTTACCGCGGCGGGCGGCGTCTCTTCCGCCGCCGCACCCGGCGCTGCCACACTCGCCGCTGCCGTGGGCGCAGCCGCGGCCAGGGTCGACGCCGCCGGCTGCGGGCGCGGCTTGCTTGGCGGAGGTTTGGGCCTGGTCGCCGGCGCGGCTTCGCGACGGGGCGGCGGCTTGGCCAGCACCGCGTCGATGGTCGGCGGCGGATCGGTTTCGTCGCTGCCGGGCAGGGCCCAGCCAGGGCCGACCAACGCGGCGACGTGAATCAGGGCCGAGGCGACCAGTGCCAGGACAAGGGGCATCTCAAGCGATTTGCGGCACATGCAGCGAACCGCTCACCGCCGTCTCGCCTTCCAGGCATACCCGGCCGCCAACCAGGCGCAGGCGGCCATCGAGGAACCAGCGCGCCACCCGCGGGTAGATGCGATGTTCCTCGGCCAGCACCCGCCGGCCCAGGGTCTCGGCGTCGTCATCGGCCTGCACCGGCACCGCCGCCTGCGCGATGATCGGCCCGCCGTCGAGCGCCGGCGTCACGAAATGCACGCTGCAGCCGTGCAGCCGCACCCCGGCAGCCAGCGCCTGGGCGTGGGTCCTGACACCGGGGAACAGCGGCAGCAGCGAGGGATGGATATTCAGCAGACGGCCCTCGAAGCGGCGCACGAAGTCGTCGGTAAGTATGCGCATGAAGCCGGCGAGCAAGACCAGATCGGGCGCATGACGTTCGATCTCGGCGGCCAGATCGGCGTCGAATGCCTCGCGCGTGGCGAAACCGCGATGATCGATCGCCCGCGTGGCGACTCCACGACTGGCCGCCGCGGCCAGGCCGGCGGCCTCCGGGCGATTGCTGATGACCGCCGCGCAATTTCCCGGCAGGCCGGCATCGAGCAGCGACTCCATGTTGCTGCCGCGCCCCGAGATGAGTATGACGTAGCGCTTCATCGCAGCGCCACGACCGGGAGGAACACCGCCGTGGCAAGGCTTTGCGCAACCCGGGCAATGGTCCGGTGACCCTTGTCGGCGATCAGGGTGGACAGCAGGTCGAGATTGCCGATCATCTTGCCGAATTCGCGTTCGAAGCTCAGGTTCGCCGGCTGCAGCGCGAGGGACATCTCGTTGCTCAGCAGCAGCGGCGTACCGCCCGCGGCTCGCGCGGTGGCAAGTTTCCAGGCCGCCAGTTCGAGATTGCGCGCGCTGTTGTAGAGCTTCTGCGGATCGAGTTCGTCGAGCATGAAAAATTCGGTCTTTTCCTCGAAGGCGGCATTCAGCATGCCGCCCATTCCGGCGACGAACACGGCCACCCGGTCGCCCTCGAAATCCTCGCGCAGCGCCAGCAGGATCGCGTCGGTGCCGCGCTTGCCCGCCGCCTCGGGCAGGCGCCAGGCGTTGCGCGGATCGAGCAGCCGGTCGAGCGCGGCCTCGATGCTGGCGTGGCCGCCCTTCTTCCACTCGCGCGGATTGCGCCGGTAGAGCTTCTCGGCCAGCACCCGCAGGCTGGCGAAGATCTCGCGGCGATGGATGTCGGCGACGCGGTCGACGTCGCTCTTGCCGATCTGCTTCGGATCGAAGGTCGATACCGAATTGCCTACGGCCTCGCCGACCGAACGCGTCTTGTCCTGCGCGCAGCCCGCCAGCGCCAGCATGACCAGCATCGCCGCGACGCGCATGTTCAGGAGGCCTTGGCCGCCAAATGCTGGCGCAGCCACGCCAGAACCAGGGGCAGCAGCGACAGGCCGATGGTGCCGAAGACGATCAGCGACAGGTTGGACCTGACCCATGGCAGGTTGCCGAACCAGTAGCCGGCGAGGCACAGCGAGAACACCCAGAGCACAGCGCCGCACAGGTCGAACAGGAAATAGCGCGGATAGGTCATGTTGGCCACCCCGGCGACAAACGGCGCAAAGGTCCGCACGAACGGCATGAAGCGCGCCACCAGCATGGTCTTGCCGCCATGCGTCTCGTAGTAGGCATGCGTCAGGTCGAATGCCTTGCGGTTGAAGTAGCGCGACTTCTCGCCCCAGGCCAGGATGCGCTTGCCGGCCCAGCGCCCGATCCAGTAGTTGGTGTTGTCGCCAAGAATGGCGGCGGCGAGCAATACCGCGATCACGATGTTGATGTCGAAGCTGCCGCCGTTGCTGTTGCCCGAGGTCGCGGCCAGCGCGCCGGCGACGAACAGCAGCGAATCGCCGGGCAGGAAGGGCGTCACCACCAGGCCCGTCTCGCAGAACACGATGACGAAAAGGATGCCGTAGATCCAGGTGCCATACTGCGCCAGCAGCGCGGCCAGGTACTTGTCTACATGCAGGATGATGTCGATGAACTGGGCAAGAAGGTCCACGTGAGGGCGATGGGGGAAGGAAAGGAGCGATTTTACCGGAAGCTATAATCCTTCCCCCATGGGAATCATCAAGCCGCTGCCGGACCTCCTGATCAGCCAGATCGCCGCCGGCGAGGTGGTCGAGCGCCCGGCCTCGGTGCTCAAGGAATTGCTGGAAAACAGCCTCGACGCCGGTGCGGCAAAGATCGATGTGCAGCTCGAAGAGGGCGGCGTACGCCTGATTCGGGTCGCCGACGACGGCGCCGGCATCGCCCCCGAAGACCTGCCGCTGGCTCTGGCGCGCCACGCCACGAGCAAGATCGCCAGCCTCTACGACCTGGAACGGGTCGACAGCTATGGCTTTCGCGGCGAGGCGCTGGCCTCGATTGCATCGGTGGCGCGCGTCACCATGACCAGTCGCCATGCCGCCGAGACGCACGCCTTTCGTCTTCGCAGCGGGACCGACGCAATAGAACCGGCGGCGCTGGCCGGCGGCACGGTGA
This sequence comes from Rhodocyclales bacterium RIFCSPLOWO2_02_FULL_63_24, assembly GCA_001828935.1. GTDB lineage: Bacteria > Pseudomonadota > Gammaproteobacteria > Burkholderiales > Rhodocyclaceae > Sulfuritalea. The sequence continues at coordinate 19,833 of MHZX01000027.1, forward strand.
TCGAGGTCGCCGACCTGTACTTCAACACTCCGGCGCGGCGCAAGTTCCTCAAAGCCGAGGCCACCGAATTCGCGCATTGCGACGAGGTGCTGCGCCGCATGGCGCTGGCGCGGCCCGACGTCGCCTTCACGCTGAGTCACAACGGCAGCGCGAAACGCCGTCTCGCCAGCGCCGACTTCCCACGTCGCGCGCGCGACATCATCGGCGAGGAGTTCTTTCCGCACGCCCGGTCGCTCGACGCCACGGCCGGGCCGCTGCGGCTTTCCGGCCTGGCCGCACTGCCGGCGTATTCGCGCGCGGCGCGCGACGAGCAATACTTCTTCGTCAATGGCCGCTATGTCCGCGACAAGCTGCTGACCCATGCCGCGCGCCAGGCCTGGACCGACATCCTGCACGGCGCACGGCATCCGGCCTATGTGCTGTTCCTCGAACTGGACCCGGCCGGCGTCGACGTCAACGTGCATCCGGCCAAGACCGAAGTGCGCTTTCGCGACGCACGCGGCATCCACCAGTTTGTCTTCCATGCGTTGCAGCGTGCGCTGGCCGCGCCGCTCGTCGCAGCGGCGAGCCCGCCGATGACGTCACCGACAAATGCGCCGTCGCCCTTTTTCCAGGCCCGCCAGTCCGGCCTCGGCGTCGGCGAACCCGCCGCGCGGCCCTATCTCGAATTCGCCCGCGCCGCCTTTGCGGCAAGCGCAGCGCTCGCCCCGGACGACTTGCCGCGCGGCGCCGTGGCGCCAGCGCCGACTCCTGACGAGCGCGACCAAGGCGCCGCGCCGCTGCTCGGCTATGCCATCGCCCAGCTGCACGGCGTCTACATCCTGGCCCAGAACGCCGGCGGCCTGGTGCTGGTCGACATGCATGCGGCGCACGAACGCATCCTTTACGAGAAGCTGAAAACCAGCCTCGACGGCGGACCGCCGGCGACCCAATCCCTGCTGGTGCCGCTGCTGCTGTCGGCCAGCGAAGCGGAAATGGCGACTGCCGGCGAACACGCCGACGCGCTCGCCCAACTCGGTTTCGCCGTCGCCGCCGCCGGCCCCAGGGAACTCGCCGTACGCCGCCTGCCGGCGCTGCTGGCGGGCGGCAATGCGGTCGATCTGGTGCGCGCGCTACTTGGGGAACTGGCCGAGCATCCCGCCAGCCGCGTGGTCGAAACGCAACGCAATGAACTGCTGGCGACCATGGCCTGTCACGGCGCGGTGCGCGCGCACCGGCTGCTCAGCCTGCCGGAAATGAACGCCCTGCTGCGCCAGATGGAGGAGACCGAACGCGCCGACCAGTGCAACCACGGCCGACCAACCTGGGTGCAGCTCTCGATGGCGGAGCTCGACCGGCTGTTCATGCGCGGACGCTGACCCGCACGCAAGCGGGTCAGCTACCTACAAATGGGCTTCCTGATAGTCCAGGATTTCCTCGAGGTGATGCATCACCTCGTCACCAATTTCATTGTCTCGCCACAAACGGATCAGTTCCCGTCGCTCGGCCTTGATCGCGGCATGCCGCAAGCGTTTGACCAGTTCGGTACGTGGCGTGAGTTCGAGGCCATCCGGTGCGGCCAGGGCGATGCGGTCGGCGATTTCCGCCCTGAGTTGATCCGCCCATTCAACCGGCGCCCCTTCGGCCGCCAGCATCCGGTCGATCGCGGCGAGGGCCGCTGAGCTCATGGCCGCCCGGACCCTTTGCTGCTCATCGTGCAGACTCCAGTCCGAGCCGACTTCGAGCTTGCGGATCAGGGACGTCAGCGTCAGCCCCTGTCCGACCAGGGTCGCGGCAATCACGAAAAACGTGAGGAAGATGATCAGGTCGCGATGGGGAAACGCCTCCCCTCCCGGCAGTGTCAGGGGAAGCGCCAGGGCAGCGGCCAAGGAGACGATGCCACGCATGCCGCACCAGCTGATGATGAAGAGTTCCCGCTTGCGCGGCTTGGGCTCCTGCTCGCGAAGGTTGCCGCTCAGCCAGCGCGGCAAAAAGGCGACCGGATAGACCCAGACGAAACGCACGCCGATCGCAACGGTACTGACGAACAAGCCGATGCGAGCCAGCTCCGCTGCCGAGTAGCGGCCGACCAGGCCGGCCACCACGTCGGACATCTGCATGCCGATCAGCATGAAGATCAGGCTGTTCAGCAGAAACACCAGCAGGTTCCATACCGAGCGGGCGATGATCCGCATCTCGGCGGAGACCAGCTCGGGCGAATAGCGTCCGCGCACCAGACCGGCCGCCACGACCGCGAGCACGCCGGACACGTGCACGGATTCGGCGACGATGTAGGCGGCATAGGGAATCGTCAGCGTGGTCAGCACCTCGATGAACGGATCGCCGAGATGGCGGTGAATGGATATGTACACGAATGCCAGGACGATGCCGAGCGCAATACCGCCGGCCGACACGACGACAAACTGGGTGCCGGCATCGGCCAGCGAGAATGTGCCGGTCAATACGGCGGCAATCGCAAACTTGTACAGCACGAGCCCGGAAGCATCGTTCACCAGGCTTTCGCCCTCAAGAATGGTGACCATGCGTCTCGGTATGTTGAGGCGGGCGAGAATGGCCGTGGCTGCCACGGCATCGGGCGGAGAAACGATGGCACCGAGGACGAAGGCGGCCGCCCAGGGAACGTCGGGGACCATCAGTTTCAGCGCGGCGCCCACGGCGACCGTGGTGACGATGACCAAGCCGATGGCCAGCAGGCCGATGGGACGGATATTTGCCTTGAAGTCGTTCCAGGAGGTCAGCAACGCCGCCTGATAGAGAATCGGCGGCAGCACCACCACCAGGATGAGCTGAGGATCGAAGGGAAACTGCGGCAAGCGGGGCATCAGTCCCAGCAACGCGCCGCCCGCAACCAGCGCTATCGGATAGGGAAACTTGAAGTGACGAGCCACCCAGCCAAGGGCGACCGACGCAAGCAATAACAGGAGGACAAGTTCAAGCAGCAGCATCGCTTGCGTTCAACACCGAAAATCGAGCCGGGCTGGATTATCGCTGCTATCGGAAAATTGCGGGGCATTCGCCGGCAGAGGCTTACGGTCCGACGCCGGGCGGCGACCCGGCACGCATAGCGCGCACCCGATCAGCCCGCGTTGGCGAACAACAGACCCTTACCGTCCCGGATCGCCATACAGCGCATAAGGCGCCCAAAAAGCCGGATGAGCGTAGGAATACTCCGCCTTGCCGCGTTCATCCCGCGCCACGCCCCTGTCGATCAGTTCCAGCATCGCCCGCCGCAGCGCCATGGCGCGGGTCATCTTGCCGTCCCTGGCATACCGCTCGAACAACTGCGTCACCAGGTCCCGCGCCGAAACGGTTTCCACCGGCCAGTGGGTGGCCAGCACGGCACGCGCGCCGGCATAGAAGAAGCCGCGGCCGAGACCGGATACCGCCTCCGCGCCGCTGCCATCGGCCGCCGCCGTGTTGCAGGCCGACAGCACCACCAGGTCGGCGTTCATCGACAGCTTGAGAATGTCGTCCAGCTTCAGCAGGCCGTCATAGATATCGCGGCCGGGCTGTGGCGCCAGCGCCAGCGCCGGCTGGTCGAGTCCCGGCAGATCGCCGGCAATCAGGCCGTGTGTGGCGAAGGCGACCACGCGATGCTTCTTCAGATCGGCTTCCAGCACGTTCTTGCGGTTGGCCTGATCGCCGAAGAAAGTATGCGTCGGCAGGTTGGCGCCCAGCGCGGTACCGATCGCGAGAATCTCGTCGCGCGTGTCCGGCAGAGGCACCAGCATCGGCGTTCCCTGCTGGGCGGGAGGCGCAGCGGGAATCGCTTCGGCGCTGGTGATGTTTTCGTCCCACTTCGGCGCATGGCTGACCGTGAGGTTGCGCATGCCGCGCGCGCCTTTGGCTTTGCCTCTGCTTCGATTTCCGCCCGGACTCGCCGCCGTTTTTTCGGCCGCGGTGTCGTGGCTGCCGAAGTCCGGATCGCCAAAACCGATAAAGGGATCGCGCTGCTCCTTGATCGCCGGCATGGAACGCAGGGTCACCAGGGCGCTGATCGAGGGCACATAGGCGATCGCGACCTTGCGCGCCAGCCACGGCGTTTGCCGATACTGCGACATCGGCAGACCGGGCTCAGCCTTGCCCGGCGCAACATTTCCGGTCGGCAACAGCGAGAAAGGAATCTGCCCCAGGGCCTCGTTGGCCACCACCAGCAGCGTATCGGCTTTCTCCCAGGCGCCCTGCACCGGCGCCAGCAATTCCTGGTACAGGGCCGATCCGGCTTCGAGATCAAAGCGCATCTGCTCGGGGCCCATGCCCGACAGATCGACCGAATCGCGCAGACGCTTGACCATCGCGCCGACCCAGGAGGCTGGGAGCGAACTGAAGTGGAAACGCAACGCTCCATCCGTCCCCGTGGCCCAGACGTAGCTGCCGGCCGGCGTAACGTAGATCGACAGCAGCGCCTCATCGGGCCGCAACGCCTTGCGGGCGGTCGCCAGGTCGGCCGGACGCGGGCTGACCAGCGCGTCGTATTGCGGAAACTGGCGGCGAATTTCGGCCAGGTCGCTTTGCTGTTCCTTTTGCAGCATGGCGATGCGGCCTTCCATGGCCGCGATCACGGCCGGCAGTTGCCGCTCCGGTGGCGCGGAACGCTGGCTGATCAGGTTCTTGTAGACGGCTTCGAGTTCGTCGTCGGCATCCTGCACTTTCTTGATCCGCGCACCGAGTTCGGAACTGCCGGCCGCCGCGCGCAGGGCCGATCCGGTGACGGCCTTCTGCACGCTCTGCCAACGTGCCACGTCGGCGACGCGGAAGGCTTCCGCGGTGTCCTTCTCGCTGCCGGTTCCCTTGCGTCCGACCAGGAGCACGAGGTATTCGTTCAGGATGTAGCGCAGGCGGTAGGTTCTGGCGACGCTGGTTTTCTGCTTGCCGATCGACCGGGCCGGATCGATCAGCACGGCAATCGCGCGCTCGAACTCCTTGCGCGCTTCGTCTACCCGGCCGGCGCGATGCAGCGCCATGGCGCGATAGGCGCGGGCCTCGGCGGTGTAGTAGTGGTCGGGGCCAAAGCTCTTGGTGTGCTTGGCAAGCAGGTTGTCGCCATCGCGCAGCGCGTCGGACACCCGTCCGACCGCATTGAAAGTACGAATCGAACTCAGCGTGCCCTGGGCGAAGCCTTCCTCGAGGCGGGTGTCGTCGGTCAGTTTGCTGCGAATCTGGTCGATCAGGATTGCGGCCTCGCCGAACCGATTGACGGTGCCGAGCGCATTGGCCAGGCCGATGCGGGCATTCAAACGCACCGGGGCACGCTCCGCAATGCCGGCCTCGGCCAGGGCCTTGTCCGCCCACTCGGCCAGTACCAGGGCCTCCGCGTAGCGCCCGCGGTTGGAGAAAACATTGTGCAGCACCGACAGGGCACGTCCGACGGTAGGGGAATTGCGGCCGTCGCGTGCCAAGGAACGCTTCAGCACCTCGCGCAACAGCAGTTCCGCCTCGTCGAGACGCCCTTGCGCCGTCAGGGTCTGTGCCAGGTAGATGCGCGTGGAGTCCGCGCCTTCCTCGGTGCGGCTGGCGGGCGGCACCCACTTCCCGGCCTCGCGGCGCGTATCCAGTTGATCAATCTGGTCCCCGGCCTGGCGCAAGGCTGCCAGAAAAGCGCGTTCCTCTTCCTCGATGTGGCCCTCCCGCCGCAAAATGGCGCCGCGAGTGGTCTCGATCTGCTTGGACCAGGACGGCAGGTTGAGCGCTGCCCGGGGCCGCTGCGCAAGCCGCTTGAAGATCGTCTCGGCCTTGCCGTGCGCCGCTTTGGCACGCTCGATGTCGCCCAGGTGGAGGTAGTAGCCCGCCATCTGACAGTAGGCGGTGATCAGAAAGCCGTTGGGCGGGCCCTTTTCGAGTTCGCCCACGAACTCGGTATAGCTGTCGAGCGCCGCCGTCACGCCCGCGGCCAACGCGAGGTTGCCGGCGTACTCCGATCTGACGCGCAGAGAGCTGCCGATACCGCCAAGATTCTCGCTCTTGATCCCCCGTGCATATTCGATGGCCTTGGCGAGGAACTCGCCACGCCGCTCGACTTCGTGAAGTTCTCCGGCCGCGAGCGCCTTCCTGTGCCAGGCGATCGCCAACTGCCCCCGGTCGTCGGTCTCGGCAACAGCCACCTCCATCTCGGCGCGCAAGCTGTCGATCCGCGCCGGATCGGGCGTGTAGCTTTGCAGCAGCAAGACCAGGTCGGCAATGGTCGGCGGCGGCGGCTTGACGGCATCCACCACGGGACGCGACAGGTCGGCAGGCGCCGCTGGCTCGGCCTTGAGATTTCTCACCTGGGCATTGACCGCCGAGACCTCCAACAGCAACAGCAGCGCGAGGCCCAGCCTTAGGTGTTTCAGCACTTGCATTCCCATTTCCTCCTGCCTGCGGGGCGATCGGCGACGTATCATTCCGACCCGCTAGACTACAGCGTCCAAGACCGCGAAACCACCCCTTTATGCTTCAAGCACCGGCAATTCTATTGATCGGCCCCACCGCCAGCGGCAAGACCGCGCTGGCCTTCGAACTGGCGACGCGCCTGCCTTGCGACATCGTCAGCGTCGATTCGGCGCAGGTGTTTTGCGACATGGACATCGGCACCGCCAAGCCGGACGCCGCGACGCTGGCGCGCTTTCCGCACCGGCTGATCGACCTGATCACGCCGGAGCAGCGCTATTCGGCGGCGGCATTCCGCGCCGACGCCCTGCGCGAGATGGCGGCGATCACGGCCGCCGGCCGCATTCCGCTGCTGGTCGGCGGCACCATGCTCTATGTCAAGGCGCTGCGCTCCGGCCTGGCCGACCTGCCGCAGGCGGACGACGCACTGCGCAGCGAGATCGATGCGGAAGCCGCCGCGCGCGGCTGGCCGGCCCTGCACGCGGAACTGGCGCGACTCGACCCGGAGACCGCCGCGCGCCTGAAGCCGACCGACGCCCAGCGCATCCAGCGCGCCATCGAAGTAGTGCGCCTCAGCGGCCGCACCCTGGGCAGTTTCTTTGCCGAACAGAAGACCGCTTCCCTGCCCTTCCGCAGCCTGACGCTGGCCTTGATGCCGGAGGATCGCGGCGCACTGCACCGCCGCATCGAACAGCGCTTCGACGCCATGCTGAAAGCCGGACTGGTCGACGAAGTGCTGACGCTGCGGCAGAAGTACCGGCTCGATCCCGAGCTGCCCTCGATGCGCTGCGTCGGCTATCGCCAGGTGTGGGAAATGCTCGAAGGGCGGCTGCCGGCGGCCGAGTTGCGCGACCGCGGCGTCTTCGCCACGCGCCAGTTCGCCAAGCGGCAACTGACCTGGCTCAAGAGCATGGACGATCTGACGATCGTCGATCCGCTGGCGTCGAACCCAACGGCCGCCGTGCTGGCCGCCGTCGAAGCCCACCTGTCCGTTTAAGAGTCGGCGCTGGTGCTACGGCGACCGGCGCCCGCTGCCCTCATACGACGATGGTCTGCGCCTGCCCGGCGCCGCGCGCCGCGACGCGACCGATGCTGTGCACGGTCTCGCCCGCCGCGGCCAGCAATTGCATCGCCGCGCCGGCATCCGCCTCGGCGACGATCACCACCATGCCGATGCCGCAATTGAAGACGCGATGCATCTCGGCATCGGCCACCTGCCCCTGTTGTTGCAGCCACTGGAACAGCGGCGGCAGCGGCCAGCGCTCGCGCTCGATGAGGGCCGTCAGGTGTTCGCCCAGCACCCGCGGAATATTCTCCGTCAGGCCGCCGCCGGTGATATGCGCCATGCCCTTCACCGGCATTGCCTGCATCAGCGCCAGCAGCGATCTGACGTAGATCCGCGTCGGCGCGATGATCGCGTCGGCCAGCGGCACGCCACCCATGTCCTGCGCCAGATCGGGCTGCGCCCGCTCCAGGATCTTGCGGATCAGCGAATAACCGTTGGAGTGCGCGCCGGAGGAACCCAGGCCGAGCACCACATCGCCCGGCCGGATCGACTTGCCGTCGATGATCGCCGATTTTTCCACGGCGCCAACGGCGAAGCCGGCCAGGTCGTATTCGCCATCGGGATACATGCTGGGCATTTCCGCAGTCTCGCCGCCGATCAGCGCGCAGCCGGCCATCTCGCAGCCCTTGGCAATGCCTTCGACCACCGTCGCGGCAGTGTTCACGTCGAGCCGGCCGCAGGCGAAGTAGTCGAGAAAGAACAGCGGCTCGGCACCCTGCACCAGTATGTCATTGACGCTCATCGCCACCAGGTCCTGGCCCACCGTGTCGTGACGGTTCCACTGGAAGGCCAGCTTGAGTTTGGTGCCGACGCCGTCGGTGCCGGACACCAGCACCGGCTCGCGGTATTTCTTCGAGATCTCGAACAGCGCGCCGAAGCCGCCGATGCCGGCCAGCACTTCCGGCCGCATGGTGCGTTTGGCCGCGGGTTTGATGCGTTCCACCAAGGCATCGCCGGCATCGATATCGACACCGGCATCGCGGTAGGTAAGCGGGCTGGAAGCAGGGCTGGGAGCAGTCAAGATGAAGTCCTTGGAGACGCGGGCGGAATGAGGGACAGCAGCGCGGTTTGGCGCCGGATCGGCGATAATCCGCGCTGCCAATCACGGCCAAGCACTGAATTTTACCGGAAATGATCTCGCCACCCGATGCCACGCGCAGCGACCGGCTGCAAGCCACTTTGTGGATCGCGGCCGGGCTGGCGATTCTCGCGCTGCTCTACGCGCTCTCGCCGATACTCACGCCTTTCCTGCTGGCCGGCATCCTCGCCTACATCTGCAATCCGGTCACCGACCGCGTCACCCGCTGGGGCGTACCACGCGTGCTGGCGGTGGTGCTGGTCATGCTGGCGCTGGCCGCGCTGGCCGCCGGCCTGATCCTGATCATCCTGCCGCTGCTCTACGAAGAAGCCGCAGTGCTCGCGGCACGCACGCCGGAAGCCATGGCGCTGGCCAACGAGAAGCTGGCACCCTGGCTGCGGCAGCACTTCGGACTGCGCCTGCGCTTCGATCCAGCCTCGCTGCAGAAGCTTGCCGCCGGCAACTGGGATACCGTGCAGGCGATACTCGAACGGATCTACAGCTCGCTCAAGATCGGCGGCGTGGCGCTGGTCGGGCTGGCCATCAACATGATGCTGGCGCCGGTGGTGATGTTCTACCTGCTGCTCGACTGGCACGGCCTGATCGGCCGCGTGGCCAACATGGTTCCGCGTCCCTGGCACGCCAAGCTGGTGAGCGTGGCGAACGACATCGATGCCGTGCTTTCCCAGTATCTGCGCGGCCAGATCCTGGTCATGGCGATCCTCGCGGTGTATTACAGCCTGGCCTTGTGGCTGATCGACATTCCCTCGGCGCTGTCGATCGGCGTCGTCACCGGCCTGCTGATCTTCATTCCCTATCTGGGATTCGCCACCGGCCTGATCCTGGCCTCGCTGGTCGCCACGCTTCAGTTCGCCGGCTGGGGGCCGATCGTCGCCGTGCTGATCGTGTATGGCATCGGGCAGGTCCTGGAAGGCTTCCTGCTGACCCCGTTTCTGGTCGGCGAACGCATCGGCCTGCACCCGCTGGCCGTCATCTTTGCCTTGATGGCCTTCGGCCAGATTTTCGGCTTCTTCGGCGTCCTCGCCGCGCTGCCGGCCTCGGCTGCGCTACTGGTCGGCTTGCGCGAGGTGCGCGCCTTATATTTGGCCAGCCGCTTCTATCAGGGTCGGTAGATGGACAAGTCGCAACGGCAGTTGCTGCTGGATCTCAAGCCCGAACAGCCGCCCACGCTGGACAACTTCGTGGTCGGCGCCAATACCGAGTTGGTGGCGCGTCTGCGCAGCCTCGGCGACCCGCGCAGTTTCGAGGCCTTGTACCTGTGGGGGCCGCCCGGCTGCGGCAAGAGCCACCTGCTGGCAGCCACCGCGGAGGCCGCGCAGGCGCAACGGCCGCTGGTGTTTGTGCACGGCACGGAGGCCGGCACCGAATTTACGCTCGCCCCCGGCAGCCTGTTGGTGATCGACGACGTCGAGGAGCTGACGGCCGAGGCCCAGATCGCCCTGTTTCGCGCCTTCAATGCCGCGCGTTTTCTCGGCCTGGCCCTGTTGCTGGCCGGCAGCGAGCCGCCGCTGCGGCAGCAGTTGCGCGAAGACCTGCGGACCCGCATCGGCCAGGCATTGATCTACGAAATCCAGTCGCTGTCGGATGAGGAAAAGGCGGCTGCCCTGCGCCGCCACGCCATCGAGCGCGGCATGCTGATGGACGCCGGCGTGGTGCACTACCTGCTGCGCCACGGCCGCCGCGACCTGCCCTCGCTGATGGCCATGCTCAACAGCCTGGACCGCGCCTCGCTCGAACAGAAGCGCCCACCCACCCTGCCCCTGTTGCGCGAATTGATGCAGACCTCACTTGACCTGGACAAACCATGAACGACTTATCCCCCACCCCCTTCTCCAAGAGAAGGGATAACCACGGCTCGCGATGCTCGCAGGCCATTGGAGCGGCTGCCTTGGGGCGGCCCGGCGGCAAGCCATGAAACTCGCCCTGTTCGACCTCGACAATACCCTCCTCGCCGGCGACTCCGATTTCGAGTGGGCGCAATTCCTCATCGGCAAGGGCGTGCTCGACCGCGAAGTGCACGAAGCGCGCAACTTGGAGTTCTACGAGCAATACAAGGCCGGCACGCTGGACATCCATGCCTTCCTCGATTTCCAGCTCGCCCCGCTGTCGCGCCATGCGCGCAGCGAACTCGACGCCTGGCACCGCGAATTCATCGACACCCGCATCCGGCCGCTGATCAGCGCCGCGGCGCGCGTGCTGGTGGCGAAGCATGCCGCTGCCGGTGACCTGCTCGCCATCGTCACTGCCACCAACAGCTTCGTCACCGGACCCATCGCGCGCGAGTTCGACATCCCGCACCTGATCGCCACCATACCGGCACAGGAAAACGGCCGCTTCACCGGCCAGCCGCGCGGCACGCCGTCGTTCCGCGAAGGCAAGATCGTCCGCGTCGACGCCTGGCTCGAATCGCTCGGCCTGTGGCTGGGCAGTTTCGAACAAAGCTGGTTCTACAGCGACTCGCTCAACGACCTGCCCCTGCTGGAGAAGGTCACGCATCCAGTCGCGGTCGATGCCGACGCAACCCTGGCCCGCATCGCTGCCCAGCGCGGTTGGCCGCAGATCACCCTGCGCGGCTAGCGGGCACTCGCTAGGCGCCGCGGCCCTTGCCGCGCTTTTGCCAACAGCAAAGGTCGATTCGGGTATACTCCGCCCCCTGCAAACGGCGGCGAAGTTCGTGATCAACGCCGTTTTCGGAGACGTGGCCGAGTGGTCGAAGGCACGCCCCTGCTAAGGGCGCATCTGGGCAAAACCTGGATCCAGGGTTCGAATCCCTGCGTCTCCGCCAGAACGTGAAAACCCGCACAGCGCAAGGCTGTGCGGGTTTTTTACTTTTATGCCATTTCAATCCAAGGTAACGTGATGTTCCTGACTATTCTCGCCACGGGGACAATCATTGTCCCCGTATTGTCCCCGTTGTACCCTGCTCTTATCCTCGTTTTCCGTCCCCGTTTTGTCTCAGCTCAGCCGACTGTGCCGTAGCTGCAAAGGACCCAGGGCTATCCGGAATTGGTGACTGATGTCGGCTTTGGGGCGATGAAGGCGGGGGGGCAGTGACTCAATTCACCACTTTGCTAGTGGCGGATCGGGCATGAGGGTCGGCCCGCGTTTCCCGATTATGTCGGCACGGATAGCTTGGTTTTGGCCGTCTGATCGGCGAAAATGTGCCACCCATCTGCGCTCCCGTCATCATGTCCCAAAAGATCCCGAAAGCCATGGCCGAGAAGTTCGCCGCCATCACAATCTTGGTCGACGCCTTCGCCGCGCAGCATCTCAACGAAGAATATCGCCAGGCGATTCACCAGGTCGTTGGAGCCTTGGCACGAAAGCGACCGTCACCATTGGTGAGAGGCAAGGAAAATGTTTGGGCGGCGGCTGCCGTTCATGCCGTGGGCAGGGTCAATTTCCTTGACGATCCCTCGCAAACCCCGCACTGCAAATCGAAGCTCATCTACCAGCATTTCGGCGTCGGAGAAAGCACCGGGCAGGCCAAGTCCAAGGAAATCCGCGACTTACTCAAGATGGGCCCGATGTCTCCCGAATGGACCTTGCCCAGTCGACTGTCCAGTAATCCCTTGGCGTGGATGGTTCAGGTGAATGGCCTGATTGTCGATGTTCGCGGCCTGCCCATCGAATTGCAACGAGTGGCCTTTGCCAAGGGCCTGATCCCCTTTGTTCCCGCTGAGCAAGATGAAAATGAAAAGACCGCATGAGCCGAATTCCGCGTAATGCGTTGCTTCAAGCCGTCGCCGCAGTCAAGGCCATGGATGACAAGCAGAAAGAACTGCTTGCCGATGAACTGTTTCGCGTTCAACCGAACCTGCTCGGTTCCGCGCTCGTCCTCGCGCGGCTGGGCGTATCGATGGACAAGGTTGGCTTTGCACTCGACATGCTGTTCATTTGCTTTCGGGCCATGAAGGAATCCGGCCTGACGTGGCCCGTCATTACCGAAGATGAACTGGACCGTCAATCGCAGCGCTTTGTCGGCATCGTCAAATTTGGCAGTGACCTGGCCGAAAGCCTGCGAAACCAGTCGATCCAACAGTACGTTGAAGATCATCCTGAGAAAGACTTGCTGGCCTATGTTCAGATGGAGACCATGAGCTGGCTGAAGCGCGTTGTCACGGAAGAAACCGACAAGTACGTGATACTGGCGGTTTGGAATTTCGTGAACTGCATCGCCTTCGTTTCGATGAAGCAGCCGTCGCCTGCGAGGTAACTCTGCGGAATCCCCTTCGCATCGAATGCCCGCTACAGATGACTGAACCCGACGACTCACCACGCTACTCACCGCTCTGTCAATCCATGACGCGGGATGGCAAGACCGTTCAGGTCGACATATACGGAGACGGCGAAGGCGGCTGGCTCCTGGAAGTAATCGATGAATACGGCAACTCCAGCGTATGGGATGATCCTTTTGCGACCGACCAAGGCGCACTCGACGAGGTGCTGAAGACCATCAGTGAGGAAGGAATAGACTCGCTGATCGGCTCGCCGTCGGAGAGGCTTCCGATGACCGTGCTGAATCAGTCCCTCTCAGAGGCCGAGCTTGTCGAACTTGACGAGTTTCTTGGCAGCGAGGCGAATGAAGATACGGCGATGGATGTCTCGACGCTGGAGGGCTTCCTGACCGCCATCGCCATTGGCCCCCGCATGGTACCTCCCTCTGAATGGCTACCTTGGGTGTGGGACCTCGAAGAGGGGAAGGCTGAGGCTGACTTCGAGAACGAAGCGCAAGCGAGCCAGACCATGTCGCTCATCCTGCGGCTCTACAACTCCGTGAATACCACGTTCAACACTGACCCGGCCTCGTTCGAGCCGATCTTCTGGCGGGCAATTCAATGGGGTGCCGCCGAGTGGAGTGAAGGCTTCATTACCGGCTTCATGTTCAACGAAGATGCGTGGAGCCTGCTATCCATTGGGCAGCCGACATGGTTCACGCCGTTCTTTCGACTCGGTACCGACGAGGGTATCGACCTTACCAAGAGCGGTGGCGATGCCGAGAGATGGATGAACGAAATCGAACCCTCCCTCGTGAGAATCCACGCCTATTGGAAAGAGAAGCGCGTCAACCAACCGGCTGCACTGCTCAGCGACGACTATCACCATCGCGGCAGGCAGAAGGAGTTCCCGCAGGTCGTTCGCGGCGGCCCGAAAATCGGACGTAACGAACCCTGCCCCTGCGGTAGCGGCAAGAAGTTCAAGAAGTGCTGCGGCGCGAACGGCGCTCCGCCGACGGTGCACTGATGGTCAAGCACGTGAAAGAGGACGAAGCTCGCGAGCACCGCATTGCCATGGAGGCTGTTGTTGATGCTTACGACGAGATCGAACGGGCCATGGGCTGGTACTACTATCTGGAAGGGAAACTGGCTGTCCCTTTCAAAGCCCGTTGCAAGGCCAGGCGTGCCATTTCTCCGCTCAAGGTGGGGCAAGTGGTAGACGTATTGGGCATGGCTCCCGAAGAGGAATGTGAGTCGGAAATGTTCGTCATGATCAGCCATGGCGACGATTCCCTTGCCGTACCGCTGGCGCAGCTGGAGTCCATGTCAAAGGATCAGGACACCAAGGAGGCTGTCGGCGACTGGCACTATTGGCTCGCCCAGGGCTACCAGTTTTAAGCCACGCGATAACGCTGCGCTGCAAGTCTGGATAAGCGCTAAGTTCCTTGCGCAGCGGAACCCACGCTGAATTGTTCGAGTAATTTTACGGACCTCGTCATACCTCAAATGGGTCTCCTGCGGGCTCCGAAACGTGCCGGTTTTGTGCGCTTATAGCCCTCAATTTCGCAATTGAATTTCGTAGCATGGAGGAATGGAATCATCGAACCTCCCGCTGCTTCTGACGATCGGCCAAGCCGCGGCCCTCGTGGGCTTTGCGCCGAAGACATTGGCGAAATGGCTCTATGGTTATCGACCCGCACCGGCGGGATGGCCCTCGCCGGTCAAGGCCGGGCGATCCGTCAGATATCGGCGTGTCGATATCGAGTCATGGGTTGACGGCCTCGGCGGCCCCTCTTTGGGCGTCACGGAAACCATTGCCCAAGCCGCTTCACCACCACGGCGCCGCGGCCGACCCAAAAAAGAAGCTGCGAAGTGAGGGCATCCCGTATTCCTCACCCGCTGGGCGGCCGCTTCATTCAGGTGTGGGAATGGGCAGTCCGAACCATCGGCCGAGACGCCGCGATAGTCATGGCTGAAATCGATTTCCTGGACAGAGCACAGGACACGCCCGGCCGACCTGTTGCCTCGCGTGCACGCATCCTTGCTGACCTTGAGGGCCTGGTGGGAAGAAACTCCGTCGATAATGCCTTGCGGATATTGGTCGAAGCCGGCTGGCTCAAGCGCCATGAGCGGCGAACGCTTGGGCCATTCAACATTCAGCGATCCTATGAGTTCTCCCTCGATGCTGTCGCGATAGCTGCCTCCCTCGGCCACAGCATGATGAACTCGGACTCCGGCGATCCCGACGTCCCGATTTCGGAAAGCCGGCAATCCCCAAATCGGGACCAGAGCCGAAACCCGATCAGGGAGCCCCTAGAAAGGAAAGAAGAAGAGAAAGAAGCAGCAGTATCCAGCAAGCGTCAGATAGTTGCTGCTGCATCTGGCCACTTCTCCTCCATCCAAGGCAAGCGCCGTCGCAAGCGGCCGAGTGGCATCGTCACATGGGTCCCGGAGGATGAAGAAGAAGCCTTGCGAATCGAAGCGGTGGCCTCTCACGAAGACATAGTCAAAGCCATAGCAAGGCTATGTCGCAATGAGAAGCAACCGGTGCCAGGTATGGTAGCCATTGAACTCGAACGCATGACCGAAGAAGTTCAATTGGCGCAACTTCGATCCAAAGCCGAAGACCGCCACCAGTTGGCGCTCAACGCAAAGCCAGCGGATGATGTATCGGCCTTCGAGATAGGTATCAAGTTGATGCCGAGCGCCATTCGCAGAAGTGTACGAGCCCGTCGGTCCGATGCCCAACAGGATTTGGATGCCAATACTATTTTGCGAAAGGAATCGGCGGATCCTCTGCCCTCCCCAGCCAACCCCACAATACCTTGAGCGCGAGCCAGTAAGCATAGGCCGTGGCCGGCGCCATGTCCCGATGCGCCTTCCAGTAGTCGATGACCTGCCGCTTGCCGACTTGAGCGAGCCCGGTCAGTTGGAACTGCGCCTGCATCCAGTCGACCACGATGACCAACCGGTCCACCTGCTGGCGCCGGTTGGTTTTCCCGCCATGGGCGACATACACGTGCGCCCGTCGCCGAACCTGATCAGCCAAGGTAGGCATTGGAAACTTCGACGCGGTTATGGCCGAGTTCCTGGGCAATCTGGGCGCGCACCGCCTGATCTCGCTCTTTGGCCTCCGACACATGTATCTGGAGCTGGAGGGCCAGCCACTCGTGATGCGGATCGCCATGCGGGATGCCGGCCATGACCGGGCACTCGGCGCCCATCTGCCATTTGTAGCGCAGGCAGGCATAGGTATGGCGCTCGCGGTGAAAGCGGATGGCGAGTGCCGTCGCGATCCGGTAGCAGTGGCGGCGGAACTCGGCATAGGTCATGTCCGGGGGAACCAGCGAGTGATGCCTTCCCTGGTAGGCTTTAGCCGCACGAAGGATTTGCGTCTGCGCGCTCGTACATATCGGGATCTCCCGCCGACGGCCCCCTTTCGTGCCATTGATGACCGGCAGTATCTGCGCAGCGATATAGGCGTCGGCATCGCGCGAATCGAATTTCGCCGACTCCTCGAAGCGCAGTCCATAGGCCCGCTGCAACCGAAGCAAAATCTTGGTCAGCTTGTCGACGTTGGACAGCCAGTTGAAATGCTCGTTGGTGCTTACGACCTGGCTATCCATGGCGATGCCGGTGCGTAATGGAATACCGCAGTCGCGGGTGGGTGACACGGACACATGGCGATCGCCCCGGGCGATCTCGAGAACGCGGTTCACGGCACTGACATAATTCTGTGCGGTGGCCGGCTCCAGATCGCCATCATCGACCCGGTCCGACAGCGACTGACCATAGGCAATGACGACGTCGACCGTAATGATCTCCATGCGGCCGATGGCATGGTGTTCCCGGACATAGTCCACAAACAGGTTCCAGCGATCAGCCATGGTGTCGATGCTCGAGAACGAGCGCATCCCTTCTTCCAGTGCGACGCGGCCGGCGGCCTTCATGTCACGAGTACCAAGATCGAAGTTACGGCTTCCCATAGATATCTCCTTGATTGGCATGGGGTGGTGAATGACGAAATTCGAGTGCTACGGGTGAGTCGGGTGCAACGGGTAATGCAGGTGAAATGGGTGTAGCGGACTGACCGCCGTGAGGAATTCCCGGGCCTGCCGCAAGACCGAAGTCGAGTGGTGAGTGTTGGTTTCACGCGCTGCGGGCGCGGATGCCGTGCAGGCAGGCCATGGGGAAGGCGCTGACCAGAAGTGGCCAGCGGCATGTCGTATCCAGCGTCGTCGTCCTACGGGCTGCCGGTCGTGGCAGGCAGGCTCACCAGGCGTGAGCGAGCTGTAGGCCCATCCTCGGTCGATGACGGGACAATTTGTAGGGTGTCACGCGTTTTCACGCGGCACCGGCCTGTCGGAAACCCGCATTGCGCAAGGCTTCCGGTGTTACTTTCGCTGCCCGTCTCTGTTCAGAGGGGAAGCTTCAAAAATGCAGACGAGCGCCCGCCCGACTGCTTATCTACTGCACAGGGTTGCCCCTGACACTCTCAAGATGCTGCTCAAATATCGCGCACGCCCTGCGCCGCGATTGTTCACGTGTTGCCTTAATGCTGATTATTTCCTCTCCCCAGCTAGGAAAGCCACGTCAAGGCTGCGGCGGGCACAGATGCGATGAGGATGGTAGCAATCGCGATCACGATTTTGGCGGCGAAAAAGAAACTTTTCGGGCGCAATTCGGGATGCCGTATCGGTCGATCTGTGGCGAGGTTTCCTGGAGTTGGACTGCAGGTCGACAGCGTTTCGGCAATACTTCAATTTGGCATGATGGGTACACTGGCGGTGGACTGGCGGTCGACACATTTGGGACCGGTTTCGCATCCGGCTTGAATCCGCCAAGCCATGATGGAAATCAGGCAACTCAAACAGTTGATTGAGGAGATCGCCAAAGCAGGAATACCTGCTTTGGGGTGGCCTGGATTTTCTCTACCAGAAAGCCGCCGCTGGCCGTTAAGCCAAGGGAAAGACGTAATACAGATTCTGTCAGGAAATCGAAGGCCAAAAAAGGTCATTGGACTGGGGTATGGAGGCCAAAGATACTTGGGTTCGCGCGGTTGAAATGCCTATACTTACGCGGCATTACAATCCAGGATCAGCCACCGCCGTATTCCGAGGGCGAGCGCAAGCGGTCGCCACCCGAACGACAAGCAGTCAATATGTAATATGGGAATGTCTTGTGTTTTTTTGCGGATATAAAATAGTGCCAGCCAGTAACCTCTCCTCACCCAGCTTTCCCGCCGCCTCGCCCGCATTGGAAACATTCGGCCTCAAGTTCTCTTCCGGCGGCGCGCATATCAGCCGGACCATGATGCTGGCGGAGCTTGAAGCGGTACTGACTGCCGTTCCTGTCGGCTCCGGCGCCCTCGATTACCGCGAGGCCATTCTTGATCGAAACGTGCTGGGCAAGAACACCGATAGCACCCGCAAGGAGTCGCTGCGGCGCCTTCGCGAGCTGTATGCGCTCGATGAGGCAAGGCCTGTTTTTGGACTGCTGCGCAAGCTCCACGCCATCGACCCCGACAGCCTGCCACTCCTTGCCCTGCAAGTGGCCTGGGCGCGTGATCCCCTGTTCAGAGCCACCACACAGCCCGTCATGGACGCAGCGGAAGGCGAACGGGTTGAAACGGCCAGGCTGGCGCAGGCGTTTGAAGCCACGTTTCCGAATCAGTATTCGGATCTGAGCCGAAACCAGACCGCACGGCATGCCGCTTCCTCGTGGACCCAATCCGGGCACCTCACCGGCCGCGCGAACAAGACCCGCCAGCGCATCAAGCCCACGGCCGTGGCCGTCGCCATGGCCTTGTTCCTTGGCGATATCGCCGGCTATCACGGTGCGGCGGTCTTCTCCAATCCCTGGTGCGCTCTCCTTGATCTGAACGCCGACCGCGCCAGAGCCTTGGGTCAGGAGGCCCATCGGGCCGGTCTGCTCAACCTGCGCGCGGTGGGTGAAGTCGTTGAAATGAGCTTCCCGCACCTCGCTGCGCACATCGCTAAATTCCACAATCAAACCTCATGAGCGCCATCGACCGTCTACTTGCCAACTACTCCCGCCAGGTGCGTCTGCCCTGGTCGGCCAACATGTCGGGCAAGCAGCGCGTCTGGTTCGCGGTTTATCCGCCGGCGGAAGAACGGCGGGTGCGGGCACAGCTCCCGAAGTTTGAAACTCACACGCTTGAGGCAAACCACGGATGGACCACCGTTGACCTCACCAGCCTGCTCCCGCAATGGATTGCGGCTCACGAATACCGCGAAGCCATCTTCGCGGAACCCGAGCATTTCAGTGCCAACAGCGAACTCGAAGACCTGGCCGTTGAGCGGGTACGTCAGGCGTGCGCCGGCGAGGATGCGAATGGGGCCAGCGTCGTAGCCGTCACCGGCCTGGCTTCACTGTTCGACTTCATGCGCGTCTCCCGCCTGATTGAGCACGTTGAAGACAGCGTGCGCGGTCGCCTTCTGGTCTTTTTTCCCGGCGAATACGCCGGCAATGTCTATCGCTTCATGGATGCGCGCGACGGCTTCAACTACATGGCCGTACCCATCACCACAACCGAGAGTTTCATCACCCCATGAGCCTACCCACAAGCAATCGCGAACTTTATTTCCGTGATCCCACCACGCTTGAGCTACTCAACAACGGTGTCTCGAAAGTTTCCGAAATCGGCCACGATGAGGGGCAGATCAAGACGCTCCGTTTCGAGCTGCAGAACTTTGTCTGCGATGGCGAATACGCGCGCGGAATGGAGCGGGTGCTCAAGGCCTACCTCGGCGGTCTGGGAAAAGCGGAGCAAAACGCCGTCTGGGTCAGCGGCTTCTTTGGCAGCGGCAAATCCCATCTGGTCAAAGTGCTGCGCTACCTCTGGGAGGACACCCACTTTGCCGACGGCGCCACCGCCCGCTCGCTGGTGACGCTGCCGCCTGAAATAACCGATCTGCTCACTGAATTGAGCAACCGCAGCAAACCACTGGGTGGATTGCGCGCGGCGGCGGGCACCCTCGGCGCGGGCGCCATGGACAACGTGCGCCTTGCTTTCATCCAACTGGTGCTGCGCGCCGCCGGCCTGCCGGAGAATCTTGCGCAGGCCAGGTTCATCCTCTGGCTGCGCTCATCCGGGCTGGAGGCCAAGGTCGAGGCCGCGCTCAAGCAGCAGAAGCGCGAGCTTGGCCGTGAAGTCCTCGCCTTGAAACTCTCGGTTCCTCTCGCCGAGGCGCTGGTCAGTGCCGAGCCCAAATACGCCACTGCCGCCAACGCCCAGGCGGCCATTCGCGATCAATTCAAGGACAACAATTCCCCCACACTTGATGATGCGCTCGACGTGGTGAAGCAGATTTTTGCGCATGACGGACAACTCCCCTGCACGCTGCTCGTGGTGGATGAGGTTCAGCAATTCTTGGGTGGAAATATCCAGCGCACCATGGATTTGCAGGAGATTGCCGAGCACTGCTGCACCGATCTTGGGAGCCGCCTTCTGCTTGTTGGCACCGGCCAGTCAGCGTTGAGCGACAAGACGTCCAGCCTGCAACGACTTCAGGCCCGCTTCGCGGTCAAGGTGCAGCTTTCCGACACCGATGTCGAAAGCGTCATCCGCAAAACCGTGCTGCGCAAAAAGCCGGAGCAAGAGGCGGTCATTGCCAAGTGCATGGATGCCAACCAAGGCGAGCTGGCCCGCCATTTGCAAAACACCCGCTTTGCCGCCACTCACGACGACGACAAATTCTTCGTCGCCGATTACCCCTTGCTGCCCACCCGCCGGCGGTTCTGGGAAAAAGTGCTGCGCAACACCGACCATTCAGGCACCAAGGCCCAGTTGCGCTCCCAGTTGCAGATCGTCTTCGAGGCGACGCGGCAAACCGCGGCGGCTGCCGTGGGCACGGTAGTACCAGGAGACTTCATCTACGACCAGATTTCCACCGATCTCCTCAACTCCGGCCAGCTCGAGCGCGAATACGACGAGATCATCCGCAAGCAGCGCGACGGCACCCAGGATGGCGATCTTCGTTCCAGCCTGTGCGCCGTGATTTTTCTCATCGGCAAACTGCCGCGCTCACCGGGTGTTGACGACGGCGTCCGGGCTAACGCCGAAACACTGGTGGATTTGCTCATCACGGATCTGAAAAACGACCGCTCCAGGCTGGAACAGCAAGTTCCCAAATTGCTCAAGCAGATGGAGCTTGACGGGCATCTCATGGCGGTGGAATCCGAATTTCGCCTCCAGACCCGCGAGGGCGTGCTCTGGACACACGACTTCAACCGTCGCCGCACGTCCGCGCTCAACGACGACCAGCGCATCAACTCCAAACGTGTGGAACTGCTGCGCGACGGGACCAAGCAGGCACTCAAGCCCGTATCGTGGCAATTGGGCGCATCCCCGGACAAACGCAAACCCAACTTCGAGCTTTCCTCCAGCCGCCCCACCACCACCAGCGACGAGGTCACCCTATGGGTACGGGATGGGTGGAGTGACGACGAGAAATCGGTGCTGAACGATGCCCGTGCGGCCGGCGTCGATAGTCCCATGCTCTTCGGCTACCTGCCCCGGCCATCCGGTCAAGTCCACGAAGATTTGCGGCAAGCCATCGCGGCACAGATTGCCGCTCAAGAAGTTCTCGACGCCCACGGCCCGGCCAGCACGCCGGAGGCCATCGAAGCCCGCAAGTCCGTCGAGACCCATCTGGAAATCGCCCAGCACCGTATTCAGGAACTGCTCGGTCACATCATCGGCGGCGCCAAGGTCTTTCTCGGCGGCGGGCAGGAGGCCAATGGCATCGAGCTGGCCGACAAGGTGCAGGATTCCGGCAACAGCGCGCTGGTAAGGCTCTTCCCGCAGTTCTCCGAGGCCGATCACGGCAACTGGGGCCTGGTCGTTACCCGCGCCCGTGGCGGCGATGTCGGCGCGCTCTCGCAGGTGGGCTACCCCGGCAATCCCACCCAGCACCCCGTCTGCCGCCGCGTGCTCGATCTCATTGGCGCCGGCAAAAAGGGCAAGGAACTGCGCGAGCATTTCAAGGCCGCACCCTTCGGCTGGCCGCAAGATGCCATCGACGGCGCGCTGTTCGTCATGCTGGTCGCCGGCAACCTGCGCGCCACCAATAATGGCCAGCCGGTGCAGGCATCGCTGCCGCAGAATCAGGTGGGCGTCGCCAGCTTCTACGTCGATGTGCCGCCGCTCGATGTGAAGCAACGGCTCGACCTCAAGGCGCTGTTCCAGAAAACCGGCATCACCACCCAGAACGGCAAGGAATCCGAAGCCGCCGCCGAGTCCCTGAAAAAGCTGCTTGCCCTGGCGGAAGCCGCCGGCGGCCATGCCCCCCGACCGGAAACGCCCGACACGCAAGACGTGCGCGCCCTGCAAATGCAGAGCGGCAATGCCCAACTGCTCAAGATCCACGAACAGAAGGACGAGCTCGCCGCCAAGCTCGCCGCATGGAAGAAAAGCGCCGACGCCATCACCAAACGCTGGCCCGCATGGGAACGCTTGCTCGACTTTCACAACTTTGCCACCGGCCTGCCGGAAGCCGACGCCTGCGCCAAATCCATCGCCGCCATCACCACGGGCCGCAGCCTGCTGGCGGAACCCGATCCGGTGCCGGAGTTAACCAAGCAGCTCACCACGGCGCTGCGCGTCGCCCTTGGCAAGTTACAGGACGACCTCGCCGCCGCCTTCAAGGCCGGCGAAACCAAGCTCGCCGCCTCGCAAGTCTGGAGCGGTCGCACCGACGAGCAGCGCGCGACAATTGCCACGGCCTGCCAGCTCACGCCACCGCCCAAAGCCGCCATCGGCACCGACGACGAAATTCTCGCTGCCTTGCGCGCCCGCACCTTGACCGACCGGCGCAACCTGCTCGACGCAGTGCCGCAGCGTTTTGCACGTGCGCTGGAAGAAGCCGGCAAGCTGGCCACCCCCGAGGCCGTGCGCATCACGCTGCCGGGCGCCATCATCAAGACCCCGGCCGAACTCGACCAGTGGCTCGCCGGTGTGCGCCAGCAGGTGGAAGAAAAACTCAAAGACGGTCCGGTAATCTTGTGAGTAGCCTATCCACCCCGCTGCGCCGTCAGCTGGAAAGCGCCATCAAGCAAGCCCGCACCATCGCGGCGGGCGGAGCGCGCCATGCGCTCGAAGCGCTCGCCGTGCATGAGCCCGACCCCTATCAACACATGAATGAGGCGCAGCGCGGGCTTCGCAAGCAACTCCGCGCCCAGGCCAAACAACTGGGCGATGGCGAAAGTCAGACCCGGCGCGGCGCCTACGAGATCAAGCACCTCGCCGAGAAGCTGGCCTACGACCAATGGCACCGGCTGCTGTTCGCCCGCTATCTGCTGGAGAACAATCTGCTGATTTCGCCGGAGCACGGCGTGTCCGTGTCGCTGGACGATTGCGAGGAACTCAGTGCCTCGCTGAGGCTGAAAGACGCCTGGGCAGTGGCGGCCCGCTTCGCTGCGAAGGAACTGCCCGAAATCTTCCGCGCCGACGACCCGGCCGGCGCGGTGGAACTCTCGGTCAACGACCGCCAACCGCTGATCGCGCTGGTCACCGGCTTGCCCGTCGAGGTGTTCACCGCCAGCGACAGCCTCGGCTGGTGCTACCAGTTCTGGCAGGCGGAGAAGAAGCAACAGGTCAACGATGCCGGCAACAAGATCGGCGCCGACGAACTGCCTGCCGTCACGCAGTTGTTCACCGAGGATTACATGGTGGACTTCCTGCTCGACAACACCCTCGGCGCCTGGCACGCCGGCAAGGTGCTCGCAGCGAATCCCACACTGGCTGAAGCTGCACAGAGCGAAGACGAACTCCGCAACGCCATCGCCCTGCCCGGCTGCCCATGGCAATACCTCCGCTTCATCCGCACCCAAACTCCAACTCTCCTCGCGGGAGATGACCGGGCCAAAACTCCCTCTCCCCTCGCGGGAGAGGGCCGGGGAGAGGGGGGAATCTGGACCCCCGCCGCCGGCACCTTCAACGGCTGGCCAAAGACGGCGCAAGACCTCACCTGCCTCGACCCCTGCATGGGCAGCGGCCATTTCGTGGTGGCGATGTTCGAGCGACTGGTGGCCTTGCGCATTGCCGAGGAAAAGCTCGACGAGTCGGACGCAGTGGCGGCAGTCATCCGCGACAACCTGTTCGGCCTGGAGATCGACCCGCGCTGCACCCAGATCGGCGCCTTCAACCTGGCGCTGGCGGCGTGGCGACGCGTGGGCCACTGCACACTGCCGGCAATGAACCTCGCCTGCTCCGGCCTTGCGCCGAATGCGAAAAAAGAAGACTGGATGAGTCTGGCCGGCGACAACGACCGGATGCAGCGCGGCATGGCCAAGCTCTATGCGCTGTTCAAGGACGCCCCCGTACTCGGCAGCCTCATCAATCCCCGTATCGCCAGCGCCGACTTATTGGAAGCGGGCTTTCATGAACTCCAGCCGCTGCTGGAACAGGCGCTGGCGCAGGAGAGCAAAGACGACACCGCGCATGAAATGGCCGTAACCGCGCGCGGTGTGGCCAAGGCGGCGGAGATTCTCGCTGGGCGGTTCACGCTCGTAGCGACCAACGTGCCTTACCTCGCGCGAGGAAAACAAGAAGGTGGAGTTCGTCCAAGTGATGAAGGCTTGTTTGAATACTGTGAGCGAGTTCATCCGGACGCGAAAGCCGACCTTGCTACCTGCTTCGTTGAACGTTGCCTTGGGTTCTGCGCCTCCGGCGCAAGCACGGCTTTGGTTACGCCACAGAATTGGTTGTTTCTAACGTCATACCGAAATCTCCGGCAAGCTTTGCTCGCTGATGCGGCGTGGAATTTCGTCAGCCGTCTTGGTCCGCGCGCTTTCGAGACAATCTCAGGTGAAGTTGTGAGCGTCAGTCTCCTCTGTCTCTCGCAAAGGAAACCGGCTGCTGACCACTCGGCTTTTGGTATTGATGCTGCCGCTGGAAGTGACGCGCGCGCAAAAGCAAACGAGATCAATTCCGGCGAAATCATTTCGATCCGTCAGGCCGGCCAAATCCAAAATCCTGATTCGCGCATTGTCCTAGGCGCAGAAACTACTGGCGACTTGCTTGCGAAGTATGCTTTCGCTCACAAGGGACTTACAACAAACGACGACCCGCGATTTCTCAGGTTCTTTTGGGAAAACTCTCGGGTTGCTGATGGCTGGGAATGTCACCAAAGCACCGTCGAAGATCCGATTCCTTTCGGCGGTCGGGAACACACAATTTTGTTCGAGAAGGGCCGTGGCCAGCTTAGGAGGATGAACGCAGAACAAGAGCGCGACCGGCGTCGTGATTTGCAAGGTGTGAACGCTTGGGAGCGTAGCGGTGTTGCCGTCAGCTTGATGACTGACTTGTGCCCGACTCTCTACTCCGGCGAAAGATTTGATACGAATGTTTCGGCGATCGTTCCCAACGACCCCAAGCACATCCCAGCGATTTGGGCGTTTTGCACCGCGCCAGAATTTCAAGTAGAGGTTCGCAAGATTGACCAGAAGCTGAACGTCACAAATGCGACCTTGGTTAAAATTCCCTTCGACCTCGCCCACTGGCAGAAGGTAGCAGCAGAAAAATATCCGCACGGACTGCCCAAACCATTTTCCAGCGACCCGACGCAATGGCTGTTCAACGGCCACCCCAGCGAATCAGATCAGCCCCTGCACGTCGCCGTGGCGCGCTTGCTCGGTTACCAGTGGCCGCGCCAGACCGGTTCCAGTTTTCCCGATTGCCCGGCGCTAGGCCCGGATGGGCTGGAAACGCTGGCCGATGAAGATGGCATCGTCTGCCTCTCCGCCAGCAAGGGCGAAGCGCCCGCCGCCGAGCGTCTGCGCGGGCTGTTGGTGCAGGCTTTGGGCAACTTCGACCTGAGTGCGCTGCTGGCCGGCGCCGGCCCCAAAGGCGGCAGCAAATCCACAACGCTGGAGGACTGGCTGCGCGACGAGTTTTTTGAGCAGCATTGCGCGCTGTTCAATCACCGCCCCTTCGTCTGGCATATCTGGGACGGCCACAAGAGCGGCTTCAGTGCGCTGGTGAACTATCACCAGCTCACCCACGCCAATCTGGAAAAGCTCACTTACGCCCACCTCGGCGACTGGCTCCGCCGCCAGCAAGTCGCCGTGGAAGCGGGCGAGGCAGGCAGCGATGCCCGCCTGCAAGCCGCCAGGAATTTGCAGGCTCGCCTCAAGCTCATCCTCGAAGGCGAGCCACCCTATGACCTGTTCGTCCGCTGGAAGCCGCTCGCCCAACAAGCCATCGGTTGGCAGCCCGACCTCAACGACGGCGTGCGCCTGAACATCCGCCCCTTTGCAACGGCGGACATCCTGCGCAAACGGGTCAAGATCAGTTGGGGGCCGAAGGCCGATCGCGGCAAGGAACCGCAACGAGAAAAGGCCGACTATCCCTGGTTCTGGACTTGGGACGGGGTGAAGCAGGATTTCGCCGGCGCCCGCGACTTCGACGGCAACCGATGGAACGATTGCCACTACAGCAATGAGTTCAAGCACAAAGCAAAGAGAGTCTGACCGATGGTTGCAAACGTTCGGACGATGGGGACCCAAACCGAACTCGACACCTGCATCGATGGAACACACCAATGACAGATACGATCCCACCTACGCCTGAAACCGAATCTCTTCGGGTTTCTTCTGATGCGGCCATGGCATTGTTCGCTGCCGCAGACACGTCGCCAGAGCGGCGCCGCGCCGCGCTCACGGTATTGATTGACGCCAAGCTTCTATCAAAGAGGGCTGATGACGCCGCTGTGGAAGCGGGTCGCTCTCATTTGCTTGATCAGGTGTTCAATGCCGAACTCCCGATGCATCGGCTCCTGGCTATTGCCGAGACCATCCGCCTGGGACAGGTCCCGGGTCGGGGGGCCGCCGACATTGCCAAGCAATTGCAACCAGCATTCGTAGAGCAACTGCCATCGATGCAACTGCTGAGTGAGCCAAAAGATCGCCTGAACCTTGCCCGTGCATGTTCGCTGATGTCGGCTGACTGGTTGCACGACTACCTGGCAAACTCAATCGCCGAGGAAGAAGCAGGTGAGAAGGCGCGGGCCGAGATGATTGCGGCATTGCTGAATCGTGCTGACAGTTTGGCCGATGCCCTGAGGCGGCTGGCGACGGCCTTTGCAAGCTTGCGCCCTGGCACGGAATCGCCCGGCGACTCCGTTGCCCGACGGCTGACCCGAACCCTGTCTGCGCTGCGCGATGCGTTGATGGAAACCGAGCTTGAGGCTGGCGAAGAGTTGGGTAAGGCTCTATATGCGCTGGTCTCGGCGCCGCTGGCCGCAATAGGCCGTCCTCAGGAAGTACAAGTGCAGGTGGGTTTGTCCAAGGAGGCGTTGCTGGCGGTTCACGACATGGTACGCACCCGCATTTCAGTAGTGGCCGACCCGACGATGTACCGCGTCGTCGAGTATTGCCGCAAGCTTTGCGGCGGCGGCTCATGGCCAGTTGATTTGAAGAAGCCGTTGGATCGGCTGACGACGGACGTGACAGAAGCCTTGCTGCTCTTGGGGCGGCAGGGGCAATGTGATCAGGCGCTTCTGGGGCAATTGGATATTTTGTGCAGTCACCCCGAGCGCGCGCGATTTGTAGCACGCGAGCTGGCCAACAAGCACCCGGAATTACCGGAAGATGTGCGCGGCTGGTTGGAACGGGGCCGCATGGTGGCCGTGCGTCAAGCCAGCGGCGCCGCAATCGAAGCTGCCGCGAGCAACGCCGATGAAAGTATCGGCCTGGCGCTGCAGGCAGCCAGACAGGCGCGGGCGCTGCGCGATAGCCTGCGCGAGCCTCTTGCTTCGAGTCTTGAGATTTATGAGCCTGCATTGGCCTCAGCCACCAAAGAATTGCTGGACCGCGTGCAGGTTCTTGCGGTACAGGTTGAACAAGCGGCCACCCTACGTGGGCTGGCTCTGTACGGCACGCCCGGCGAGGACGTCGAAATGTCGACTAAGTTCTTCAGCGTTATCGGCAATACGCCCAAGCAGCGAATGACTGTCCGGCAACCCGCCGTGGTCCGTATGCGCGACGACGGCACGATTGGCGAGGTAGTGACAAAAGGGCTTGTCGACTGACAAGAACATCAGCAACGAATAGCAACCGTATCGAGGGAGACAACGTGGACAACAAAATCGCCGCCGCATTGCTGGCAAGCCTTATGGAGCGTGTAGAGAGCGAGCAAACCATCGGGACCATGTCGTCGTTGGAACGCCGGGCGCTGCAATTGGCAATTCAGGCGCTTAGCAGCGGAGCCGATCTCACACCGGCCTCAGATACTGCTGATCCGCCGATAGTCGAAATCTTGCCAACGCTGCCGGATATAGAACTCGTGCTCGACGCTGTCGAGCGCGAGACGCCTAGTGATCCCGGTGTATTACTGTGCCTTGATTTTGGGACCGCGATGTCCAAGGCATTTGCTTCTGTAACCCCGAATGAACATCTCGACCTTGAGTTGGGTGCTGCGGCCGGTAGCAAGGGCTATACCTTGCCATCTTCCATATTTATCAGTGATGACGGCAAAGCCTATTTTGGCTTTGAAGCAATTGATCTCAGTCAGGATCTGGTCGACTCTGGTCGCGAGCGCCTTGATTCCATCAAGGGGTGGCTCAGCCTTCGCCGAGAGGGCAATCTGGATAGCGATGCTTGCTTGCTGCAACCTAAGCTGAATCCGACGGCATATAAGCTCACGCAAGGAGACATGATCCGTATCTACATGGCTTACTTGACAGATATGGCCGTTACCGCATTGGGCGGGTATGAAGTTGACGGGAAGGCGGTTGGGCGCTACGTAAAGAGACGCTTCGCTCGCCCGTGCTGGCCAGATGTGGCTCAGGCGCAATGGGCAGACAACCTCATGCGCTCGATGCTCGCTGAGTCACAAATCCTGGCTGACACATTCAGTGGACGCTGGGCCGGTGGTATTGACATTGCTGAATTGAAAGCAGCCGTCGAACAGATCAAGTTGCTGGGCAAGCGCCCCGACTATCTGATCGATGTTGGCATTCCTGAGCCAGTCGCTGTAGCAGCCGGGGTCATTGCAGACGGTGTGAATCTACGTGACGCATTCATGGTTGTAGATGTTGGCGCAGGCACAACCGACTTCGGGTTGTTCGTATCGACACGAATGTCCGACAACGAAGACGATGCACCGCGCATCTTCCAGATTCCAGCATCGATTCAAGGTCTGCTGCAAGCAGGTGACAAGGTCGACGGCATGTTACGCACCTTCATCGCACGCAAAGAGTCTGTTGACACAACCGACAATTCTGGGCGAATGATCCTAGCCGATTTGAACCGGCGTATTCGAGGCTTGAAGGAGGTGCTCTTCACAACCGAAAAGCTTGAGTACGCGTTGGCCGACGGCACGGTGGGGCACGTCACGCTCGACGATTTTCTGGCAGATGAAACGGTGAAGCGATTTGGTCTGGCAATTGACGCGGGATTTAAGAAGGCCCTTGAGGCGGTGGACGAGACCTGGCTACGCTGGCTTGCCATGGAGGGTGTTCGCATGCATGTAGTACTTACCGGCGGCAGTTCAGCACTGCCGATGATGAAGACCTTGGGCCAGGGAATGATTGAGGTCAAGGGATTCCGCATCCTGCGCGAGCAAGTCGACCCCAAACCCGTGTGGATGGATGAGGTATCTGGCGAACTCACTGCTGTCTACCCGCAATTGGCTGTGGCAATTGGTGGAGCGGCAGAGAGCATGCCCGAGACCTTGACTGCTCCACCGGTATTCGCCGGTGCGGGCGGCCGTAGCAGCTACGTTGCTGGTCGTCTTCAAATCTCTGGGATCTGAAGCATGAACTTGAATCGCTGGAACGATTGCCACTACAGTAACGCCGTCAAACAGGCCGCAAGGGCATCGAGAAAATGACAGTCAAGAAGAAAACCGCCACGCCAACAGCGAAAGCGCCCAGCAAGCCCGCTAAAAAGCCGGCTGGCAAGGCGCTCGCGAACACCGGTGAAGACCCGACCACAGTTTCAAAAGCCGTGACCGCACCTGCCCTGCTGCTGTCCGAGCTGCGGACGCTGATTTTGACCACGCGGCAAAACGTGGCGCAGGTTGTCAACTCCGCGCTGGCGGCGCTTTATTGGGAAATTGGCCGGCGCATTCGGCAGGACGTGTTGAAGTCAAAGCGTGCCGACTACGGCGAAAAGATTGTCGCTGCACTGGGGCGACAATTGGAGCAAGAGTTTGGCCGGGGCTTTGGCGAGAAGAACTTGCATCGCATGATCCAGTTCGCAGTGGTTTTTCCTGATGAAAAGATTGTCGCCGCACTGCGGCGACAATTGGGTTGGACCCACTTCAAAGCCATCATCCCGATGGCCGATCCGCTGAAACGCGACTTCTACGCCGAAATGTGCCGGGTCGAGCAATGGAGCACACGAACGCTGGAGAAGAAGATCGGCGGGATGCTCTACGAGCGCACCGCGCTGTCAAAAAAGCCCGAGAAACTCGCGGCAATGGAACTGAAACAACTTCGCGAAGAAGACAAACTGACGCCGGACCTGGTCTTTCGCGATCCCTATCTGCTGGACTTCCTTGGGCTGAAAGACACGTACTCGGAAAAAGATCTGGAGTCAGCCATTCTGCGCGAGATCGAGGCGTTCATTCTCGAACTCGGGGTGGGTTTTGCCTTCGTCGAGCGCCAGAAGCGAATGCATATTGATCACAAGGATTACTACCTCGACCTGTTGTTCTATCACCGGCATCTGCGGCGGCTCGTGGCGATTGAATTGAAGCTGGAAGAGTTCAAGCCGGGCGACAAAGGGCAGATGGAGCTTTATCTGAAATGGCTCGACCGCTACGAACGCAAGGAGGGCGAGGGCAAACCCATCGGCTTGATCCTCTGCGCGGGAAAGCTGCACGAGACTATTGAACTGCTGGACCTGGAACAGAGTGGCATCCAGGTTTCATCGTATTGGACCGAAATCCTGCCGAAGAAAGAGCTGGAGCGAAAGCTGCACGATGCCGTCCGACTGGCACGGGCGCGACTGCCCGTCACGCTTGCCGGCACCCTCGAAGATTTGCCATGAGTGAAACCCTTTCCCAACGCCTCGTCGCGGCCCTGCGGGCCACCGCCCAGTCCTATGCCGCCGGCGATCAGGTGGCGCCCTGCGCGGTACTGTGGACTGATCCCGAACGCTTGTGGGAAGGCGTCATGCCGGCGCTACAGGCGATGCTGCCGGAGCTGTTTCTGTTCGGCAGTTACGCACCGGATCAGCGCACGGGGCCGGCGCTGTGGCTGCGCTGCATCGAGGCGCGCGTGGTGGATGGTGCGCCGTCGGCGGTAACCACCCCGATTTTTTACCTGCCGGGCATCAGCCGCGAAAAGCTGCTGACCGCAGAGGATTGCCCTTCGGCGCTCGCCGCGCTGGTGGAGTTGCAGTATCGCGGCGCGATGTGGCTGCATGTGAACGGCAAGGAATGGACGCCCTTCGCCTTTCTGGTTTCCAAACACGGTGGCCTCGACCTCGATGTCGCCAAAGACCAGGCGGCGCTCGACGCGCTGGCCGGCGCGCTGCCCTCGCTGATGGCCGAGCCGATCAAGCTGTTGCAGGGCCGGCGGCTGGATTCTGAATTTTTCAACGGGCTGGTGGCGCCCGATGCCACGGGCCTGCTGCTGCGCTGGCTCAGCGATCCAGATGCCTTCAAGCAAGGTCACTCTGACGCCGAATGGAAGGCCTTCTGCCAGCAATGCAAGGCAGAGGCCGGCTTTGATCCGGTCAAGGACGGTCCACTCAAGGCGGCGGGCTTGCTCGCAGCGCGGGCAAGTCATTGGAGTAAGGTCTGGCTGCGATTTGCCGAGGCGCCGGCGAATTATCCCGGCATCGTGGAATGGCTGAAGCGGGCAGCGCCGAAAAACCCCGGCATGTTCGATTCCGCCGAGGTCTGGCCGAATATCAACGAAAGTGAAGAGCGGGCCTTGCAGCAGGCACTGGAGTCGCTGGTGGATCGGCCGCAGGACGAGGTGACTGGCCGGGTTGCTGAACTGGAAGCGCAGCACGCAGAGCGGCGCGCTTACCCATGGCAGAAGCTGGGACTCAGCCCGCTGGCGACGGCGCTGGCACCGCTGGCGCAACTGGCAGTGTTGTGCCAGAGCGCACCCGGCGCGCCGACGCCCGAGACGTATGCCGCCGTTTATGCCAGCGACGGCTGGCGCGTCGATGCCGCCGCCCTGGCCACCATGGCGGCCTGCGGCTCGCCGGAGCAACACGGTGCGGTGCTGGGAACGCTACGGGCCGTCTATCTGCCGTGGCTGGAAAACACCGCCCGCCACCTGCAACAACTCATTCACGCCAATGGACAGTCGGTTGCCAAGAGAGCCAAGCCCATTGAACCGGCGGTGGGGCGACTCGTCGTGTTTGCCGACGGATTGCGGATGGACGTGGCCCAGCAGTTGGCCGGGAAACTGGCGGCGGCGGGGATTGAATCCACACAGGACTGGGAGTGGTCGGCCATTCCGTCGGTGACGGCGACCGCCAAGCCGGCTGCGTCGCCGCTAGCCGATGCCGTTCAGGGCGGCGACGCCAGCGACGAGTTCGCCGCGCGGTTGGCGTCCACCGGGCAGCCGCTGACGCAGGATCGTTTCGTGACCGCACTGAAGGAACACGGGTGGCAGGTTCTTGGTTCAGATGAAACCGGAGACCCGACTGGCTCGGCCTGGACAGAAGCCGGCGCCCTCGACAAGCGCGGTCACACGGAAGGATGGAAACTGGCGCGCAGCGTTGATACAGAAGTGGGCGATCTGGTCAGCCGGATCGGCGCGCTGCTCAAGGCCGGCTGGACGGAGGTCGTGGTGGTGACGGATCATGGCTGGCTGCTGGTGCCCAATGGTCTGCCGAAGGTTGAGTTGAAGGCGTTTCTGACGGAAACCCGCTGGAGCCGTTGCGCCGCGTTGAAGGCCGAGGCGCAAACCGATGCGCTGGCGTTCAAGTGGCACTGGAACTCGCAAGTCATGATGGCCAGCCCACCCGGCGCCGGCAGCTTCCGCGCCGGCATCGAGTATTCGCACGGCGGCGTATCGCTGCAGGAAATGGTGACTCCGGTACTTCGCGTGACGGCCACGCAGCCTGCCAGAGGTTCAGCCCGGCTGATGGAGGCGAAGTGGACCGGCGCGAAATGCCGCGTGTCGGTGGGAGGACAGTGTGCCGGCGTGCGCGTGGATGTTCGCAGCAGCCAGACCGATCCGAATACTTCGCTACTGGCGGACAAACAGGCACGCGAAACCACGGCCGATGGCAAGGTAACGGTGTTCCTGGAAAACGATGCCGACATCGGCAACCAGGCCGAGATTGTTTTGCTGGATTCTTCCGGGCAGGTGATTCATTCCCTGCCCACCATACTTGGAAATTGACCCTATGAGCCAACCTGTCAGCCAAACACTGGACCCCATCGATACGATTGCCACCAAGGCCTTTGAAGGCTATGTGGTGCGCAAGGATCTGGTGCGCAAATTCAAGGGGCAGTATCCCGTTCCCACCTACGTGGCGGAATTTCTGCTGGGCCGCTACTGCGCCTCGGTGGATGAGGAGGAAATCGCCGAAGGCCTGAAGATTGTCGAGCGCCAACTTGGCGAAAAAACCATCCGCGCCGGCGAGCATGAACTGTTCAAGGCACGCGCCAAGGAAAAGGGGCACGTCAAGCTGATCGACATCATCACCGCCCGACTGGATGCCGGATCGGATTCCTTCGTGGCCACCTTGCCGAGCCTGCAACTGAAAGACGTGCGCATCGACGAGGCAAGAGTCCATGCCAATGAACGGATGCTGACAGGCGGATTCTATGCAGAGGTGGAACTTGCCTACGACCCGACCATCGCGCAGGAAAAAAATGGGCGCCCGTTCGGTATTGATTCGCTGCGCGAGATTCAGTTGTCCAAGCGCGAGGTGCTGCCGGCGCTCTACCAGGGCCGCGAGGCGTTTGCCACCGAGGAATGGAAGGATTTCCTGATCCGCAGCATCGGCATGGAACCGGAACAACTCACGCCCCGTGCCCGCGACATGATGCTGCTGCGCATGGTGCCGTTCGTCGAGCGCAACTACAACCTGGTGGAACTGGGGCCACGCGGCACCGGCAAGAGCCACCTGTTCCAGCAGGTCTCGCCTTATGCTCATTTGATCTCGGGTGGCAAGGCGACGGTAGCGCGCATGTTCGTCAATAATCAAAACGGCCAGCGCGGCCTGGTCTGCCAGTATGACGTGGTCTGCTTCGATGAAATCTCTGGCGTCTCCTTTGATCAGAAGGATGGCGTGAACATCATGAAGGGCTACATGGAGTCCGGCGAGTTCAGTCGCGGCAAGGAGAGCATCCGCGCCGATGGCGGCGTGGTGATGGTGGGCAACTTCGACGTGGACGTGCAGCATCAGCAGCGGGTGGGTCATCTGTTCGGCCCGCTGCCACCCGAGATGCGTGACGACACCGCTTTCATGGACCGCATCCACGCCTACCTGCCGGGCTGGGATCTGCCAAAGGTCAACCGCGATCTGCTGACCAATCATTTCGGTCTGGTCAGCGACTTTTTATCCGAATGCTGGAACCAGTTGCGGCGCCAGAGCCGGCAGAACATTTTCCAGGGGCGCATTCATCTGGGCGGCGCATTGAGCGGACGTGACACCACCGGCGTGCAGAAGACCGTCAGCGGCTTGATCAAGCTGGTGTCACCCAATCCGGAGATTCCCGTTTCCGACGAGGTGCTGGAGTGGGCGCTGCGTCTGGCGCTCGAGTGCCGCCGCCGGGTCAAGGAACAGCAAAAACGCATCGGGTCCGCCGAGTTTCGCAACACCCAGTTCAGCTATTCGATGGGCGAAGACGGCGTGGAAAAGTTTGTGGCGACGCCAGAGCTTTACAGCGAGAACAGCATCGGCAGCGACCCGCTGCCGCCGGGCCAGGTCTGGGTTATATCGGCCGGTGGCGGCGACGAAAATCCGGGGCTGTATCAGGTGGACATCACCGAAGGCCCGGGCAGCGGCGTGAAGATTCTGAACCAGCCGGCACCGCCACCCTTCAGGGAAAGCGTCCGCTGCGCGGAGCAGAACCTCTATACACGGGCGAAGGAACTGGTCGGCGACCGCGAACCACGCCAGCACGAGTTTTCGGTGCAACTGCGCGCGTTCGACAGCGCCAAGAGCGGCTCGGCGGTCGGCGTCGCCGTACTGCTCGCGCTGTGTTCGTCGCTGCTGCAGAAGAGCATCAAGGGCGGTCTGGCTGTCACTGGTGGCCTGAACCTGGGCGGATCCCTCGAAACCATCTTCAACCCCGTTGCCGTGGTTGAAACCGCCATCGAGAAAGGTGCTGGCAGCATCCTGATGCCGATCAGCAGCCGGCGGCAATTGAACGACCTGCCCGACGATCTGGCCGCCAAGATCACCATCCACTACTACCTCGATTCGCGCGATGCGTTGCTGAAGGCGTTGGCGATTTGAACTGCATTGCTGACGGCTTCGACGATAGTATTCAGCGTGCCGCTACTTATGGAGTCAGCTCACTTGAGGCGCAAAAGCATTTGCCGTGCCTTTTCACTAATCTGTGCGATTGGCTCAGTATCTTTTGCAGCCATCAACAGACGCCGGCGAGCTTGGCGGGGATCTTTTTCTAATAACGCGCTGCCAAGCTCAAAATTCAGCTTTTGCGCAATGCGGCGCCTGTCAATCGAAGAAATTGCAAGCCTCATCGCTTCGTCGTAGAGCGCATGGGCTCTTTCGACATGCCCCCGCTTGAAGTGGAGTAGGCCAACTGTCGCTGTAGCATAAGCGTCTACATGGATGTAGTTGGATAACTGCGCCAGATGTTTCTCAGCTTCAGGTAGTCTCCCCATCTCAAGCAGCAAGAAGGCAATGTTGTTATGAAGCGCCAGCCGGCGGTGGTCATTCCTATCCAACTGCACTGACTCTTCAATCGCATTGCGGCCAATTGCTAGCGCTTCTTCAAATTTCTCGGGGGTCATCCCAAACTCGGCTATCAGGCTTGCAGCTAGCCACACGCGTAATCCGGGCACGGCATTCGGCACCTCTTTCAGAATTCGCTTTGAAAGCCGGACCGCCTCTTTTCGTTCACCGGACCTTACTAGGGCGGAAACATAAAGAGCATAAATGTCAGATGAGACACTGTCTGTCGCAAGCCTGCAATCGGGATCGCGTTTCAATATTGCCTGTGCAACGTGTCGTGCGGGAAGATAGTCCCCAGCCTCGCAGAGAACACTTATTAAATTCCGACTTGGCAGCAAGACGGCATTCTGATCCTCACTATTTGCGATTTCCATTGCATGCCGAAAATACTGCATGGCTTTCGGACGATCACCTAACCGCGCGTGAGCTACTCCCAAGTTATTGAAAACGTGACTAGACTCTTGAACGCTAGCTTGCCGCTTAAGCGCCGCTATGCCCTTGCGCTTCTGGCCCGACTCGATCAGCGCTCTAGCCAAGCGTTCCCAACCAGCCTCGCTTTTCTGCTCAAATTCGACAAATCGCTCGAGAGGAGCAATGGCTAGGTCGTTTCGTTTTTCTAGAAAGGCTAAATCTGCCAGGAGTCCTACTGCATGCTCGTTGTATGGCTCGAGCGCAATTGCTTTCTTTAGTGCCGAGAACGCCTTATCAGGCCGTCGAACCAATACGTAGCTGATTGCTAGGTTTGTATAGGCTGCGACAGATGGGCGTTCTTCAAGGGCGAACTTGAAATTCTGAATAGCGCGGCTAGCTTCTCCCTTTGCAAGAGCGAGCGCCCCTCTGAAGAGCCTGGCTCCGAAATCAGTAGGGGAGATGAGAAGTGCATTGTCCACTGCCGTTGTTGCATCATCAATTCGGTCATCACGGGCAGACAAATAAGCGAGCCGAAGATTGGCGTGGACGTCCGTCGAAAGATCCATGCTACTAAACAGGGCGAGGGCATCATCTGTCTTGCCCAGAGTAAGAAAGTTGGCTCCCAACCGATGCCGCAGTAAGGGATTGGGTGATAGGCGTGCAGCAGCTTGCAAGCGCTCTTGCGCGTCCGTGATCTCCCCGAGCATTTCATGAATATCCGCAACATGCGTCAAGTAAGTTGGGGATGATCCGAATCTTTCTTCTTTCTCGAGAAGTCGATCAAGCTGAAATTTGAGGTCATCACGCAGACGAATATGGTTGTCATGTGAGACCTGCTTCAGGGAAAAATTCTTCTCAGACAACAGCCGAATCTCTCTAAGCTCCTCGAGGGGAGGCAGAATCGCACTCAACCTGCTCGCGCCCTCCTCTGCGAGAATTATCCTCACCGGGGCAGGCGTAACTTCTAGAGGTCGCTTAGCAATGGGAAGTTGCTGCTCTAGCATTGTTCTAGCCTCAGAGATAGTGCCGTAAGAAGTCTTGCCTCTCTACGCCTGACCTTTTCCTCGCGTTTCTTTCTGCGATCCCTTGCTTGAGCAAGCCGAAATTGATACTCCCGTTCATTCTCCAACGCACGAATTGCCGCCCAGATTCTTCGCCTAACGACCTCAAGCTTCGGGCGTTGACGAAAATCAGCGTGAGTTAATAGTGCAACGACGGGATTTAGAACGCTTGCGATTCCTTCTGGTACGGATGATCCGATGCCATCGATCGGCGGCGACACAATACTTTTGCAGATCTTGTTGACTTCGGTCTTCCACACCTCCAAGCGCATATCAGGTGTTGTTGCGGCGCCAATCTTGGTGTACATCGCGGCCACGAACATATCGTAGTTCGCATTGACTTGTCTTTGAGCAACAAAGAAGCTTTCGAGATTGAACAGTTCGTATAGTAGGCAGCCCAATGCATAGACATCTGAAAATGGCGCGATTTCACGGTCACCTGCAAAGTAGCATATAGCCTCGGGAGGCGAATACGCTTGATGACCAACTTGGCAGGAGTATTCGTCGAGGGCGGCGGGTGAATCCCACAAAGCAGCAGTTCCAAGGTCAATTGCAACAACTATTCTTTTCAGGGCTTTTGTGTAGGCGCGAAGGTTATCTGCCTTGACATCCCGGTGGAAAACGGTGTGGCGATGTAACGCCTCAACGGCTAGCACAATCTCATTGAAAAGCCGAAGCTTTTCCAGTGCTCCGAATGTCTGTTGCTCTAGGAAGTAGTGATCGATCTCCTGATCAATCCACTCTACTGCGAAGTATTCGCACGGAACCTCAGCGCCTCCCGACCCCGGTAAAGGGATATCGAAGTGCTTAAGTGATGAGGCAAGTTGCAGGCATCTTTCTTTGCTCATCAGTGCCTGCAAAACGGCGTGTTCCCGTCTGAATGCCTCTTTCCGATAAATCATCCTGAGATTGTCTGGCGAGATATCGAAAAACTTCAGGGCAACGAACTGACCTTCAAGTTCATCGAACGCACGGAACACCAATGAGAAGCAACCCCTCCTGACGCCAGTGGCGCGATTGATGCTCATTACCTTGATATCTCGGTATCGCCCATCAAGCAGCGGCAAAGCTTCAAGGTGCTGAATTAGGTATGAGCTATTCGGGTGCATGGGCACTTTGAGTTTTCCGTCTCCTAGATTCGGGCTTAAAGTGTTCGGACCCGAAACAACATTGGCTCTTTATCGGCTTAGATGACTCGTGCATTGGTGCTAGTCTCAATATGCACGCGTATTGTAGGACAGAAGTCGTGTCAAAGATTCGACCCAAGCGGAGTTATGCAATTCTGAAATGCGGAGATTCAACCTCTGCCTGTGCGCCGGCCATCAATCTCCCAGCAGTCGAGCCCCATGATCGTGATCGCCACTGGCTTAGATGGAACTTCGCCATCTTTTAGCCGCTGCCATTGGTTCTCAACAACCACCGTATCCAGTACACCTGTCTTGAATGCGTTGGTGTGCACCGCTCCCGTATGCTCGTCCCGTAGGCCACGAATATCTTGCAACGGTAGGTAGCCAAAGTAGCGCCGACCTTTGATGATCAGAGTCGCATAAAGCTCCACAGCGATCTGTGTCCCGTAGCCGTTGTCCACATACGGTACTACCGAGAAGATGGCCAGTTCATCATGGGTGCCTTCTTCGACGGGGAATTTCCCACTATTCCAACGATCTAGGGCAGTGTCGAGGCAAGTGCCCAACTTGTTGCCGTACTCATCGCAGACAACTAAAGATTGCATGAAGTCTTGTGACATTCTGAACGGTACCGGTGCCGACACCCGAATACCGAAGGCAATCGCCGCGCTACGAAACTCACATAGCACCGGCAATGCAAGGCCGCGCGTCTGCCATTTATGGGACGCGGTATCAACAGGACTGTAGAGCGCGATATTGGCTCTGCGCGCGACCTTTTTTGCTGACGGCGTGAAGCCCTTAGCAGACACTAGGCACCCTTGGTGGGCTCGCACGTCCTTCACCAAGCCAATGAATTCCTCGACACCTTTAACGTTGACAGGAACCTTGTAATCTTTGCAGTCAATGACGATGAACATCGAGAACTGGCCGACGGACTGCTCGACCAGGACATCGATCTGGCGCGTTGTCTCGCTGTCGTATCCTGGAAGCGTTGCGTTGTGCGTCACATTGGCACCAGGTGCCAACTGTTTCTGAATTTCCGCAATCAGGGTCTCCAATTGCAGCCATTCTGGGGGTTGCTTGTCAGTTGACTCAGGCATTGGAGAATTATAGGCGCATGGCCTACCTCCAGCACTCCGCCGCCATCACGATGACGAGTGGATTTTTTCGGCCAATCCTGACATTCACTTCTACCGGAATCTTGCAGGAACAATTCCCATTCGAGTGAACAACCACTCGCCGCACCGATGCTCGGTATTGAGGCGCGCTTGCCAAGCAGCGACCTCGGCGGCGCATGGGCGCGACTCAGACTGCCGTTGCCGCCTCCGGGTACAGCTCCGGCAACAGGAATTGCAGCGCATCAAGGGGAAATGCCAGTTGCACCGGAGCCGTATGACTGGTGCTGGTCACCAACCCGGTCTCGATCAGTCGGGACAGCAGAGAACGTGCCGTCCGCTCGCCCAGTCCAGTCATCTGCTGGAATTCGCCGCGCGGAGTTGGGCCGGCAAGAAACAGGTGATAGAGGGGAATGATTGCCTCTTCGCGAACTCCCTTGTCGAATTGGGAGCGAAAGGCGATCAAAGCCGCGATGCGCGCCTTCATTTCGTCGAGCTTGAGCATCTTGCTCATGAAACTTACCTGATCCTCGGCAACTGAAATAAACCAGTCGCACCAGTCCCCCAGCAGCTTTTCACTCAAGTTGCCGCGGCCATCCAGATCGCCCTGGCGATGGCTGTCGGCGGCATCGAGCAACTGGTAATACTTGTCGTGGTTGCGCGCCAGCCCGCGGTTCATCGACCATAGTCCCGCGCTTAGATGCCAGAGTGCGCAATGTGTTTGCAGTCGTACGGCGCGGCCGTTGCCATCGAGGAAGGGATGCACCCAGGCCGTGCGGTGATGTGCGGCGGCGATGTGTATCAGTGCGTCGTCCAGCGAGGTATCGGGACCATACACGGCATCCAGCCGGGCGAGAAACGCGGGCAGCGAGGACCACAGCGGCGGCTCGTGGCGGCCAACCGCCACCTGTTCCTCCCGCCAAGCACCTGGCTCGATG
This sequence comes from Rhodocyclales bacterium RIFCSPLOWO2_02_FULL_63_24, assembly GCA_001828935.1. Lineage (GTDB taxonomy): Bacteria > Pseudomonadota > Gammaproteobacteria > Burkholderiales > Rhodocyclaceae > Sulfuritalea. The sequence continues at coordinate 60,102 of MHZX01000027.1, forward strand.
ATTCGGCCTTCGTCCGTGGTGCGGTCGTCGATGGAAAGGCGACCATAGAGCGCGGCATGAGCTTGTCGCAGGAAGGCCGTTGTGGAAGCGGATTCGCCGGAGGCCACATCTTGCTCGAGTTCCCGCTCGGCTTCGATATGGGCCAAGGCCAGGCGCTGCAGTTTGGCCACGTCGGGCTTGTCGGAAAAATCCTGACGCAACGCCCGCTCGATATTTAGCGGATGCGTACTCTGGCCTTCTATCCGGTTCGAGTAGTAGGAGTTCATTTCCCGCACCAGCTCTCGCAGGCTGGCGACAGTCGCCGGATGGGCGCTGCCGGATAGCCGGAGGGACCGCTCGACGACTGCCCGTGTGCGCTGGCGAAACTCATCCAGCCGCCGCTGGGGCAGCAGTGGCTCAAATTGGTGTGGCTGCGTGTAGCGGTTGATTTTTACGGAAGTCATATTGCCGGTTATTTATCCGGTAGTGATGCGTTATTAACAGCATGAAGTTTATAGATAAATATGTTTTTTCTCAAGGTGGACACCAATATGTGTTGCCGGTAGCATTGCCGGTAGTCGAGGATATCTACCCCAACTTGGCGGCCAGTTTCTCGGCTTGCAAGTGCGTGTAGCGCTTCAACATCTGCAAAGTCTTGTGGCCGGACACCGCCGCCATTTCCAGCACTGTGAAATCGCCCCGCTCCGCCAGGCGACTCAAGGCCTCGTGTCGTAGATCATGCCAGCAGTAATTCTCAATGCTGGCTCGGTCGCAGGCCCGCTCAAAGGCCTTGTATAAAGTCATCCGGCCCAACGGGATCACCTTGCCTTTGATCGCCTTCGGCAAGCCATCCAGCGCCGCCATTGCCTTGCTTGACAGCGGCACCGCTCGCGGCTCCCCGGTCTTGATCATTTCGGGATTGAGCAGAAAGGCAATCCGGCGCTTTTTGTCGATCATGCGCCATTCCAACTGCAACAGTTCGCCCTGACGCATGGCGGTTTCGACGGCGAGAGTTACAGCAGGGAGTAACCAGGGATTCCCCGACGCCGTGCATTGCACCACCAGCGCATCCCATTCGTCGGCAGTAAGCCGGCGGTCTCTCGCTGTCGCACCCTTCGGTTTGCGAACATTGGCCACAGGATTCCCGGCCGGCAGGGCAATGCCAAATTCCTTGACGGCGACATCGAGCATCTTGGACAGCAGATCGATTTCACCCTTGACGGTCGCTGGCGACACGCACGGCGCCGTGGCCGGATCCTTCTTGTAGCGCGAATCCTTGTCCTTGAGACGCTCGTCCCTGTATTTCTTGCCTATCACCGTGGGCGTGATTGCCGCAAGGGAATAGCTGCCAAGCCTGGAAACCAGTTGGCTCAATTTTCGTTCCCAAGCTTCGCCCCTGTAATGCTCCGGCGCGAAATCTTCTTTGAATTGCTTCGCGAGGTCTTTGAGTGTCGTCCGCTCCGCCAGGCTGGACGAAACAAAGCCGCCCTGCGCCATGCTGGCCTCGACCTGAAGCGCCCAGGCCTCCGCCTCGGTCTTCGTCCTGAATGATTTAGACTCTGCCGGAAAGCCCCGTTTTCTGACTTTTGCCTGCCACCAGCCGGACGCCCTTTGAGTGAGTGTCGCCATGTCCAAGTGTCCCCGTTTTGTCCCCGTTATTGATTTTGGAGATGGTAGATCACCCGTCAAGCCGCGTCAATACTGGCTTCAGAAGAACATAATTTGCGCCCCTTCTAAGGGCGCATCTGGGCAAAACCTGGATCCAGGGTTCGAATCCCTGCGTCTCCGCCAGAACAACGAACTCCCGCACAGCACAAAGCTCTGCGGGAGTTTTTTGTTTCTACATTGGCCACTTCTCGCTTACCGCGAGTTACTCCGATATACCGCCATTTACTGTGCTGAGTGTGCTGGTAGTGTGCTGGCTACGGAGGTCAGATTGGCGACCCCTCGGTGAATAACATAGCAAAACACGTGCTTTTCGCTAGTTCCGGGCGCTAGTTTAAGAGCGTACTTTTCGTGTCGATCCTAATTTTTAGCGAGCGACGCGGTGGCCAGTGGTGTAAGTTGTCAAGGAATGTTGGCAATTCTCGAGCAGCGCTGGCCTGGCGCGCTCGGCATTCCGCACTGAAGTCGCGTCGGCACTGTCTATCTCGAAGCAGACCGCTTACAATCAGCATTCAATTGGCATTGTTCCGATACGGGTTGTGAAGATCGGACGAAAACCAATTGTACTTTTGGCCGATCTTGCAGCCTTCCTTGACGCACAGCGCGGGATTGAGAAGGCGGAGCCCGACCCTGTCCCGGACCAGAAACGCGGGCCCGGTCGGCCGCGCAAGTATCCCGATGCGCGTCGCCCTACGGCAACCAAAGCGCCGGAATGATACGTAGCCACGCGGATCTGCCGGCCAGGGCCGCCGCCCTGAAGCTGAGCAGCGCGGGTCGAGTCCCGTCGATGCGGTTTCTCGGCTCTGTGTCCGTTCCGCAGGAGCCTCTCCAGCATTCCCCTCGGCTACGCCCCTTCCCTCCACCACC
>MHZX01000028.1 GCA_001828935.1 Rhodocyclales bacterium RIFCSPLOWO2_02_FULL_63_24
GCACAACCTGATGCGCATGGTCAGCCTGGCGCCCGACTTGATCGGGATAGGGACAGGAACGTCCATACTTTCCGGACTGTTGGTTTGAAGGTGGGAATAGCGCTGGAATTCGACAAATGAGCAGTCAATAGCGAGATAAACAGTGCGAAAGACATATTGCGCCCCGCGCGGCGGCGGCCACAGCGTTTGCGTGGCTATCCAGCCACGTGGGCGAAAGATTCACAGGCTCTCAGACTAGCGGACTTCCGCTTTCCCGTAGAAGTGGTCGATGAACGGCTTGCGGAACGCCTGATGACAAGCCAGGCAGGAAGACTGGAGTTTCTGGAAGGAGGCGATGGCATCTTCGCCGTTGCCGCTTTTCGACGTCTTGGCCAGCGCCGTCGCGTTGTCGTAGGTTTCGCCGTCGAAAGCCTTGAAGCGGCGCGCGTTGCTGCCGACAAAGCCCATGATTCGCATTTTTTCGCCTGCCGGCGGCTGTGGATGATCGGCGATCGCGAGCGCCGCTTTTTCGACCATGGCGTAGTCCTCCCGTGACAGGCCGTCGACGATAACCTGCATGTTCCTGCCCATGTCCTTCATGATGCCCTGCAGGGCCAGCGGCTTCGCCGCCAGACTCGCAAGCGGGGCCAACGCGCAGCCCAGTGCAAGCAGCCATGCCCACGTCGTGCGACGGCCGCCGCTCCTGGCCATACTTCGGTCGAATCTCATATCGTTTCCTCTACTTTCCTGAATGGGTTCAACTGAAAGCGGCACCGCGAACCGGCGCCGGCGCAACGCAAATTCCGTCAAGGTAGACAGGGAAGGTCGTTGCCGCATCCCGCAAGAGCATTCCCGGCCGAATGAGGTCGGCATTCATTCTCAGCATCAGGCCCTGGATCATTCCGACAAAAACACTGGCCGCGGTTTCTACGTCGACAGTGGACCTGACAAGACCTTGGTGTTTGGCCTTGCAGAACAACCGGGCCAGGCGCGATTCGTAGTGTCCGATGGCGGCCTCAATGCGTGCGCGAACGCGAACATCCCTGGTTTGCGAATACCTGGCCAGGATCGTCCTGGACACAGTGGGATGCTTGGCCATAAACGACACGTGAAAATAGAACGCGCTTTCGAGCGCTGCCAGCGGGGCTTTCTCGTCTTGTGTGGCACGCCGTAGAAGGTGCAACAACGCTCGGAATGCCCACGACAGCAGCACGGCTCGGGTACTGTGGGTCTGGGACGCAGGGTGAGGCAAAGTTTCCTCTGCGATCTCCGTCCACCGCACTGGCGCGCTTCGCAAACTCGGACTGAATCGTTTTCCTTCAGGCAAAAGCGAAACGGCATCCCGGCTACTGCCGGCACCCGGCATCGGTCCGAACAAATATTCGCGGGTGACCTTGAGCCACTTCGCCAGATCTTCGGTAAGGAAATGGTCTGCTTCGTCGACGTTCATCATCTCAGGTCCCCGTATGCTCAACGGGAGACTCCGTTACCCCTTGACCACAACCGCCAACCCGGCGCGGCTCTTTCGCAAGGGTGCTATCGGTATCGAGCATGGTGATGTCGACTGTGCCGAATCCGGAATTCCGTATTGCTTTCATCAATTGCTCCTGTCGTTGTGTGTTGACGGATAGTCTGTCGGTGTGTTTCTCAGGACATGCAAGACGGATTGGTCGGTGACCACACCAACTATCTCTGGATCGAACAGCTTGCCCGAGACATTGCTGACTTCCGTCACGGCGGCGTCAAGCGGCATGGAGCCGCGATAGCTCCGGTCGCTGTTGAGGGCATCCAGTACGTCCGCCACCGCGATGATCCGCGCCGCCAGCGGAATGTGGTGACCATGCAGGCCGTCGGGATAGCCGCCGCCGTCGAAGCGTTCGTGGAGGTGGCGCACGGCTGGGGAGTGGTGAGCGAGGAGCGGGATGGATTCAACGATCCCGGCACCCATGGCGGGATGCTCCAGGATGGCGCCGATTTCCTCCGTCGTAAGTTCACCGGGCTTGGTGAGGATGGCATCGGAAATGCCAATCTTGCCAATATCGTGAAGCAATGCGGCTTCCCTGGCGGCGTTGACTTCCGCGTGCGGAAAGTCCATGGCACTCGCACTGCCATCGGCATAGAATGCCACCCGCCGCCCATATCCGCCGGTATAGGCATCTTTCAGACCCAGAGCGTTGTCGTAGGCGAGCAACACCGACTCGTAGCTTGCCTGCTTGTCGTGCATCGTTTTCGATACCAGACGTCGGTTGGCGCGCAGCAAGGCCGCCCAAAGCGCAGTGGTGAGCACCAAGTAGAGCGCTCTCCTGGCGAGAATGGGAGCAATGCCGAAGCGCTCCGCCATGTCGAAATGGAAGGCGGCCGCCTCGTCGATCACGATCACCACAAAGGCGGACAGCCCATAGCCCAGCAAGGCCTTTCGGTCGCGTCGTTTCAGCTGCCGGCCGATCTGCTCTTCATCTTCGGCAAGAGCAGGCACCGGGATCGATTGGAGGCTCTCCTCGGTACCGAAATCCATAACGTCGGCGGGCATGACTCTCTCCTTGACCTGCTTGTCGTTGGCGGGACGATCATTCAGCGAACGCTGCGCGCGCCGACCTGGCGGCGGGCAAACCAGGCGATGCCGGCCCAGAGTACCGTGCGCAGCGTCATCGCGCCGACGGTGCGCATTTCGAACCTCGCGCCACTCAGGACGAACAGGCCGAAGTAGAAGAACACCAGGCCCGTGGCGACGGTAATGACCAGCGCCAAGTGCGCCGCCCAGGCTTGCCTGGTTGCCAGACCGATCGCCGCCGCGACGTAGGCGAATCCGGCGAGGAAGTTGAACCAGACGACGAAAGGCAGATAGTGGCCCGCTGCTTCGCGCGCCGCCTCGCTGCCGAACAGTACCTGGCCACCGGAGACGATAGTGGCCAGGCCGAAAACCAGGGCGACGGCGGCGACGGCATACAGGGCAAAGCGGGAGAGCTTGTGGTTCATGCGATATCCTTTATTCGAGACATTGCCGCTCAGAAACGGTATTTGATGCCGATATTGGCCGTGACCTGATCTCTGGCCCCGAGATTCGCCACGATGGGGCTGTCGGCCGCATCGCCCAGCAATCGCCTGTAACGCAACGTGGCAAAGCCCGCCCACTCGCGGTTTATCGAATAGTCGGCCATGAGATTGACGCCGACATGTTTGAAGCCGGAACCCGCTTCAAACTGGGCGATGCCCGATTGCGCCGATTGCAGTGCGTCGATGCCGAAGAAGGTTTTCATGTAGTCCGATGACGCCCAGGTGGTGTCGAGGCTGGTACGCAGGCGCAGCTTCTCGGAAACCCGCATGCCGTGATCGGCGGAGAAATTCACCGTCGCGCCCTGGTCGGTGTCGGTGAGGTTCTGTCTGACATCGATGGACGCTTGCCAGCCCTGTTTGCGGAAGCGGACAAAACCGCCTGCGTCAAGCGCCCGATCGATATTCCCCAAGCCGTTCAGCGCAGCGTCATCGCCCTGGTCGCGGCCGCGGCGCAGGGCCAGCAGCGGCCCGGCGCTAATGCTCACTTCCTGCGCCGTCTGGTACTTCAACAGATTCGCGCCCGCCTTCATGCCGGTGAGAAAGAAGGTGTCGCCATAAAAGAGATTGATGTTCGGCATGAGTCGCGTCTTCTGGTCCTTCGCACCTTCATACTCGGGCCTGGTGCCCACTCCAATGCCGACGCTGCCATGCAGGCCAGCACTTGGAGTGACCGGCATGTCTTCCTCCGCTGCGGCGGGGGTAGAGGCAAGCATCAGCAAAGCCATGCCCAGGGTCGCGATACTTGTCATAAGGGTGGATCTCATTGGGTACATCCTTCTTTGTGGTAGATGAGTTGGATCGATGCTTGGGCAGGCTTCAAGATTGAATTTCCGGTTCGGGTCATTCATCGGTTCGTGCGAAGTCGAAATGCAACAAAGTCGACAGTCCCGTAAGCCAGACTACGACGCCCTTATGTCTGGCCATGGACGATCCGGCCCGCCCGGATGTTCTCCGACATGTCGCCGTGCTTGGGTTTCCCGGTGTGTTTGAACAGTCGATAATTTTCCGAGAGTTCCGGATCGATGGCCAAATGGTGGCTCAGAGCCGAGAGCGTGACGGCCGTCCTTTCAAGCAGCGCCTCGGAATCCAGATAGAAAACCCGACCCCGGCGGCGGCCGATCAGCTCGCGCAGGGCGACGAGCCGAGCAGCGTAGTAGTCGCAAGCGCCCTCCAGGTCGTCGATGCCTCCTGCCTTGATCTCCAGAATGCTCCTGATGGTTTGCAGCGGATCGCGCACCATGATGATCAATGACGTATCGTCGCGGTCGAGGATGCTCTGCCGGATGGGCAGGTTGTGCACGATCTTGTCCAGTACGTAGTGGTGGGCCGCGGTCTTGCCGCTGGCATCCTCGGCCTTGGCGCACAGTTCCACCAGGTCCGGCCAGCCGCGCAGCTTCTGGTGCAGCTCGGCATAGCCGCAGACCGAGCGGTGGCTGCCGACGATGTGGCTCAACAGCGTCGTTCGCGCGCGCATGTGGCTGCACAGAAATATGAAGCCGCGGCGCTTGAGCAGTGAATTTTCGCCATAACACCGCGACAGCAAACGCAATGCCTTTCCCGGTCTCATCGGGCGGCACCGTCGGTGAAATCCGCTGCTTGGGCCGCCGCCGGAATGCCGCCGGCGACCGCCATATAAATCAGCCAATGCCTGAACATGCTCATGGCATTCAGCGCTCAGCGCCCGCGCCCGGCGCCGCCCATGCCGCGCCCGCCGCCACCGCCACTGCCGTCACCCCGACGCGACTCGTAGCCTTGCCCGTAGCCGCTGCCCTGTTCGCTGCCGTCCCGGCTGCGCTGGCGCGTTCCCTCGGCTTGCTGGTTCGCCATGCGATCACGTCCTTCGGATCGGGTTTCGCGCATGAGTTTCTGTTCCTCCGGCGTCATGCTGCGCACGCGCTCCTGCATTTGCTCGCGTATCTTCTCGCGCTGTTGCGCGGGATCCGTCGGCAAAGGCAAATCCTCCGCCAGAACACTGCCTGCGCATAGCAGGGCGATGCCGATTACGCCGGCCTTGAGATACTGTGCTGCTCTCATCATCTTCTCCTGTGGTTGAATGTTGCCTGCCGACGGCGCCGCGATCTGCAATCCTGGAAACGAACTTCGGTGTAAGCATCATCGTCGTGAGCCGTAACAGCGCCATATCTTTACGGCATCGATGCGTTTCCCGTTCTTTCCGGTGTGTATCCGACTGTTTCCATGGCGCTGGCGCGCCCATCGCTTGCGCTACACTCGGCGTATGACTTCATCCCCCGTCGAGCGCGTCCTGGTCGTCGATGACGATCCGGCGCTGCGCGAATTGCTTTCCGACTATCTGACCGCCAATGGCATGGTGGTCGAGACGGTAGGGGATGGCGCCGCAATGCGGCGCGCGCTGCTGGCCGGCATGCCGGGCGCCATCGTGCTCGATCTGATGCTGCCCGGCGAGGATGGCCTGAGCCTGGCCCGCGAACTGCGAACCCATTCCGATGTGCCGATCCTTATGCTGTCGGCTCGGGGCGAGGAGATCGACCGTGTGATCGGCCTCGAGGTGGGCGCGGACGATTACCTGGCCAAGCCTTTCGGTCCGCGCGAGCTGCTGGCCCGTCTGCGCGCGCTGCTGAGGCGCCGCCGAGTGGTAGCGGCGGAGCCGGAGAGCCCTTCGCTGCTGCCGCGTTTCGGACCCTTCCAGCTCGATCTCGCCGCTCATCGACTGCTGCGCGACGGCGTCGAGGTGCGCCTGACCGGTGCCGAATTCGATCTGCTGCGCGTCTTTGTCGAGCGCCCCAACCGCGTGCTCTCGCGCGACACCCTGGTGAGCCAGTTGAAAGGCTACGAACGCGATCCGTTCGATCGCAGCATCGATATCCGCGTGACTCGACTGCGGCGCAAGATCGAGATTGATCCCGCGGCACCGGTTTTCGTGCGCACGATTCGCGGCGAAGGCTATTTGTTCAATCCGCGCGGCGAACAGACATGAAAATCGGCCGACGGGGGAAACACACCAGCCTTGCCGAGCAAAATGCGCTGTTGTTGGGCCTGGTATTCATTGTTTTCGAGTTGCTGATGGCGGCGACCGTGGTCTGGTTCCTGATGGTGCCGGTGGCGCACCGTTCGGCCGACGACCTGGCGGGCCTGATACTGCTGTCGGCCCAGACCTGGAACGAGCTGCCGCCGGAGACCCGCCCGGATTTCGAACGAGAGCTGGCACAAAGGCATCTGCTGGCCCTGCGCGCCGAGGCTCCGCGCGCCGGCGCCGACGAGTTGCACAATCCTTACGTGCAAATACTGGAGACCACCCTGGCGGAAAGAACCGGCCGCATGCGGCATCTGTCGCGCGAAATCATTGAAGGGAAAACCTGGTACTGGATCGCGCTGCCCTCCGGCGAGACCACCATTGCGGTCGGCTTTCCCGAATCGCGCGTCGGCGCCCAGCCGATTCGCACCCTGCTGATCTCAGCGGTCATCGGCCTGATACTGGCCATGCTCGCGGCCATCTGGCTGGCGCGGCGTACCGTGGAGCCGCTGACACGTCTTGAAAAGGCCGTCGCCGATGTCGGCCGCGGCGATGTCCCGGAACTGCTGCCCGAGACCGGACCGCGCGAACTGGCGCACCTGGCGCGCCGCTTCAATGAAATGGCGAGCCAGGTGCGGGAGCTACTGGCGGCACGCACCACGCTGCTGGCCGGGGTTTCTCACGATCTGCGCACACCTTTGGCACGAATGCGCCTGGCCCTGGCCTTGCTGGAGGAAAAGCCGACGCCCATGCTGATTGCCCGGCTGGAAAATGACATCGAGGAAATGGACCGGCTGATCGGACAGATACTCGATCTGGCGCACGGCATGGATCGGGAATCGGCGATGGAGATCGACTTGCCGGCCTTGCTCATCGACATCGGGGCCGGTGTGCCGGATGGCCGGGTGCAAGCGAGGATCGCACCGCACCCCTGCGAGCTTCTGGCGCCGCCGTCGGCGCTGCGGCGGGTGATCGGCAACCTGCTCGACAATGCGCTGCGCTATGGCGGCGATCAGCCCGTGGAACTGGTGCTTGAACAGGCCGGAAAGGCGGTCCGCATCGGTGTCCTGGATCGTGGGCCAGGTATTCCGGCGGAACAGATGAGCGCGGTGTTTCAGCCGTTTCATCGGGTCGAGACTTCTCGCAGTCCAGCTACCGGAGGCGCTGGATTGGGGCTGGCCATCGTGCGCCAGTTGGCAGATATCCATGGCTGGCAAATAGACATCGGTCCCCGGTCGGCGGGCGGCCTGGAGGCCTGGCTGACCCTGCCGGCGGGGTGACGACCGAGCAACAAGAGTCGGCGCTGGGGGAACGGCGATATCCGCTTAGTCGACGAGCGGCAAACGCAATACGGCGCGCAAACCTCCTTCGACACGATTCTCCAGCGACACGGTACCGCCGTGGCTGCGGGCGATCTGGCGGACGATGGCCAGACCGAGGCCGACGCCGCCGGTGCCGCGGTTGCGCGATGTCTCGATTCGATAAAAGGGCTCGAACACGCGCTCCAGTTCGCCTTCCGGCAAACCCGGCCCGGCGTCGGCGATGGCGATGAGCAGTTCGCCGTTCGCGGCGGACAAGCTGACATCGGCGCGCCCGCCGTATTTGAGGGCATTGTCGATCAGGTTGGCAAAGGCGCGGCGCAAGGCCCGCGGACGGGCGACAACGCGCAAGGACTGCGGTTCCCGCAGCGTCACGATTCCTCCCGCTTCGTTGAAGTCATCGGCCAGACTTTCGGCCATGGCCACCAGGTCGATCGGCTGCATGGCTTCCTCGACCGCCTTGCCTTGCAGGAAATCCAGCGCGCCGCCGAGCAGGTCCTGCATGTCGTCCAGATCGTGCAGGAAGCGCTGCCGCAGTTCCGTATCGCCCAGCAGTTCGCTGCGTA
>MHZX01000029.1:0-810 GCA_001828935.1 Rhodocyclales bacterium RIFCSPLOWO2_02_FULL_63_24
TAGGCGCAATGCTCCATTGCCGCGTTGCGCACAGTCAAAACCCAAATTTTCCAGAAGGTTTGCGCAGTTCATATGAGCCCCAATGTGAGTTGCTGACTGGGTGGGGGTAGAAATCCACCATCCACGGTGAGGTTTGTTTTGTTGCAGAAAATGCCAAAAAGGTCTGCTGGCAAACCGGAGGTAGGGCCAAGCGGTTCGGCATAGCCGTAGCCTTCTTCCGACCAGGTGTGTTCATGAGCAGGTGTAGTGATCATTTTGCGGTGGTACGGTCGCCCGGCACCAATTTTGTTGGTATGGCGTCCGACATCGTCGAAATCAATGCCATAGATGCGTTGCTCGCGAAAAAGCAGCGTGAGATTCATCTTGTCCGAAGCGGAGCCAACGGCAGGCCGCCATTGCAGGACTATGCGCGCACCCTCTGGCACACTTCCCCTGACCAATAGCGCGGCATCCCACTTCCACCATTGAACGTCCTTCTTAGACAAGCCCGGTCGCCAGTCCATGGCGGAAATTGCCCGCTTGGGAACAACCAGAAACTGATTGGCTTCGGCAACCGTGAGCTTGCGGTAATGTTGGCTGAAACAAGACCATAACTATATCCTTCCGCGCAGCGGCTGGTAACTCCGCTCTCAAATCGAAGATTCCGGACAATTCTGCGGACCGGCCGGCTCATGGCGTGCGCCACCCAAAAGTCAATGTTGGCGTTCCGGCGTTTCTATGAACAGTCGGTCGATAGGTTGATCTATTTGCCCGCGAACTGTTATCGGGCTAAGTCTTATCGCAGATTGTCAGACTTGCGACAAGGGCAAC